>CAYOGQ010000138.1:0-4686 GCA_964403645.1 uncultured Ruminococcus sp.
AGCCGTTTCAGCGACCAGACGCAATGCACCGAGGAATAGTCGAACTCGATACCCTGCCCTATCCGGATAGGTCCGGAGCCGAGCACCATGACCACCGGCTTGCCCGAACGCGGGAAAAGGCGCGATTCGCATTCCTTGTCATAGGTCGAATAGAAATAAGGGGTTACAGCGTCGAATTCCGCCGCGCAGGTGTCGACCATCTTATATGAGGCTTTGACGCCCGGTACGGTTTTGGCTTTGGACAGCCGCTTGAGGGCGGCGTCGGTATAGCCGTATTTTTTGCCGGCGAGATGGTTTTCGGCGGTCAGCCCTTCCGACGCGAGCTTTTTTTCAAACGCCGCGAGGTTTTGCAGCTTATATATAAACCATTTGTCAATGCGGGTGATACAGTTGATTTCGTCCGCGGAAATCCCCGCTTTTATCGCTTCGAATACGGTAAATATACGGCGGTCGTCGCGATCGGCAAGACGTTCCAGAACGGGCTTGTCCGATATAGGGGCGGCGTTTAAGGTATCGAGAGATATCTCCGCGCCGCGGACGGCTTTCATCAGCGCCATCTCGAACGACGGGGCGATCGCCATTACTTCCCCGGTCGCCTTCATTTGAGTGCCGAGCCTGCGGCTGGCGACTGGGAATTTATCAAACGGCCATTTGGGAAACTTCACGACCACATAGTCGATTGTCGGTTCGAAGCAGGCGCAGGTCTTCCCTGTGATGTCGTTTTTAATTTCGTCGAGCGTATAGCCGAGTGCGATTTTAGTGGTGATCTTCGCTATCGGGTAGCCCGTCGCCTTGCTGGCGAGCGCCGAGGAGCGTGAAACGCGGGGATTGACCTCTATGACCGCGTATTCGAAGCTTTCAGGGTCGAGCGCGAACTGGCAGTTGCAACCGCCCACGATGCCGAGCGCGGAGATGATGTTCAGCGAAGCGGAGCGGAGCATCTGGAATTCCTTGTTGGCGAGCGTCAGCGTGGGCGCGACGACGATGCTGTCGCCGGTATGGACTCCGACAGGGTCCAGGTTTTCCATACTGCACACCGCGATGACATTTCCTATCGCATCGCGCATGACCTCGAATTCAATCTCTTTCCAGCCGTATATATATTTTTCAACCAATATCTGTCCTATCGGCGAGGCGTCAAGCCCGATTCTGGACACTGTTTCCAGCTCCGCGCGGTTGTAAGCCACGCCGCCGCCGGCTCCGCCCAAGGTGAACGCCGGGCGTATAATTACCGGATATCCTATGCGGTCGGCGATTTCAATCGCTTCATCCGCTTTGTTGGCGATATCCGACGGGATGACGGGTTCGCTTATGGCAGCCATGGTGTCCTTAAATTTTTGGCGGTCCTCCGCTTTTTCGATCGCTTCCACGTTGGTGCCGATCAAGCGGACACCGTGGGATTGCAGGAAACCTTTTTCCCACAATTTCATCGCCAGCGTCAGCCCTATCTGTCCGCCCAGCCCCGCGAGCATACTATCAGGCGATTCTTTTTCTATTATGCGCTCGACGGTTTCTTCCGTTAAAGGTTCCAGATAAATTTCGTCCGCCATGGCGCGATCGGTCATGATAGTGGCGGGGTTGGAGTTCACCAGCACCACATTTATCCCCGCTTCTTTGAGAACACGGCACGCCTGCGCACCCGCGTAGTCGAATTCCGCCGCCTGCCCGATAACTATCGGCCCGGAGCCTATCATCAATACCTTTTTAATGCTTTTGTCAATCGGCATATTTAACGCTCCTCATTTCCAAAATAAATTTGTCAAACAGGAAGGAAGTGTCCCTTGGACCGGAACAGGCTTCGGGGTAGAACTGCACCGTAAACGCCTTGTATTCCGGGTAATCCATGCCTTCGCAGGTCCGGTCGTTCGCGTTGATAAAGCTGACTTTTCCGCAGCTTAAGCTTTCCGGCAGTACGGTGTAGCCGTGATTTTGTCCGGTGATATAGGTATGCCCCTCCCTGACGGAACAGACCGGCTGATTGGCGCCGCGGTGCCCGTATTTGAGTTTTGCGGTTTTGCCGCCGAGCGCCAGAGCGAAAAGCTGATGCCCGAGGCAGATGCCGAAAATCGGCATTTTCCCCGCGAGCTTGGCGAGCTCACCGATGGCGCCGACGTTTTCGGCGGGGTCGCCGGGGCCGTTGGAAAGCATCAACCCGTCGGGTTTCATGGCGAGGATTGCTTCCGCTTTGGTGTCGGCGGGGACGGCGGTAATTTCGCAGCCGAGCTTTTGCAGTTCCCGCGCGATATTCCCTTTCGCGCCGTAATCCAAATATACCACGTTATAAAGCCGTTCCCCAACGGCGGGATAAACTAAGCTCTCTTTTGATGTAACATTCATTACGGCATTTTCGGTTTTATAATTTTTAATATATGATAAATCCTCAGGCACCGCGTCGCAGATGGCGGCGTTCATGACGCCGTATTCGCGTAATTTTCTTGTTATGGCGCGCGTGTCAACGCCGTAAATGCCGGGGATTCCGTTTTGCTTTAAAAAGGTGTCGAGATCATATTGCGAGCGGAAATTCGATGGCTTTTCGCAGTATTCGCGCACGATATAGCCGCTCGCACGGCATTCGCCTTCGAAATCTTCTTCGATGATACCGTAATTGCCGATTGACGGAAACGTTTGCAGTATTATCTGCCCGTAATAGCTGGGGTCGGTCAGCGTTTCGATATACCCGCACATCCCCGTGGTGAAAACCAGTTCGCCAACCGCGGACGTATCAGCCCCGAAAGCCGTCCCTTCGTAAATTTCGCCGTCCGCCGTGACCAGATATCTTTTGCTCATTCTTATAATCCCTTCTTTCAAAACTAGCCGCGATGTATGCAGCGTTTCGCCGCAGGCGAAATTGCGGTCGCTCCGGCCGCAAAGTCGCAAACTCGCCGTTTAAAAGTTATACCTTTCATACAGCGCGGCGGAAAAACCGCCGCGCCGTAACTTTTTTATTAAATCACAACGTCGCCGCCATGACCGCTTTTATGGTGTGCATACGGTTTTCCGCTTCGTCGAAAACAATCGACCGGCGGCTTTCAAATACCTCGTCCGTGACTTCGAGAGCTTTTATACCGTAACGTTCCCCGATCTCCCGGCTCACGCCGGTTTTCAGGTTGTGGTACGCCGGCAGGCAGTGCATGAACACCGCGTTTTCCCCGGCAAGGTCCATTATGGATTCGTTGACTTGATACGGGTAGAGCGCTTTCAGCCGCTTTTCCCATATCCCGGCGGGTTCCCCCATGGAAACCCATATGTCGGTATAGACGATATCCGCGCCCTTCACGGCCTTTTTCGGGTCGGTTTCCAGCCTGATTTCCGCGCCTGTGGCCGCGGCGATCTTTTTGCATTCGGCGACATGCGCTTTTTCGGGGAAATATTCCTCCGGGGCGCAGGCGGTGAAGACCATGCCCATCTTGGCGCAGCCGGCCATCAGGGAATTCCCCATATTATAACGCGCGTCGCCCATATATACAAGCTTTATTCCGTTTAATTTGCCGAATTTTTCTTTAATTGTGAGAAAATCAGCCAGAATCTGAGTCGGATGCGCTTCGTTTGTCAATCCGTTCCAGACGGGGACGCCCGCGTATTTCGCCAGTTCCTCGACAATCTCCTGACCGTAGCCGCGGTATTCGATACCGTCGTACATCCGACCGAGCACCCTCGCCGTGTCGGCGACGCTTTCCTTCGCGCCTATCTGGGACACCGTAGGATCGAGGTAGGTGACGTTCATGCCGAGGTCGTGCGCCGCGACTTCAAAGCTGCAGCGCGTCCGGGTGCTGGTCTTTTCAAAGATCAGCACAATATTTTTTCCTTTATGGACTTCGTGCGCAACTCCCGCTTTTTTCTTCGCTTTTAAATCGGCGGCGATATCGAGCAGATATGCGATTTCCTCCGGCGTAAAGTCGATTATCCGTAAAAAGCTCCTGCCTTTAAGATTCATGGCGCACCTCTTTGCACACTTCTTTGATTATCAAAACCGCTTTTATCAGTAATTCGTCCGGAATGTTCAATGCCGGAAGCAGACGCACTTTATTTTTGGCTTTGAGCGGCAGGACACCGCGCTTCATGCATTCGGCGATAACCGCCGCCGCGTCTTTTTCGGTCTCGATGCCGAGCATAAAACCCATCCCGGTGACGCTTTTCACGCCCGCCGTTACGGTAAGTTCATTTTTAATGTATGCGGATTTTCTTCTGACTTCCGAAAGCAGCTTATCGTCTATTCTCGACAGTATGTTTATCGCTCCGGCGCAGCAAACCGGATTGCCGCCGAAGGTGGAGCCGTGCGTTCCGGGGGTGAAGGTGTCCCTGACCTTTTCGCCGAGCAGCGTCGCGCCCAGCGGCAGCCCGCCCCCCAGACCCTTGGCGGTGGAGACGATATCCGGCGTTATGCCGTAATTCATATAACCGTACAGTGCCCCCGTGCGCCCGTTCCCGCACTGGACTTCGTCGGTTATTAAGAGAATGTCGTTTGCCGCGGTGAAATCGGCGAGCGCTTTGACATATTCAGCGTCGAGCGGCAGCACGCCGCCCTCCCCCTGCACGACCTCGATCATCACGGCGGCGACGCTGCCGTCCGAGCACGCGGAGCGCACCGCGTCCATATCTCCGGCGTCCGCATAAATAAATCCTTCGGTGAGCGGCAGAAAATCCTTGTGGAAGCCGTCCTGCCCGGTGGCGGCGAGGGTGGTTATG
>CAYOGQ010000139.1:0-4676 GCA_964403645.1 uncultured Ruminococcus sp.
CATTGACAATTTGGGTTTCTAATTCTTTCGCCTTTTCATATAACAGCTTAACATCAGATTCTTTTGCGAAATCAAACCTTTCGATCTGGCGGATAAATTCCAGTACGATTTCCTTGAGTTCGTGCAAAAGAGATACTTCTTTGTCGATATCATCAACCTTTTTCCCAAGCACCTTCAAGACAACCTCAGTACCAGATGTATTGAATATCCGTTGAATATCCTTGATGCTGATGTTCAGTTTCCGCAGTATTAATATTTGTTCAAGCCGCTGCAGGTTGTTCGCGTCATACAATCTGTATGCATAGTCATCACTCCGTGTGCTTGCTATCAGCCCCATGTCCTCGTAATAACGTAGTGTCCGGGCGGGTATATCATACTTGACTGATACATCCCTGATTTTAATTAATTCAATTATAAAAAGTCTTCCTTTCTGTTGGTATAACAATAGTATAAACTGTTCCCCAACGGCAGAGTCAAGGGGATATGTTTATTTTAAAGCCTTTCGCAGACATAGACCTGCATCATTGATCTGTGCATAATTTTCCTCCTGTATTTATCCCATTTCCAACGTTTCGGCGACGGGCTGCGCGTGATACAGGATAACCTGAATTCCAGGAATTTTTATGGGTACAATCCGGAATACGATCCTTGATATTATATTTATACGGCGAAGTTGCCGAATGGCAACTTCGCCGTATATCATATCACCTCAACCGCCGCGGCGGTTGAGGTGATATATCATGCTGCCCGAGGGCAGTATATCATTCGCCGAAGGCAGCGCATTTATTATCCCTGTCCGTTTGGAACGAAACGAAACGAACGAATGATATACCCGTGCGGGTATGATATACCTACGGTGTGATTTACCCTGTTGGGGTATGATATATGCCTGCGGAATATTAAGAACGCAATTTAATTATCAAAGCCCAGCGATTTCATATCCTCGCTGTTCCACTTCTTGATATTTTGCCAAATCTCCTCGCCGGGGCGGGAGGAAATCATCCTGTCGCAAAAAGACGTGTTATTTTCAAGAGCTTCTTTGAATTTTTCCTTTGAAGTCCACAATCCGAGACTTGGTGAACCGATAAAAAAGATTTCCTCGCCGTCTACCGTGTTGAACCCCGGCTTTAATGCTTCGGGGTTATACTTCTTTAACGCATCGTTTATATCCATATAACCATAACCGACGCTTTCGACTTCCTCCCGTGTCAGATTGCCCGGAGCGTATGTGATATTAAACCTGCCTTCCGACGAGCCGTGTATCAGGTGCGCCGCAGCGTGGGCGAGGTCGCGCAGCTCGTCGTCGCTTTTATACGCTTCCAACGAGCGCGGGGTGCCCTTGTAACCATATTTCCGTATCATGCGGTCAACTTCGGGCTGTTCGCCAAAACGCTGTACACCCGGAGCGACGATTATCAGCTCGCCGCCGTCGGCTATCGCCTTGCGGGTGCGATAAACCGCTTTGTTGGCGACCCATGTGCTGCGGAATTCCCTACCGTCCATAAAACAGACGACTTTTTTTATCGGGCGGTCGAACATGAATACGGTTTTTTCCCTTGCGTAACGCGCCGCTTGGACATATGTCCCGACATCGCCGCCCACATACAAACCGGTCGTTTTCAGTTCGTTTTGTTCGTCATGTGACTTGACGATAAGGGCGTAAACCGATGGTATGTTTTTAAGGTAGGTTTGCTCGGCGTAATTGTAGCAGCCGCGCAGCGGGGTTATCACCTGACCGAGGTTGTTTTCGATTCCGCAGAGCGCCGCGGTGATATGCGAAGCGCAGATCATGCCTTTTCCGCCGAGTCCGATAAAATAGTTTTTGTTATGGTTTGCAAATCCCAGCACCTCGTGCGGGACAACCTGACCGATGTTTACCACAAGGTCGTATCCACCCTCGGTGACATGGCGGTTGATTTCCACCGGGATATTCCAATCCGCAAGCCCTCCCGTGGCGGTGCTTACGAAATTGCGGTCTATCTCACCCAATGTAACGCAGCCGTTTTTCCAATCATGCTTTAATATCCGCTCTTCGGGTATGTCGCCGAACATCCAGCGGTTTTCTTCCGGCGTATGCGGAACGTGCTGCCCCAGAGTCGGGATAACATTGATTTCGGAATCATACCCGTCCCTGAGGATATGGTAGAGCATATTCGTAAGCTCGCCCGCGCCGGAATGGTAACGGGTTATGTCCGGAGGGAGAAGCAGCGCCTTTTTCGGTTTTCCGTATTTTTTCGCCGCTTCCGCGACAAGCTGCTGCATCATTTCATATTGCGCATCGCGGTTTATGACGCAACCTTCTTTATAAAACCACATAATCTGTTCCCTTTCTTTAATGTTTATGATTTATCAAACTTGCTATGTACCCGGCGCCGAAGCCGTTGTCAATATTAACCACACTGACGCCGCTGGCGCAGGAATTGAGCATCGAAAGCAGCGCAGCCACGCCTTGAAAGGAGGCTCCGTAACCCACGCTGGTGGGGACTGCGATCACCGGGCAGTCGGCAAGCCCGCCCACCACGCTGGCGAGCGCGCCCTCCATCCCCGCCACCGCGATAATTACTTCGGCGGTCATGATGACGTCAAGACGGGAAAGCAAGCGGTGAAGCCCCGAAACGCCGACGTCGTAAATCCTTACGACCCTGTTGCCGAAAAACTCCGCAACCAGAGAGGCTTCTTCCGCCACGGGCATATCGGCGGTGCCGCCCGAAACGACTGCTATCATCCCCGCCGTACCGGCAGACGGCGAATCGGGGGTCGGTGTTTCGCCGATTTGCCCGATGCGCGCGATCCCGTGGTACTTTATCGGAAAAGCTTTGTTTATTAATTCCGCGTTGTCCGCCGAAAGGCGTGTTATCAGTATCCGTTTTTCACCGTTTTCGAGTAACGAGAGAGCGATTTTAATTATCTGTTCGGCGGTTTTGCCCTCGCCGTAAATGACCTCGCCCTGTCCCTGCCTCAGACCCCGGTGAAAATCCGGCTTGGCAAAGCCGAGGTCTTGAAAAGGCGCGGTTTTAAGCGCGAACAGCGCTTCGTCCGGCGAAACGGTTCCCGCCGCGACGCTTTCCAACAATTTTTTTATTTCACTCTTATTCATGTTAATGTCCGACCCTCGTCTCAAAAACCGTTGAAACTTTGCCGAAAAACGGCTTTATTTTTTCAATTATCAAGTCTTTTAAACCGTTCGCCTTTTCCGTTTGTTCCGCAACGAATTGCAACTTTGCCCCGCCGCCGCCGGTACGGACCCTGAAATCCGAAAAACCGAGCTCAAAAAGCGCGTTTTCGGCTTTTTCGACACACGAAAGCAACTCCGGCGTTATGACTTCTCCCGTAACGACGCGTGTCGCAAGGCAGGAATACGCGGGCTTGTCCCAGAAACCAAACCCCGCTTCCTTTAAAAGAAGACGTATTTCATTTTTAAAAAGCCCGGTGTTTCTTAAAGGAGAAATTACGGATTGTTCGGCGAGCGCTTTCATGCCGGGGCGATCCGAAGCGTCGTCGGAGGCGTTGGTCCCGTCGATGACGATGTCAAATCCTTCCGCCGACGCTTTTTCGATAATCGAAGCGAATATGGCTTGCTTGCAATAATAACAGCGGTCGGAGGGATTTTCGGCGATTTTCGGTACGGAGAGTATTTCGCGGCATATCACCGTCGGTTTTACGCCGAGAAGCGAAGCAACTGCGAGAGCGTCTTTATACTCAAAATCCGGCTGAAACACCGTTTTGACATAAAAAGGGCGTATATCGGCTCCGAAACCTAATCCGGCGTAAAGCAAAAACGACGAATCGATGCCTCCCGAAAAGGCGAGAGCGCATTTTTTATGGCTTTCAAAAAAAGCGCCGAAGTTTTTCAGCTTTTCGGCTGCAAGGCTTTCACCGCAAGACAAAACGAGGCTTTTCAACGGTTTTATCATTTGAACATATACATCCCATATACTTTAAAAGCTTATGTTTTATTTGATTATAATACACGGCGGATAAAAAATCAATACCCAGCGCTTTATATAAAATTCGTGTTTTAACATATCATCTTTTAACGCCATATACTCATATATAGATATATAAAGGGGAGATTGCGTATGAAAATATATATCGACAACGGATATAACCCCGTAAACAACGAAGCCGCCGATATCCTTTTTGAAACGGGACTTCGCCTCGCATCCGTTTTATCCGCGAACGGCTTCGAGACAAAGCTCTCGCACGGTGAAAGCAGCGAAAAGCGGGGGAGCTTTACGTCGAACCAACCCCCCGCACGGATAAACGAAGCCAATGAATGGGGCGCGGATTATTACATAGGACTGCATATCAATTCGTCGCCGGACAAATTCACTACCGGTTCCTCGGTCGCGGTGAGCCGGCTCACCAAAGAGACCGAAAACCTTGCCGAAAAGGTGCTCGGACGCATATGGACGGCGGCCGGGTTGCAAAACCGGGGCGTCGCGGCGAGGTCGGATTGTTACGCCCTGCGGAAGGCGAAAATGCCGGCGGCGGTCGTCGATATAGGTTATATAACCAACAAGAACGATTGCGCCGTTATAACGGAACACCCCGAGCTTATCGCTCAGGGTATCGCTGAAGGAGTGATGGCTTACCTTCGTTCGCCTAAAATTGAATCGGCATTATCCGCGACGCGCGCGGATGTCGAAACGCCGGCAAAACCGGCTTTTTACCAG
>CAYOGQ010000140.1:0-4590 GCA_964403645.1 uncultured Ruminococcus sp.
GGTTAAGCCCTCGTTCACCGCCGCATAACCCGCCAGAAAGCCCGCCTGCTCTTCCCGGAAGTTTATTGAAAAAACCCGTTCGTCGTCTATATCGGTATAACAATCGACAAGCAAAAAATCCGTTTCGTCATAAAGCTTTACCGCTTTCGCCGCCGCATCCGCCAAATAATAACCCGCAAAAATAATGAGCTTGGCGCCGCCGGACACTGCTTTTTTTACTTTGGCGAGATAAGCGTCAGTATTGTCCTCCTCCGGGACATAATAATTGCAGCTGACGCCGTTTTGATTGCAATATGAGGTAATTCCGTCGTAAACGCCCTGCGCGGAGGAACGGTTGGTAATTCCGGAAGTCCCGGTGATCAGGGCGATTTCATAGACTTTCGCGGTAATAAAACAGGAATTGAGCGGCAAGCATATGCCGGTAAGAAGCAATATAACCGTTAATATTGACGCAAATTTTTTCATGGAATTTATCTCCCGTCGTTCGATTGGACGATTAATACAGCTTTATTTTTGTCAATTATAGCACGCCGCACCCGTTTTGTCAAATAATTTGAAACGTCTGAAGCTTATAAGGCAATTTATCATTGACTTAGCACAGGGTTTAATGTATAATATTTGATGAATAAATATGCTTTGGCATTTAATGCAAATCTCATAAAGCAAAATAACGGTAGGTTATGATATATTTTGATAACGCGGCTTCCGCCATCCCCCATCCCTTGGCTGTAGAAGCGGCAAAAAACGCCATGGGAGTTTTCGCCAACCCGTCGTCACCCCATTTCGCGGGACTGGAAGCGCGTGAAATCGTCTCCGAAGCCCGGAAAAACGTCGCTTCCGCCTTATTATGCACGAGCGCGGAAATTTATTTCACCTCCTCCGGCACGGAAGCCAACAATATAGCGATATTGTCCGGCGCGGTTAAAAACCGCAGGGCGGGCAACGTGGTGCTCACCGCGAAAGCGGAGCATCCTTCGGTTTTAGAAACCGTCAGATCCCTTGAACAGAAAGGTTTTGCGGTTGTTTATGTCCCGGCGGCGGGCGGGGAATTGGACTGCGAATTTCTTGAAAACGCTCTAAAAACCGAAAAGGTCTGTCTTGCGGCGTTTATGCAGGTCAACAATCAGAACGGCGCGCTGACGGATTTAAAAAGGATAAGGCAAATTATAACGGATTCGTCCTCCGGCGCGCTGTTCCATTCGGACATAACTCAGGGATTTTTGAAAGTCCCCGATTACATGGACGGTTATGCCGCGCGTTACTGCGACACTGCTTCGCTTTCCGCCCATAAAATAGGCGGCTTGAAGGGAGTCGGAGCGCTGTTTATACGGGAAGGGCTGAAGCTTCCGCCGATTATGTTCGGCGGCGGGCAGGAAAACGGGCTTAGGAGCGGCACGGAGAACGTCGCGGGGATCGCGGCTTTCGGCGAAGCGGCGCGGCTTGGCTCGGCGAAAGGCGACGGCAGCTGCCGTATGAAAATCGCCCGGCTGCGGGAACTGTTTGTCGAAAGAGCAAACGCGGTACTCGGCGAAAACATTGATTACCGCGTCCCGGAGCGCCATATCGACTCGTTGATAAGCATCAGCCTGAAAAACGTCAGGAGCGAGGTCGCGATGAATTATCTGTCTTCAGAAAAAATCTGCGTTTCATCGTCGTCGGCTTGTTCTACGAAAGTCAAAGGAAACGCGGCGCTCGAATCCTTCGGCTACGGGCGGGAGTATATATCGTCCTCGCTGCGCATCGGCTTTTCGCCGCTCAACACGGAAGACGAGGTGGAAAGCCTCGTCATGGAGCTGAAAAACGTCCTGCGCTATCAAACAAAAGGAAACAAAACCAAATGAAAAATATAATCGTCTTAAAATACGGCGAACTGGTCTTAAAAGGGTTAAACCGCGGGCGCTTTGAGACGCTTTTGATGAAGCGGGTCAAGAACGCGCTGAAAACGCTCCCCGCAAAGGGAAATTACGAACTTCACAATTCCCAGTCCACGCTTGTCATACGCGGCGACAACGACGCCGATATGCTCCTTGCCGCGGAAAAAATGAAAAAAGTATTCGGCGTGGTTTCGGTCTGTCTTGGCATTGAATGCGAAAAGGACATGGAAGCCATAAAACGCACCATACGCGAAAACGCCGCGGAATTTTTCGGGAACGCTAAAACTTTCAAATGCGCGGCAAAGCGGGGGGACAAGTCTTTCCCCTTTATTTCACCGCAAATTTGCGACATCTGCGGCGGCGTCGCGCTGGAAACCGTCGGCGGCTTGAAGGTGGACGTAAACGACCCGGAAATCGTATTGAATATCGAGATACGCGACGACTGTGCTTTTGTTCACGCGGGCGGAGCGAAGGGCGCGGGCGGAATGCCCACAGGTTCCAACGGGCGCGGTATGCTTTTGATCTCCGGCGGGATAGATTCACCCGTGGCGGGATATATGACGGCAAAACGCGGCGTGGAAGTGGACGCCGTTTATTTTGAAACACCTCCGTACACCGGCGATGCGGCGGCGGAAAAAGTGGCGGCTCTCGCGTCGGTGCTGGCGTCGTACACCGGGAAGGTCTATTTAAGCCGCGTTTCGATAACGGAAATCCAAACCGCCATAGCCGATAATTGCGCCGAAAGGCTATTCACCCTCCTGCTTCGCAGGTTTATGATGCGTATCGCGGAAAAACTCGCGGAAAAGGTCGGCTGCGCTGCCCTTATCACCGGGGAAAGCATAGGTCAGGTGGCAAGCCAGACTATGGACGCGCTCTGCTGCACCGACGCGGTTGTAACCATGCCGGTATTCCGCCCTTGCATAGGACTTGACAAAGAGGAGATTGTCACGATCGCCAGAAAAATCGGCACTCTCGATATATCCTCCCTCCCGTACGAGGATTGCTGTGTGGTTTTTACGCCGAAACACCCGAAGCTCTACCCGACGGTCGCGGAACTGGAAGAAGAGGAAAAAAAGCTCGACGTAGCGGGGCTGATCGAACGCGCACTCGCCGGGCGGATTGTCAATCTTTTAAAGGGATAATAAAATAAATTATAACAGGTTAATTTTATGAACGAAAAACTGCGGCAAACCGCCGCTTTGCTGGTGGCAAAACTTAAAAACGCAGGGATGACCATCGCAACCGCCGAAAGCTGCACCGGGGGTTTAGTTTCGGAAGCGATAACCTCGGTTCCGGGAGCAAGCGGGGTGTTCGGCTTGGGGCTTTGCGTCTATTCGGAGGAAATGAAGATAAAGGTTTTGGGCGTCGCACCGGAAATTATCACCGAACACGGCGCGGTGAGCGCCGAAACCGCGCTTTCCATGGTTGAAAACGTAAAAAGACTTGCCGTTTCCGACTGCGCCGTCTCGGTGACCGGGGTGGCGGGTCCCGGCGGCGGAACCGCCGATACGCCTGTCGGCACGGTCTGGATAGGCTGGGCGTTCGCCGGGTCGAGCGGGACGGAAAAAAATATATATAACGACAACGGCGGGCGCGATGAAATCCGCAGTCAAGCGGCGCTGCGCGCTATTTGCATAATCGACAGTTTAATAAACGAAGCCAATATATTATAAAGTAAAACCGATCCAAACGAAAAAGGATGGTCGTATAACATGACAAGACATGAAAGCCGCGACGTTGCGTTCAATCTGTTGTTTGAATATTCTTTCGGCGGAGAACCGGAGGAAATAATGGCAAACGCCGCGGAATACCGCGAAGCGGAAATTTCGGGTTTCGCAAGAACGCTTTTTACCGGAACGGTGGAGAATATTGCGGAAATCGACAGAAATATAGCGGAAAACGCCGAAAAAAGGACGTTTTCCCGTATCGGCAAGGTACCTCTCGCCTGCCTGCGGCTCGGCGCTTACGAGCTGATGTTCACAGAAATCCCCGCGGAGGTGGCGATAAACGAGGCGTTGGAGCTTTGCCGCGAATACAACTGCGACGACAGCGTCTCATACGTTAACGGCGTGCTGGGACGCATTAACGTTAACGCCTTAAACAGAAAAAATGGATAAAAGAGTAATAACAGTAACCCAGCTTAACAATTTTATAAAGGACTGCCTGGATAATTTCCCGGTTTTAAACCATATTTCGGTCAAGGGCGAAATATCCAATATAACCCTCCACAAGACCGGACATATCTATATGACCCTGAAAGACGAAGGTTCGCTTTTAAAAACCGTGATGTTCAAATCGGACGCGGTAAAGCTGACCTTTACGCCCAAAAACGGGGACAAGGTCGTCGTGACCGGGCGAATTTCGGTATTCGTCCGCGACGGTGTTTATCAGCTTTACGCCAGCGAAATGGAACAGGACGGCATAGGTTCGCTGTATATCGCCTTTGAAAAGCTAAAAGCGAAGCTTGCCGCCGAGGGGCTGTTCGACGAATCACGCAAACGCCGCCTGCCTTCTGTACCTACGTCGATAGGCATTATCACCGCGCCCACCGGAGCCGCCGTCAGAGATATGATAAATATTTCCGGCAGGCGTTTCCCGGGTTGCGAAATAGTGCTTTATCCCTCGCTGGTGCAGGGGTCTGACGCGCCGCGAAATATAATAAAAGGGATAGAGTATTTCAACCTTAAAAACCGCGTGGAGCTTATTGTCATAGGAC
>CAYOGQ010000141.1:0-4581 GCA_964403645.1 uncultured Ruminococcus sp.
AAGAAAACCGCCGTCAGACCATATTCCAAAACGCCCTGCGGAACAATAAAGAGATAGCCGACGAATATGGGAAATTGAAAATGCGGCTCGTAGAAGAAGTGAACGGCGACCGCGTGTTATACACCAACTCCAAGACAGACTTCATTCAAAGTGTTATAAATAAAGCCGTTCAAAAGAGCGGCGTTCATGAATAAGGAGAACGGTCATGCGATTCGGAATGCCTACGCTTTTGGAAATAAAACCCCCGGAAAGCTGCGCCGTGCTCTGCCGCGAGTTGGGGCTGGACTTTGTCGAACTGAGCATGGACATGCCGGAATATCAGGCGGACAGGCTGGATGTCGAAAAGCTGCGGCAGATTGCAGCAAGCTTTGGCGTCTGTTATACGATACACCTGAACGGGTTTTTAAATCCCTGCGATTTCAACGATAAAATCGCGGCGGCGTACAACGAAACGGTTTTGGAAGTTATAAATATCGCTAAAAAACTTGCCGTGCCGGTTTTGAATATGCATCTGCCGCTTGGCGACAAATTTACCCTCCCGATAAAAGCGTATACCTTTTCGACGAATATAAGTCGGAATATCTTCGCAAACTCGCCGTTTTCCGCGATGTCTGCGAAACGGCGGCAGGTAACGCTGATATCAAAATCTGCGCGGAAAACACGCGCGCGTTCCAGCAGCGTTTCGGCGCGGACGGGCTTGCCGTATTGCTCGAAAGCGACGTTTTTGCCGTGACCTTCGACATAGGCCACGACGCGGGGAGCGGGTTTTTACAGCGCCCGTTGATCGACAGGGATATCGGGCGGCTGCACCACATGCACATCCACGACGCGAGAGGGAAGGAAAACCATCTTCCGCTGGGCGAGGGAGAACTGGATTTACATAAATATTTAAACCTGGCAAAAGAGCATGATTGCCGGGCGGTGATCGAGGTCAAAACGATCGCGGGGCTGCGGCGGTCGGTCGAATGGTTAAAAGAAAGGGGTTATTTGTGAAAAAGCGAACCGAAAAAGAAATGATGGATTTGATTTTGGGCGTCGCCGAAGCGGATGAGCGAATCCGGGCGGTTTATATGAACGGCTCGCGCGCGAACCCCAACGTCGTAAAAGACGATTACCGAGATTACGACGTAGTTTTTACCGTGACCGAAACCGCTCCGTTTATCGAAAACAAAAATTGGGTGAAAAAATTCGGCGATCCGCTTATTATTCAGGAGCCGGATTCCAATGATTTAGGTTGGGGTATCGGCCATGATTTCACACGACGCTACGCTTGGCTGATGCTGTTCAAAGACGGCACGCGCATCGACTTGGGCGTGGAAATTCGGGAGGAAACGGACAAAAACTTCCCTGACGACACCCTGACCGTCCCCTTGCTGGACAAAGACGGTATTTTGCCGGAAATACCATTAACAAACGACAGCGGTTATTGGATCAAGCCGCCCGCAAAGGAAAAATACTACGGCTGCTGCAACGAATTTTGGTGGTGCCTGAACAATGTCGCCAAGGGGATTGTCCGAGACCAGTTGCCGTACGCCATGCGGATGTATTCCGAAGTAGTGCACACCGAACTGGATAAGATGACGGAATGGCGTATCGGAATCGACAACGATTTTAACGTAACGAGCGGGATGTGGGGCAAATATTTTAAAAAATATCTGCCGCCGGAGTTGTACGCCATGTACTCGAAAACCTATTCCGACGGTAATTACAAGCATTTTTGGGAAGCGATATGTACCGCATGCGATCTGTTTCACGTTCTGGCGCTTTCGGTCGCGGAAAGCTTGGGCTTTACATACCGGCAGCATGAGGAGGACGGGATGAGAGAGTATTTGGAGATGATGATAAACCATAAGGAAAGTTGAAGGTTAAAAAATGATTGTTCGTGAAGCGGAAGCCGGCGACGCCGAGTCATTGTCTGAGATTTACAGATATTATGTCGAGAATTTTTCTTATTCATTTGAATATACCGCGCCGTCCGCCGGAGAGTTTGAAAAGAAAATTCTTGATATATCAAAAAAATTTCCCTTCTTTGTTTGCGAGGAAAACGGCGAAATATTCGGTTTTGCTTATGCGCATCAGTTCAGAGAGCGCAAAGCCTATCAATGGGTATGCGAAACTTCGATTTATGTCAAAAACGGCTGTGCGCAAAAAGGCGCAGGCAGATTGCTGTACGAGAAACTCCTCCCCGCTTTGAAAAAACAGGGGTTTGTAAAAGCCTATGCGGTGCTTGGCTGCCCGAATGAAGGGAGCGAGCTTTTCCATAAAAAAATGGGGTTTTCACTGGCGGCGACGCTCCCGGATATCGGTTATAAATTCGGCTCCTGGCATGACATAAAATACTATGTCTTGGAACTTAATCCGTTTCGGGACGATATGTCGGAGCCTTCGGAATACGTTAGGTTATGATAATCGAAAGGCAAAAATATGAATATAACAATACGGCTTGCCGTTCCCGCAGACGCGCCCGACATGGCAGAAATACATATGCGTTCATGGGAAGCGGCATATAAAGATATTATTCCGATGGAATATATTATCGAAAAGAACGCCACGCGATTGCAACTATATAAACGGGTGATCACAGAAGAAAACACCAAATCATTTGTCGCGCAATGCGACGGTAAAACCGTCGGCATTATGTGCGTTGCCCCGCCGAATGACAAAGATGTCGGGGATGATTTTTACGAGCTGCATTATATCTATCTGCATCCCGATTATTTTCGTCAGGGCATCGGTACGCGGGTTATGGAATTTGCTTTCGACAAAGCTCGCGGTGTAGGCAAAACGGCGATGACTGTGTGGGTGTTCGCAGATAATGCAAACGCAATCAGGTTTTATGAACGATGCGGATTTATCGCCGACGGATGTTCAAAGGAACGAGATTTCGGTAAAACTATAAAAAGCATCAGGATGAGAAGGTTTCTGTAAAATGAACATTCAGTCGCCGCCGAATAAATAATCTGCGGCAAAGAGGGCGGGAAGATTATTTTGAAGGAATTTATGTTAAAGGATAGGTTAAAGTTATGAAAGCGAATGTCACCGAGTTGTTATTTGCCAATCGCGGCGATTTCCGCGCGTGGCTGACGGAAAACGCCGAAACGAGCGAGGGCGTTTGGCTTGTTTTCGGTAAAACGAAAGCGGTTATTTCATTGTCAGCCAATGACGCTTTGGAAGAAGCGCTGTGCTTCGGCTGGATAGACGGTCAGATGCTAAGCGTCGACGAAACGAAATACCGTAAATATTTTGCCAAACGCCGCGCAAAAAGCGTCTGGTCCGAAAAAAACAAAAAAACGGTTGAGGCGTTGCGGGACAGGGGTTTAATGACGGCATTGGGCGAGAGCGCCGTGGATGCCGCCAAAAAAAACGGTGCATGGGACGCCCCTCAAAATGCTCCGGCAACCGACGAACAAAAAGCGGCGTTTGCGGCAAAGCTGTCCGGCATATCGCCGGCTTACGAAAACTTTTGCAATATGCCGCCGTCCGTTCAACGCACATATACGATGAGATACCTTTCGTTCAAGTCAGAAGAAGCGCGGCAGCGGGACTTTGAAAAAATCGTCGAAAGGCTTAACAATAATCAAAAACCGATGTGAAAAATAAAGGTATTGAATAACTGTTACCGTAAAATAAGCCCGCAAAGGAGAATAAAGTGAATCTTCAATTTACCGACATATGCTTTATTACTAACGATGTCCTTCGCTTACGCGCGTTCTACGAAGCCGTTTTCGACGTGAAAGCCGAGGGAGATAAAATCCACTCCGGCATATCGATAGACGGTCTGACGCTCGTTTTTGACCATGTCAGCTTATCCGATGACAATCCGGTTTTCAAATATGTGGAAGCGGGCGGCGCGAACAATGTGATTATCGGATTTAACGTCGCTGATGTGGACGCGGAATATTGCCGCCTGCTGTCGCTCGGCACAGAGATGCTCAACGAGCCAACTACCCATCCGTGGGGGGCACGGTCGTTCCAGTTCAAGGACCCGGACGGAAATATTTTAAATTTCCGCAACCGGTAAGAGACAGAAGAACATGAACACCGAAGAATTTACGGGCAGAGCGCGAGCGTACGTTGATGCCCGGCCGGGATATCCCGCCGAAGCGCTGGAATACATACGCTCGCTTGCGCCGCCAAACGCGGTCTTCGCCGATATCGGCGCGGGGACGGGCAAATTTACGGAATTACTCGCTCGGTACGGCAATAAAATATTCGCCGTCGAGCCCAACGCCGATATGCGCGGGCAACTTTCTATTTTACTTGCGCCGTTTTCAAACGTAAAAATCGTTGACGGTGCGGCGGAAGCCACGACGCTCCCCGACCGCAGCGTCGAAGCGATCGTCAACGCGCAGGCGTTGAACTGGTTTGACATAGAAGCGTTTCGAGCGGAATGCCTGAGGATCGGCAAGAAAAACACCGTTGTAATCACTCTGTATAACTACAAATCCGACGAAACTCACGGTGTTTTGCGTTATGAAAAATCGACGGGTGCATTATATAAAAATCCGGTTTGGCGGGAATTCCTCAACCCGATTTTATTTACGCGGGACAATTGGTTGTTATACCATTCGTCCATGGCGG
>CAYOGQ010000142.1:0-4566 GCA_964403645.1 uncultured Ruminococcus sp.
GGGTCAGCTCGCGCTGGAAGCGCTTTCAAGGGGCGCGGAAAAAGCGACAATTATCGACAACGACCGCGCCGCTGTCGCGGTAATAAAAGAAAACGCCGTTTCCGCCAAGCTGATGGAAAAATGCGTAATCATTAATTCCGATTGGAAGGATTTTGTTAAACACGCCAAAGATAAATATTCGCTCGTGTTCCTCGACCCGCCTTATAAACCGGGCTTCCTCGACGAGGTGCTCGACAGGATATATTCCGCCGGTATTCTTGCCGAAGGCGCGATAGTCGTCTGCGAATCCGACGCCGAAGGCGTGCCCGCTCCCCCCGATAAAGCGGAATGCCGCATATACCGTTACGGCAGCGTTCATGTTTCGATATTCAGGTTTTAATAAAGCAAAGGAAAGAGTTATTATGGCAGTGACAGCGGTAATTTCCGGTTCTTTCGATCCGATAACGGTGGGGCATGAGGATATTATCCGACGCGCCGCCGGACTTTTCGGTAAAGTGAAGGTTGTCGTCGCCGAAAATACCGAGAAAAAAAATTTCTTTTCGGCGGAAGCGCGTTTTGATTCGGTGAAAGCCGTCTTTGACAACAACAAAAATATCGAAGTTGTCAAGAGCGAAGGGTTGATTTCGGTTTATGTAAAAAGCGTGGACGGCGTCATTGTCAGGGGCGTGCGGAGTGCGTCGGATTTTGATTACGAAAAAATGCTGTTCGACATAAACAACGAATTGGAAGGAGTGGAAACGGTGATGCTGCCGGCGCGGAGCGAATACGCGTTCATATCCTCCACTTTTGTGCGTGACCTTATAATATACGGACGCCCGATTGACAAATATGTGCCGAAAGCCGCCCTTGAGGTTTTGAATAAATGAGAAACATTACGATAGAGGATGTTTCGCTGGGATTGATACGCGAGGGGTTGAAAAAGCCTTTCGGCTTTAAGGGCAGATACATTGACCGCCTGTGGCAGAGCGTCTGCCGGATTACGACCAACACGCACACGGCGGTTTGCCCCGCCACACAGAGCGTACTGTGGTCTGACGCCGATGTTTTCGGCGAACACACCCCCGACGATTCCGACGCGCTGATGTATAAGGTTACGGAACATGCGCTTTCCCTGATCAAAGGAGCGACCTTTTCCTCCCCCGACGCGCTTATATATTCCATATTGCCGTCACTTAGCGAATACGCCGCTTTTATCTGCGGCAGGCGGGTAAAAACCACTTTCCTTCTCAATTCGCTCGTAGGGTTGGACAACGCGCTCTGGTCGCTTTACGCAATGGAAAACGACATAACCTCATTCGACGGCATTATCCCCAATAACGCCAAGGACGCGATGTCATACCGCCATAAAAAATTAGCGCATATCCCGCTTGTCAGCTATAACGTGACCGACGACGAGCTTGCCCAAATCCTCGACGCTGGAGCGGGACTTATAAAAATTAAAATCGGCAACTCGGTGGATAAATCTTCGCATGACGCCGATATGAAAGCCATGACGGAGTGGGACAAAGCCCGCGTTCTCGCGGTTCATCACCGCGCTCTGCGATACGAAACAAACCTCACCAAAAGCGGCAGGGTGTGTTATTATCTCGACGCCAACGGCAGATACGACACCAAAGACCGCCTTTGGGAACTTATATATTTTATGGATAAGCATAAAATTCTTGAAAACGTGGCGATTATCGAAGAACCGTTCGACGAGGAAAATAAGATTCCGGTATATGACTTCCCCGTCGTCCTCAACGCCGACGAATCGGCGCATTCCGAACGCGACCTCGAACTGCGTATCGCGCTCGGCTACCGTTCCGTCGCGCTTAAGCCTATCGCCAAGACGCTTTCGGTATCTTTTCGCATGGCGGAGGTTATGCGGCGCGCCGGCGGGCAATGTCTGTGCGCCGACCTTACGGTCAACCCTCTGCTTGTCGAATGGAACAAGCAGTTTGCCTCACGCATCGCTCCGCTTTCGGTAATGAACACCGGATGTCTGGAAGTCAACGGCGATTTTAACTATTTAAATTGGGATGTTCAAACAGAGCTGCTCCCGGAAGGTATGGATTATTGCGGAGCCGCGGACGGCTGTTTTACCTGCGATAACGGCTTTTACGAAAAATCGGGGCTGTTGTTCGGCAAGAACGGATATTTTACGTTGTTTTCTCATTAAAACATATTTTATAAATTTGATTGTTAATTCAAATTTTAAAATATCCTTGCATTTTGTATTATTATGGGTTATATTAATATTAACGTAACACGGAGGCGTATACATAAGCATGAAAACGGCGTTTTTAATGAACGAATCGACCAGAAATATGGTTATAAATCAAAAAGCCATTGACTATTTCAAATCGCTCGGCGAAGTTTCTTTTAACACCGGCGGCACGGGCGCCGAAAGCGTGGCGGGCACTGCCGAGGGAGCGGATATCGCAATAACCTCTTGGGGCAACACCGCGATCGACGGTCAAATATTGTCCCGCTGCCCGAATCTTAAGCTTTTGGCTCACGCCGCGGGGAGCGTCAAGCCCGTGATTTCCGACGATTTGTGGGAAAAAGGCGTACGGGTGCTGTCCTGCGCCTGTCCCTTGGGCGAAGGAGTGGCGGAAACCGCGCTGGGCTTCACTATTTCGGCTTCCAAGAATTTTTACAACCTTAACACGTCCCTGCATAACGGCGGCTGGAATGAAGGCAAGGAGAATATACGGGAACTGTTCGACTTAAAAATCGGCGTACTCGGCTTTGGCTGGGCGGGCAGGCATTATATCAAGCTTTTGCAGGGGTTTTATGTGGACGTTTATTGCTACGATCCGTTTGTTAACACCGAAACGATGCAAAAGCAAGGCGCCGAAAAAGCCGAACTCGACTGGATACTTAAAAATTGCGACATAATTTCCATCCATGTCCCCGGAATACCCGCCACGCACCACATGATTAACCGCGAAACGTTGTCGTTTATGAAACGCGACGCCGTCCTTATAAATACCGCGCGCGGCTCGGTTATCGACGAAACCGCGCTTTATGAACATATGGCCGCCGGCAACCTCAAATATGCCTGCATAGATGTGTTCGACCCGGAACCCCCCGCCAAAGATAACCGTTTATTTACTTTAAACAACGTGATCGCCACTCCGCACCTCGCGGGGCTGGCGCAGAACGGATTGAAACGCATTGGGACATTTTTAAGCGAGGAAACAGAAAACTTTTTGAAAGGGCTGCCCATGAGGGGTGAGGTAACCCGCGAAATGATAGCCAAAATGGCATAACCCTCGCTTACCGCTTACCGCTTTAAACTTATAAAGGTGATTAAAATGAAAATCAGGATATTATCCGTGTGTTTAGCGGCAATCCTCGCCGTTTCCGCGTTGTTTTCGATGTTTATCATCCAAGGCAACGCAAGGCAAAACTTAAATACGGACGAAAGCAGCGCCGCCACAACTCCTCGCCCCGCAGGCGAAGGCAGTTCGGACATACAATTCAAGCTCTCTCTCCTGCACCTGTATTATGAAAGCAAGGACGTGGCCTCCACCCTGCCCTTCACCACCATACAGATCTGCGAGGGCGCGCTTATCAAAGCGTTCGTTAACGGTCCGAATTCGACGACAGACGCGCTCACTTATATAGACCGCTACGCCGACCGCACACTCGCGTCCGCTTACGGCACGATGGACGAAATTCTCGCCAAATATCAAAAGCTTCTGACACGGTATAATATTTCGCCCACGTCTTCTTACACCTCTAAATATAACAAGCTTACAAGTATGTTCTCGTCGCTTAAAAATTCGTCGAACGAGCTGCTCTCCCGCACCAGGACGCTTATCAGAATGTCAAAATCCAACGATTACGACGCGTATTACACCAATTGCATAGAGCAGATTTCTGATTTAACTAATAAAATCGAAACCTATTGCGATATCATAATGGACGAATACGACGCGCTGTTAAACGTCATAAGCGAAGATTACGATATATTGTATCAATAATATCATCATATAAGAACACCTCCCGCGCGGGAGGTGTTTTGTGTTACCTTTTTTTGAAAAAGCCGATACTCTTTTTCTTTTCGGCTTTTTCAAGTTTTTCGGGTTTCTCGGCGCTGTCCGCTGTATCCGGTTGTTTTTGTGGGAGCGTTTTTTTGCCGAAATCATGCTTTAATTTTTCGGAAATTATCGCGTCGTAAGGCTTGACGGTCTGGGAAAGCGTCATAACTTCTTTTTTCAAGCCCTTGAAATATTCGTTGTATATTCCGACCAGAGTGTAATCCAGATCGCTGACGGGGGCGCGGCATAATTTTTGCTTTTGGATTTCTCCGTAATGAATTTTACATGAACATACGCTGACACAAAAATTCACAAGCCCTTCCAACGCTTTGACCAACGCGGTTTCACGCGCGCGGGCAGCAGCCTTTTTTGGGTTTTTAGAGGCTTTTTCGTCTTTATCGGCTTCTTGGAGCAATTTCTTTTCCAACACTTTGAGATTTTCTTCAAAAAGCATTGTTAAATTGATGTTCTTTTTTTCCATATATAATTCACAGGACAACGCGGCGGCGTAAAAGCCGGAAACGCACAATTCGATGAC
>CAYOGQ010000143.1:0-4544 GCA_964403645.1 uncultured Ruminococcus sp.
AAAACGTGCATGATCTCTTCTGCATGGTATTGCAGGACACCTGGCTGTTCGAGGGCACTATCCGGGAAAATATCGTCTATTGCAAGGAAGGCGTAAGCGATGAAGAGGTTAAAAAAGCTTGCAAAGCGGTGGGGATACATCATTTTATAAAAACTCTGCCGCAGGGCTATGACACCGTGCTGGGCGACGGGTCGTCGCTTTCCGCGGGGCAAAAGCAGCAGCTCACCATCGCCCGCGCCATGATACGCAACGCCCCCATGCTGATACTCGACGAAGCCACCAGCTCTGTCGACACCCGCACGGAAATATTGATTCAGCAGGCGATGGATAAGCTGATGGAGGGAAGGACTTCGTTCGTCATAGCTCACAGGCTTTCCACCATCAAAAATGCGGACATAATCCTTGTTATGAAAGACGGCGACATAGTTGAAAGAGGAAACCACGCGGCTCTGCTCGCCAAAGGAGGCTTTTACGCGGAGCTGTATAACAGCCAGTTTGAGAGCGCGTAGTGATATAATTATATATTAAAATCAAGAAAACCGGCGCTCCTGCGCCGGTTTTCAACATTAATAAATATATAATGAACGCATATCATTTTACATAGTATTGAGCCTGCGCGTTCCACAGTTCGCCATACTTGCCGCCTTGGGCTAAAAGGGAATCGTGGCTGCCGCGCTGTATGATTTGCCCTTCGTTAAACACAACGATATCGTCGCAGAAACGGCAGGAGGAAAGCCTGTGGCTTATATACACTGCGGTGCGGTCGCCGACTATATCATCGAATTTGAAATAAATCTCCGCTTCGGCGATAGGGTCGAGCGCAGCCGTCGGCTCGTCGAGAATTATAAAAGGCGAATTCTTATAAAGCGCCCTCGCAAGGGCAATCTTCTGCGCCTCCCCGCCCGAAACGTCCGCGCCGTCGTTTTCAAAATCGCGCCGTATGTAAGTCTTGACGCCCTTTTCGAGTGCCGCGAGCTTTTCGCCGAAGCCCGCCATGATAAGGCAGGACTTTACGCGTTCCTCGTCGTATACGGCGCTCCCCGCGACGTTTTCGCCGATGCTTACCGAAAACAGCGTAAAATCCTGAAACACCACGGAAAAAAGCCCCAAATAGTCGCCGTAGTCGTATTCTTTTATATTAACTCCGTCGAGAAATATTTCGCCCTCTGTCGGGTCGTAAAGCCGGCATAACAGCTTAATAAACGTAGTCTTGCCGCTGCCGTTCATGCCGACGACCGCCATTTTGTCGCCGATACGGAATTTTATCGAAACGTCCTTTAAAACATAATCCTCGCAGCGCGGATATTTGAACGCCACGTTGCGAAACTCTATCTCATAGCGGTTGTCATCGCGTCTTGGAATACGGCGCGTGCCGCTCGCGGTATCGTTCGGCAGGTCAAGATATTCGAACAGCGGGAGCAGGTATTTGTTGTTTTCAAAAAGTCCTCCTATGCGCGTCCCGAACTTGGAAACCGCTTCGATAAACTTTTGCACAGTGCCCTGATATAACAAAAAGCTGCCCACGCCGAACACGCCGATAAACGCTTTCGCTCCTATAAAGATGAACAGCGCGATATTCATCACCGCCGACCACACCTCGCGGTAAGTGTTGTATTTAAGCCGGTTTTTGTTGGAGCGCACATAATACGATTTATCCAGCCAAACCTTCGACATTTCGCCTAACATGAGTTTCCTCATATTGAAGATTACAAAGTCGTTGCCGTCGTGGTTTAAAAAAGCGTTGACGCGGATGTTTTTGTTGGTAAAGCTCTCCCAAATTTCGTAACTCTTGCGTGTTTCGTGGTTGGAAGAGATAATCTGCACCAGCGCGTTGACGCCTATCAGCGCCAATATCACGAAAGCCGAATACGGGGAATTTATAAAGGCAAAAAAGCCGTCAAAATTGCCTTTCGCGGTCATTGTCAGCATAGACGCCGTCAGTGTGACCGAAAGGATGACGTTGACCGTCGCGTCGGTGACGAACCAATAGCACCAGTAAAGCTGCATTATGCCGCCGGCGATGTGGTCCTTCATCATGGCGATCTTCTGACGCAGCCGCGTGACCTCCGGGTCCTCGAGATGCTCGTATTTCATCCTGTTCTGGTAGTCGAGGAAGAACATGTCCTCGCTCTGCCATTGCAAGCTTTCGTATTTATAAGCCATCCAGTTTATAAAGTGAATCGCCGTCCGCAGTAAAAATTCACCGCCGACGGTGATCGCCGCGTAGGTTAAAAGCTTGTCCATATCCGCGCCCGCCGCCAGTTCGTTGATGATGAGCGCCGACATATAAAGGTGCAGATAAGGCGACAACTGCTGGGATATGCAATTGACCGTGCGCCAAAACATATTCGCGGGGCAGGTTTTATAGAGCAGCTTATATCCGCGCAGTATCAGCGCGATTTCCTGTTTGACGGTACGCTCGCGGGTCTTTTTCATTTATATGACCATTCCTTTTTAATTTACCGCCTAAAAGCTTTAGCTTTTAGACATTTCCTCGGCATAATACTTGCTTTGTACCTCGAAAAATTCGGCGTATTTGCCGCCCTTCGCCATAAGCTCCGCGTGGGTGCCGCATTCGGCGAGAACCGCTCCGTCCAAAAGGTATATCTTATCGCAGAAACGCGTCGAGGCGAGCCGGTGGGATATGAATATCGAAGTTATCCCCGAAAGCACCTCACGGTATTTTTTATACATCGCGTCCTCGGCGATAGGGTCGAGCGCCGCCGTCGGTTCATCGAGGATTAATATGGGGGCTTCTCTGTAAAGCGCTCTGGCAAACAGCAATTTTTGCTTTTCGCCGCCCGAAAAATCCGCCGCTTCGCTGTCCACCTGACGGTCAAGCTGTGTGTTTAAGCCGTGACCGAGCGACGCAATCTTTTCGCCCAGCCCCGCCGTTTCGATGCAGCGGGACACCTTTTCCATATCCATATCTTTTTCATCGCACAGCGCCACATTCCCCGCGACACTCATCGGCAGGATATTATAGTCCTGCGTTATCAACGAAAACATTGCGTAAAGATCGTCGCGGTTGTATTCAAAAACCGAACGCCCGTCGATATACACTTCGCCCTCAGTCGGTAAAAGCAATCCGCAGCACAGCCGCGTGAGAGTGGTCTTGCCCGCGCCGTTTAGCCCCACCAATGCGATATGTTCGCCCGGTTCGATACGGAAGGTCAGGTTTTTAAGCACCTCGCCCTCCCCTTGGGGATATTTGTATGTAACGTTCTTAAACTCGATGGATTTGGGTGTTTTCAGGTCTGCGGGCACGCCCTCCCCGCGGTTTAGCCTGCCTTTGATGTCAAAAAACTCCCGGAAATCCGAAACCGCGATAGCGTCGGAGCGTATGTTCGCGTAATTGCCGATTATGCCGTCGATAAAGCCCGAAACCCGCTCGATCGCCGAAAAATAGAGCACCGTCTCCGCCGGGGTGACCATACCGTCCACCGCTTTGCGTATTAAAAAAGCATAAGCCAGCCCGTCGCGGAGCAGCGTGATAATAAAACTGGTGCCGGAGACGAAGGTCTGCGTCAGCTGCTGGCGGTTGAACCAGTGGAGGTGTTCCTTTATCAGCCCCGCGGTGAGGGAGTGAAAATAGTCCGCGAGGTTGTAAAGCCGGATATCCTTGCCGTATTTCAACTCGCGGGAAACATTGAACGAAATGTAGTTTATCTTTTTCGCCACGAGATCGCGCTCCGCGACGTCCTGATAATCACGCTTTTGCTTGTATTTCTGCGCGAAATAGTTTAAAAATGAACCAACCGTCAGTAAAACTATTATGAGCGGGTTCAGGGTCGAAACGACCGAGCCGAACAGGACGAAGCATATTATGTCAACCGTCGTGTTCGCCAGCTTCAACGGAAATTCGTTGCCGCTGTTCCAGGTGGCGTTGTGGGCGCGGCTGGCCTTTTCCTGCACTTCTTTTTCGAGCATCAGGTAAGCGTCCATGTCGCGCTTCTGCTCGAAAACCATATAATTCATACGGTTGCTCGTGATCCCGCGGGAGATATCCCGCTGCGTATCCACGAAGTTTTTGATGAGACGGAAAATGAGCTGCGCGACGAGCAGCGCGGCGATGGTCAGTACCACCGGCGGGAAGGTTTTACTTTCCGTAAGGCGTTCCAGCACAATCGGCGGGGTATACAAGCCGAGCGTATAGAGGGCGACCGCCAGCGGGATGACCGCAACCGCCGAAAACGCCATTGTCCTGTCCCATTCCCAAAGCCTTGCCATCATCCAGCCGAAACACGAGAAAGTATTGTATTTGGGAACCCGCTTGGGTTCTTTTTTCTTTTGTTTTTTGTTGTTTTTATTATTTTTGCTGTTTTTGTTCTTTTTGTTCATTTCGCCCGAATCGGCTTTAACCTTTTCCGTCTCCGCCATGTTACCGCCCTTTGATATATAAAATATATTTTTATGTTGATAAAATCGAACAATTGTACCATATGCCGCGTATTTTGTCAATAAAAATTCATATTTTGTACTTCTTATCTTGTATATGTTACAATGATATGGTCTAAAAAAAGAGGAAGCTGAACCCGATCTGT
>CAYOGQ010000144.1:0-3060 GCA_964403645.1 uncultured Ruminococcus sp.
AAAACTTTCGCAAGAAACCGACGGCAAATATGACATAACGGTGCTGCCGCTTGTGCTTTTATGGGGTTTCGACACGGATTCCCCGTCCCTGCCCGATGAAAACGATATAAAATCCCTGCTTGCGAAGGTTGGTTATGAAAACATAACCACAGACGGCGGAACCGTGACGCTTACAAACGGCGTAACGGTTGACCTTTCCGCCGCGGGGAAGGGCGAAGCCTGCGAAGTCGCCGTGGAGGAATATAAAAAAGCCGGGGTAACCGGCGGTATAGTCGCCGTGGGCGGGAGCGTGGGCGTTTACGGAAATAAAAACGGATCGAAGTTCACCGTGGGCGTGCGCGATCCGTTCGACTCCGCTTCCCTGCTCGGTACGCTTAGCATAGCCGACGCGTTTATTTCCACTTCCGGAAGTTATGAAAAGAAATTTACCGCCGGCGGTGCGGAATATCACCACCTGCTCGACCCCAATACGGGTTATCCGGCGCAAAACGGGTTAATATCCGTGACGGTGGTTTGCCCGGACGGCGGACTTTCGGATATGCTCGCGACCGCTTTCTTCTGTATAGGGATGGAAAAATCTCTCCCGTTAATGGAGGAATACTCGGCGGAAGCGATTTTTGTGACGACCGACAATAAAATATATATCACAAGCGGGCTTGACGGCGTTTTCGATTCCTCGCGCGAATTCACGGCGGTTACTCCGTGAAAAACAAGCTTATAAAAAAAGCCGACCTTGTCGCCGCCGTCATAATAATCGCCGCTTCTCTCGCTGCGCTGTTTTTATTGCAAAGCGGTGAAGGGCGGCTGGCGGTGATCGAATATAACGGTAAAACCATAAAAACCATTGATTTAGCAGAAATAAGCACGGAATATACCTTTACTGTGCAGGGCGACGTCCCCGTTGTGATCGCCGTGTCGCCGGACGGGATAAAATTTTCGTATTCGGAATGCCCGGACAAGCTGTGCGTAAAGTTCGGTTTGCTTTCCAAAAGGGGCGACATGGCGGCGTGCGTGCCCGCCAAGGTATCGATACGCATCGCCGGCGGGACGGTCGATGCCGTCACGGGGTGACCGGTAATGCGAAAAAGGGCTTTTTATGTAGCGACGTGCGGATTGTTATCGGCTTTCGCCGTCGCGGTATCCTACCTTGAAATGTTGATCCCGGCGGCGGCGATACCGTTCCCGGGGATAAAAATCGGGTTTTCCAACGTGGCGGTAATGATCGCCGCCAAGAATGTCTCGTTTGCCTCGGCAATCTGCGTCAGCCTTATAAAAAGCCTGTTCGTGCTGCTGACGCGGGGGTTTACCGCTTTTCTGCTCTCGCTTTCGGGCGGGCTGGTTTCGGCTTTGGTTGTGATATTGATCTTCCGCGACAAAAAAGGGCGTTTCGGCTGCGTGGGCGCGGGGCTTATCGGCGCCGAAGCGCATAATATAACCCAAATCTGCGTTTATTCGCTTTTTATCGGAAAAGCCGCGTTCTATTACCTCCCCGTTCTTCTCTGCTTCGGCGCAGCATGCGGCGCGCTGACCGGGATAACATTGTTTTACACCGAGAAATTTATTAAAAGCCCCGCTGTAACCCGATACGGTAAAATAAATAATTAAAAGTAAAAGTTTATGGAAAGGAAGGTTCGAAGGATGGATAAACCTTTGTTCCCGAAAAAACCGTTCCGCCTGTTCGGAGGGGTAAATCTTGCCCACCGTAAAAACACCTCGCAGAGCGAAACGGTAATTTTCCCCGTTCCCAAGGAAATTATACTCCCCATGTCGCAGCATATCGGCAAGCCCTGCACGCCCTGCGTTTCGCCCGGCGATTATGTGTTTTTGGGGCAGAAGGTCGCAGAAGCCGCTTCGTTCGTGTCGGCGCCGATACATTCGTCCGTTTCGGGTACGGTTAAAAAAATCGCGCCCGTAAGGATGCCCGACGGCAACAAATGCGACGCGGTGTTCATAGAATCCGACGGGCTGCAAAAGCCCGCCCCGGATATAACCCCGCCCGAAGTAAAAAACAGAGAGGATTTGCTCGCGGCGATAAGCCGTTCCGGAGCGGTTGGGCTGGGCGGCGCCGGTTTCCCGACGCGTATCAAACTCGACGTGACGCCCGACAGCGCCGACACCCTTATCATAAACGCCGCGGAATGCGAGCCTTTCATCACCTCCGACCACAGGGAAATTATCGAAAATTCCTGGAACATAATGTCCGGAGTATATACACTGCTCGAGTTAATGGGTTTCAAACGTGTTATTATAGGGGTGGAGGACAACAAACCCGACGCGATAGCCAAGCTTGAGGAGATTGCCGA
This sequence comes from uncultured Ruminococcus sp., assembly GCA_964403645.1. Classification (GTDB taxonomy): domain Bacteria; phylum Bacillota; class Clostridia; order Oscillospirales; family CAG-382; genus UBA1206. The sequence continues at coordinate 2,304 of CAYOGQ010000144.1, forward strand.
AAGCGCCGCCAACGACCCCAAAGACCGGGTTAAGGTGCTTAAACTCAAGTCAAGGTATCCGCAGGGCGCGGAAAAAATGCTTATCTACGCCTGCACCAAGCGGGTTGTCCCGGAAGGCAAGCTGCCGGTCGACGTCGGCTGCGTCGTGCTCAACGTCACCACGCTTTCATTTATCGCAGGCTATCTTAAAACAGGGATGCCCCTCGTTTCCAAGCGTATCACCGTCGACGGCACGGCGGTGACTAAACCATGCAACCTGCTTGTGCCGATAGGGACGCCGATAAAAGACATACTCGCTTTCCGCGGCGCGGAAAACGCCCGCAAGATACTTATGGGCGGCCCCATGATGGGAACATCAATCTCCGACGCCTCATTCCCGGTTCTCAAACAAAACAACGCGGTGCTGGCGTTTGCCGAAAGCGAAGCTTCGCTCCCGGCGGAAACGGACTGCATCCATTGCGGAAGGTGCGTGAGGTCCTGCCCCATGCTGCTCTCCCCCGTCGCCATAGCCAAAGCCGCCGAACGAAAGGATTACGCCGCACTTGAAAAGTTAAAGGTTTCGCTTTGCATTGAATGCGGCTGCTGCGCCTATGTCTGCCCGGCAAAACTGTTTTTAGCCCAAAAAATGCGTATTGCCAAAACAGTTTTACGCGAAAACAAGCAAAAGGGAGGGACGGTATAATTATGGACAATTTAATAGTTTCGTCGTCGCCGCATATCAGGGACGGAATAACCACCCGTTCCGTCATGGGCGACG
>CAYOGQ010000144.1:3070-4514 GCA_964403645.1 uncultured Ruminococcus sp.
CCCTGCGTCGTCGCGAGCACGATATTTTTCGGTTTTAAAGCATTGGTTTTAGTGGCTATAACCACCGCGACCGCCGTATTAACCGAGTACATTAGTCGCATAATAATGAAGCGTCGGCAAACGGCGCAAGACCTTTCAGCGGCGGTGACCGGTGTCATATTAGGACTGATACTCCCGGTCAACTGCGGTGTGCTCCCCGCGGTTTTCGGATCGGTGGCGGCGATAGCCGTTGTCAAGCAGATGTTCGGCGGTATAGGCGCCAATTTTGCAAATCCCGCCTGCACCGCGAGGATAATTCTTTTAATCTCATTCCCCGCCGTGGCAGTTTATTCAAACACCGTTTTTATGTCAAATGCCGACGCGGTGACTTCGGCCACGCCGCTTGCCGCAGGGAACGGCGCGTATTCATATTTTGACCTGTTTATAGGAAACGTCGGCGGCTGCGTGGGCGAAACCTGCGTTTTGGCGATACTTGCCGGTTTTGCCTACCTGCTTTTCAGAAAAGTTATCTCCCCTGTGATACCACTCTCCTTTATCGGCGGTGCGGCGGTTATGGCGATTGTCTGCGGGCAGGACATATTGTACCAGCTCATGTCCGGAGGGTTGCTCTTCGGAGCGGTCTTTATGGCGACCGATTACGCCACCTCGCCTATCTCCCCCGCGGGGAAAGTCGTATTCGGGGTCGGCTGCGGTGTCATAACCATGCTTATACGCGTTTACGGAAAAATGCCGGAGGGTGTATCCTTCTCTATCCTTTTAATGAACATAATAGCTCCGAGGCTGGACGCTTTGTTTGTGCCAAAACCATTCGGTTCCGCAAGGAGGTTTTCTAAATGAAAAACGAAAACGGTAAATCCAAAGCCAAAAAGTTTATGTATCCCGTCCTTTCCCTGTTTTTGATCTGTCTTTTTTCGGTATTGCTCCTCGCCGTCGTCAACGAATTTACCAAGGATAAGATCGGAAATTCTGACCGCACCGACGAGGAAGTCCAACGTGAAGCCATGTTCCCGGAAGCGAAAAGCTATAATGAACGGGAAAACTACGCCGAATGCCTTGACCAAAACGGCAACGTTATAGGTTATGCATTCGTCACTCAGGGCGCCGGCTACGGCGGCACCATAACCGTGATGACGGGCATAAAAACCGACGGCGTTATAGTCGGGGTGACGGTGCTGTCTCATTCCGAAACCCCCAGCTTCGGCGGCAAGGCGATCGACGAGGGTCTAACCGATGAATACAAGGGAAAAACCGCCGAGCTGTTCGTAAAAGGGCAAAACATCGACGGAAAAACGGGCGCGACGCGCACGACCGACGGTGTTATCGCCGCCGTGAACGAAGCGGTGAGCCGGTTCGGCTCCATTAAGGAAGGGGCGTGACGATATGGCGGCAAACAGTAACTTTAAAGAATTTACCAAGGGGATTATCAAGGAAAACCCCACGCTGG
>CAYOGQ010000145.1:0-1766 GCA_964403645.1 uncultured Ruminococcus sp.
GTCAATAAAATTGAAAGCGAGGCATTAGTGTGATACATAAGGTTTACGCTTCCTTAATAATTTTGTCGGTGTTGACCGCGGCGTTTTACGGATGCGGCGGGAACGGCGAAAGAACGGAGAGCAATTTATCGCAAGCCGCTTCAGGCTCTGCCTCCGAAACCGATTCCGCGGAAAATTCATATGCGGATATATCAGATCCGGAAGAAAAACCCGCCACAAACGCCGAAACATTTGATTATCTTATGAAACTATGGCGCGCAGGCGACACCGCGCCGATTTACGAATACGCGGGCGACGAGATAAAGTTTATCATAAGCGAAACCGATTTCATCCGCATATTCGGTTATCTTTCGCATATCGGCGGCAAATTTTTAAGCTATAAAATTGCTGAGAAATCTGTAAATAACGGCGCGGACATTTTTCAATCAAGCGTTGATTTTGAAAATATTACCGTTGACATGACGGTGACAATACATAAATTAAAAATTACGGGACTTGTCAGAAACGTGTTTTTTAAAAATGAATTTATAATAAACAAAGAAAACAATCTTATCGGCGAAAAATATTTTATTTTCGAAAACGAAGGATATAAGTTGAACGCGGTATATACTTACGTCGCGGACGGCGCCGAACACCCGACTGTTTTGTTCATCAACGGTTCGGGGCCATGCGATTATAATGAAACGGTGGGCTTGCTCACCTCTTTCGACGACATGGCTACCAAGCTTGCCGAAAAAGGAATAAATTCGTTGAGGATGGATAAACGCACGTTGAACTACGGCGGCGATTTTGAAATAACGGACGGCATAGAGGAGGAGTATTTATCGGATTTTAGAGCCGCGCTCGGTTATATAAGTTCGCAAAACGCCGGCGGGGGGATCTATCTGCTTGGTCACAGTTTGGGCGGGCAGATTGCTTCCGTGCTTGCTTCGGAGGAAAATAATTTCGGCGGCATAATATTTTTTAACAGCTCCGCGAGAAATCTCGCCGATATTGCATACGATCAGTACAGTCATATAGACCCAGAAAACGTAGCTTCGTACGCCGCTAATACCGAAGCAGCGAAGACCGCCGACGGCGACACGGCGAAAGGCCTGTATTATTACGGGGTGAGCGATTATTATTGGGCTTCGCTGAACAAAATCGACGTCGTCGGAAACATAAAAAAATCCAACCTGCCTGTTTTAATAATCAACAGCACTTATGACAAACATTCATTTGATTCCGATATCAATTTATGGAACGACGCTTTCGCCGGTGATAAAAACGCGGTCATTTATGTGGACGATAAAATAAGCCATTTCGGTTATGAAATCGACACCGAAAACCAAAATTCATTTTTCAAAGTGGTTCCTTTTCCCGAACGCATAATAGATAAAATCACGGATTTTATCTTAGAGTTGACATAAAATAAAGATACAAATAATTTCCCTTGACAAATCAAAAGCGTTGTAATATAATTGCCTAAACGATGCGACGATGGAAAGAGTAACCGAGAATATGTCGGACAGAGAAGAAGGCCGCGGCTGAAAGCCTTTTGCGCCATACCCGGCGAAGACCGTTCCGGAGCACCGCGCGGAAAGTGTAAATGATTTATATATTTACGCGTTAAGCGCGGCGAAACGCCTGCGAAAAAGCAGGTAAGCCCGCGACAAGGGCGGGGAGCGTAAAACCGCTCCGCAAGCAAAAAATCAAGGTGGAACCGTGCGTCAGCTTCGACCGCACCCTTGAACGGCGAAAGCCGCGTCAGGGGTTTTTTGTTTTTA
>CAYOGQ010000145.1:1866-4461 GCA_964403645.1 uncultured Ruminococcus sp.
TTTAAATTAGGTAAATAATAAATCATATACGGAGGATAACCGATAACCATGAAAATCATAACACACGACGGCTCGATAGATGAACATTCCTTCGACGAGCAGATAGGGAAAAACGCCCTGCGCCACACCGCTTCGCACATACTCGCGCAGGCGGTGAAGCGCCTGTATCCCGAAACCAAACTGGCGATAGGGCCCGCCATAAAGGACGGCTTCTATTACGATTTTGACCGCGACCACCCCTTCACCGACGACGAACTCGAAACCGTCGAGGCGGAGATGAAAAAAATCATCAAGGAAAATCTCAAGCTCGAACGCTTTACCCTACCGAGGGACAAAGCTGTCGCCCTGATGGAGGAACTGGGCGAGCCATACAAAATCGAGCTGATAAACGATCTGCCTGAGGACGAGGAACTTTCGTTTTTCCGTCAGGGGGAATACGTCGATCTCTGCGCCGGACCTCACGTCACCTACACCTCGGCGGTTAAGGCGTTCAAGCTGATGTCCGTCGCCGGAGCGTACTGGCGGGGCAGCGAAAAGAATAAGATGCTCACCCGCATCTACGGCACCGCTTTCACCTCTAAGGACGACCTCACCGCTTACCTCGATATGTTGGAGGAAGCGAAGAAGCGCGACCACCGCAAGCTCGGCAAGGAGCTGGGGCTTTTCGCTCTCATGGAGGAAGGTCCGGGCTTCCCGTTCTTTTTCCCCAAGGGGATGATCGTCAAGAACGCCCTCATCGAGTATTGGCGCGAAATCCACACCCGCGAAGGCTATCAGGAGATCTCGACGCCCATACTCCTAACCCGCCAGCTTTGGGAAAATTCGGGGCACTGGGACCACTACAAGGACAACATGTATACAACGTCCATCGACGAAAATATGTTCGCGGTCAAACCTATGAACTGCCCCGGCGGGATGCTGGTGTATAAATCCGAACCGCACTCGTACAAGGATTTGCCGCTCAAACTCGCCGAGCTGGGTTTGGTGCACCGGCATGAAAAGTCCGGCGAACTGCACGGGCTTATGCGCGTGCGCTGCTTTACGCAGGATGACGCCCATATATTCATGACCAAGGAACAAATCCCCGATCAGATCAAGGGCGTGGTGCGTATCATCGACGAGGTTTACGGGCTTTTCGGCTTCAAATACCATGTCGAGCTGTCCACGATGCCGGAGGACCACCTCGGTTCGATCGAGGATTGGGACATGGCGACCGAAGGGCTGCGCAAGGCGCTTGACGATATGGGGCTGCCCTATATCATTAACGAGGGCGACGGCGCGTTTTACGGGCCTAAAATCGATTTCCATCTCGAAGACTCAATAGGGCGCACATGGCAGTGCGGCACGATACAGCTCGATTTCCAGATGCCCATGCGGTTCGAACTGGAATACACCGGTTCCGACGGGCAGAAGCACCGCCCGATCATGATCCACCGCGTGGCGTTCGGCTCCATCGAGCGCTTTATCGGCATATTGATCGAGCATTTCGCCGGGAAATTCCCGACCTGGCTCGCCCCCGTGCAGGTGAAGCTGCTGCCTATCACCGACCGTAACAACGACTATACCGACAAGGTGCTATCCGCCCTCAAAGCCGCGGGCGTGAGATGCGAGAGCGATAAGCGGCAGGAAAAAACCGGTTATAAGGTGCGCGAGGCGCAATTGGCGCGCATACCCTATATGCTCGTCCTGGGCGACAGGGAGCAGGAGGAAAACACCGTGTCGGTGCGCCGCCGCGACTCCAACGCCATGATCTCGATGGGTTTGGACGACTTTGTGTCGATGGTTAAAAGCGAAATCCAGACGCGGAAATCGAATTAGTTTTACAATAAAACATTAAAAAAACAAGTCCGTTTATAACGGGCTTGTTTTTTATTGTAATAATTTTAAGAAATAGCGCGTATAATGTCGAAAAAGATTGCAGAAAAGTTCCAAATATATCAGCGGGAACCATTGATAAATGTTCATTATTTATTATAATATTTATAAGATATATGGTTTGAATAGGTTGCTAAGCGGCAAAGCCGCCGCGTATGTAATGGTTAGGAGGAGCTATTCATGAAAAATAAAATCGCATTTGCACTTACTTTTATATTTATATTAACATCGCTTGCATCTTGTATCGCAAGCGGGAATAGAACAACAAAATCTTCCGGTGAAAACGCTTCGGAGGATTCGGAAATATCCGAAATTTCCGAATCTGAGTTTACGCAAATCATTTATCATGAAAAGTTGTTTGATTGTTTCAAAGATAAAAATTTCGCCGAGCTTGAAGAGATGTTTAAAAGAAACGCTGTAAATTCATATGGTTACGGCAGAATAGCAATGACAAACACTCCTACATACGTTATATTTACATACAATAATAAGATAGAACAAAGCTTTGCGGTATGTTCGTATAACAAACAATCTGGAATAATAACATATACTTGCCCTGATTCTTTGTGCGACCATCATAACTGTGCATTTGGAGATTATTATCTGCAATCAACCTATAGCGGTAGATTTATATATATTATTTATGATTCATCTTATATGAAAGACGACGGAAGCAGTATAAACCAAAAGACAATTTATCGTACGGATGCTTCGGGAAAC
>CAYOGQ010000146.1:0-3990 GCA_964403645.1 uncultured Ruminococcus sp.
ATAGTCTGCAACCCAAATGATACGGAGGCCCTAATGGATACCAAACTTGCCATATATATAATAAAGCGACTGTTTCTTGCCATCGTAACAATTTTTTTGATAATTACAATCACTTTCTTCGCCATGCACAGTATTCCGGGCGGGCCCTTTTTAAGCGAAAAGTCCCCGAGCGCTGAAGTAACAGCCGCTTTGGAGGCTAAATACGGACTTGACAAATCTCTCGGACAGCAATATGCCGAATATCTTAAAGGCGTCCTGAAATTCGATTTCGGCCCCTCCATCAAACAGAGAGGACGCACGGTTACCGATATTATATCGGAAGGCTTTAAGGTCAGTGCAAAAATCGGATCGGTTGCCGCGGCCCTTGCCATTACTCTCGGGTTAATATTCGGTTCGCTCGCCGCTGTTTTTCACAATAAGCTTGCCGATAAATTTATTATGGTTTTGTCCACAGCCTTTGTGGCAATGCCCTCGTTTATTATCGCAACCTTTTTCCTGTTAATATTTTGTGTAAAACTAAACTTGTTTCCCGCAAACGGGAATACAGCCGGGGGATTAATTTTGCCTATGGCTGCGCTGAGTCTGTACCCTATGTCTTATATAACCAGACTCACCCGTTCAAGCATGCTGGATGTGCTTGGGCAAGACTATATCCGCACCGCCCGCGCCAAGGGGGTTAAACCATATAAAATTATATTTAAGCATTCTTTAAGGAACGCGGTAACCCCGGTCATAACTTATGCGGGTCCGATGTTTGCCTACATTCTTACCGGCAGTCTTGTCGTTGAAAAAATTTTTGCGGTACCCGGTTTGGGCAAATATTTTGTATCCAGCATTTCCAACCGCGATTATACATTGATCATGGGCACAACCATTTTTCTGGCGACTCTCATTGTCGTTATGATGCTGGTTTCTGATATATTGTACAAAGTATTTGATCCCAGAGTAGATTTGTCGTAAAAATGGAGGTCTCGCTTTATGCGCAAAAAAAATGATATAATGCCTAAAAAAAACCCGTTGGGATTTCAATTAAATTTGCAGGATTTCGAACCAGCAACAGACGAGGAAAAAGCACAACAGGATAAGATGCGCGAAAGCACCACTTTCTTTAAGGACGGGATGAGAAGACTGTGGAAAAACAAAATTGCCGTTTTGTGCCTTTTTATAATAATCGGTACAATTCTGATTGTTACCATCGTACCTTTTATTTTTCCTTATTCCTACGGACAGCAGCTTGGCATAACGCCCGGTCAACCAATCGACGCATCGTACAACAATCTCAAGCCTTTTCAATACGGCGCCACCGAAAAAGTGAGGATTGAAAACGGAGAAACGATTTTCCCGCATATATTCGGGACCGACACCCATGGCAGGGACTACTTCATCCGTGTCATTTTCGGAGCCCGGATTTCGCTTCTCGTAGGATTCTTCGCAAGCATAATCGTACTGATCATCGGTATAATTTACGGATCGGTTTCAGGTTATCTGGGCGGCAAGGTTGACCTTATCATGATGCGTATTGTGGATATCATATATTCGCTGCCCGATATGCTCATGGTAATCCTGCTTTCGGTTGTTTTAAGGCAAAGGTTCTCCTCACTTATTGAAAATTCTCCGTTTGCCAGGCTCGGGACCGGTATGATCAGTATCTTTTTCGTCTTTGCGCTTCTTTATTGGGTAGGTATGGCGCGTCTGATCAGAGGTCAGATCCTGACTATAAAGCAACAGGAATATGTACTGACCGCCAAGTCCATCGGTGCAAGCTCTTTCCGGATCATTATAAAACATCTGCTCCCGAACTGTATCAGCGTTATCATAGTTTCGACCGCTTTGCAAATACCCTCCGCTATTTTCACCGAGAGTTTTCTGAGTTTTTTGGGACTGGGTGTATCGATACCGATGCCCAGCCTCGGCTCGTTGGCTTCGGAAGCTCTTGCCGGTATATACAGCTATTCATACAGGCTGATCATTCCGGCAGTGGTCATATGCCTCATCGTGCTTTCACTCAATCTGCTGGGCGACGGACTGCGCGACGCCTTTGATCCTAAACTGAAGAAATAAGGTAAAGACTTCAGGGATAAGACAATGGATATAAAATTTATTTAGCCGTAACAAGCGGCATGAGGATAAAATGAGATTACTTTCGGTTCAAAATTTACACACTTCCTTTTTCACTTCTTCCGGAGAGGTTAAAGCAGTAAACGGAGTCAGCTTTAATCTTGACGAGGGGAAAGTTCTGGGCATCGTGGGGGAATCGGGTTCCGGCAAGAGCGTCACAGCTTATTCCATCATGCAGATTCTTACCAGTCCCGGACGTATTGTCAGCGGAAGCATTAAGTTCAAAGGTCAGGAACTGGTGGGGTCCGGCGAAGAAACAATGAGCCATATCCGCGGCAATAAGATCAGCATAATATTTCAGGATCCCATGACCAGTCTCAACCCGGTTTTTTCAATCGGGAACCAACTGACCGAGGCAATTTTATTACACACCGACCGCAATAAAAAACAAGCCCGCGAAAGAGCGGTGGAAATTCTGACGCTTGTCGGCGTGAACGAACCAGAAAAGCGCGTTCATCAATATCCGCATGAGTTTTCCGGCGGTATGCGTCAGCGAGTCATGATAGCGATGGCGCTGGCCTGCGAACCCGATATTTTAATCGCCGACGAGCCGACCACGGCTCTCGACGTCACCATTCAGGCACAGATTCTTGATCTTATGAAAGACCTGCAAAAAAAGCTGGGAATGGCTATTATCATGATTACACATGACCTGGGCGTCATTGCCGATATGTGCGATGAGGTCATTGTAATGTATGCGGGCAGTATCTGTGAAAGAGGAACCGCCGACGAAATCTTTTATAACCCGAAGCACGAGTACACCAAGGGGCTGATAAGGTCCATACCCACAGTGAACGACTATAAGGAACGTTTACGCCCGATCAGCGGCTCTCCCGTTGACCTTTTGAACATGCCCGAGGGTTGTCCGTTTACTCACCGCTGTGACCGCGCCATGAAGGTTTGTCTTACTCATATGCCAAAGGAAATTTTAATCAACGACATGCATATCTCCCGGTGCTGGAGAAATATAAGAGACGGTTTGGAAAACGGTTCTCTCACGGAAGAGCAGCTAAAGGAGTTATGCAACAATGATTGATGAAAATAAAACTCTGCTTGAAGTCAGAAACTTAAAGCAATATTTTAATATAGTAAACGGTTTTTTCGGCTCGCTTACTCTCAAAGCGGTCGATGACGTTTCATTTTCCATAAAAGAAGGTGAAACGCTGGGGTTAGTCGGCGAATCGGGCTGCGGTAAAACCACGGTCGGACGCAGCATTCTGCACCTTTACAAACCGACCGCAGGCGAAATTATATTTGACAGCGAAAAAATACAGACCAAAAAATCGATCCGGGATTTTCGTAAAAAAGCTCAGATGGTGTTTCAGGACCCTTATTCGTCCCTCGACCCGCGTATGACTGTCGGAGATATCATCGGAGAACCCTTAGACGTAAACAAACTCTATTCCTCAAAAAAAGAACGCAGCGAGCGAATCAAGGAACTGATGGACACCGTCGGGCTCAGTAACGAGCACGCCACCCGTTATGCTCACGAATTTTCCGGCGGTCAGCGTCAGCGGATAGGCATAGCGCGGGCGTTAGCGGTAAAACCCAAATTTATTATCTGCGATGAACCGGTGTCCGCTCTCGACGTTTCAATTCAAGCACAGATAATCAACACTTTCGAAGATCTGCAAAAAAAGTTTAATCTTACCTGCCTGTTCATAGCGCACGACCTGCTCGTGGTTAAGCACATCTCAAACAGGATTGCCGTGATGTATCTCGGTAAAATAGTGGAGATAGCACCGGCAAACGAGCTTTACCACTCACCGCTGCACCCGTACTCGGTATCACTGCTTTCCGCGGTGCCCATACCCGACCCTAAATATGCACGCACACATAAACGGATTACGCTGGTAGGCGACGTCCCAAGCC
>CAYOGQ010000146.1:4000-4448 GCA_964403645.1 uncultured Ruminococcus sp.
GCGATGGTGGCACACCCCCGCTTGATCGAGCGCCGCATCGTCCTGCACGGCGACGTCCCAAGCCCCCTGCGGATGCCAAGCGGCTGCGCTTTCCGCACCAGGTGTCCGCGCGCAACAACAGAATGCGCCGAAAAAAGGCCCGAATTGAGAGAAATTTCTCCGGGGCACTTTGTCGCCTGCATCCATATCTGACCACGCGGTCATATTAATTTAATATTTATTTGCTGTTTAACACTTCAGCAGGTAATATATAAAATAATTTAATGGAGGAAACAACAATGAAAAAACCCCTGAGTCTCATCCTTGTGTTGGCTATGGCATTAAGCAGTTTTGCCCTGTTCAGCGGATGCCAATCAAAAGGTCCGAAAGAATTTGTGGTAAACGTTGGCCCATATCCCGACACGATTGACCCCGCGCTCAACAGCTCTGTTGACGGCGCTACCTACAT
>CAYOGQ010000147.1:0-4319 GCA_964403645.1 uncultured Ruminococcus sp.
TCCTCGACATGGGCTGCGGGAGCGGCATCCTCGGTATCGCCGCTTGTCTTTTGGGAGCGGAAAAATGTATCGGAGTCGATATCGAACAGAACGCCGCCGATATCGCAAACAAAAACGCAATTGTCAACCGCATACCGGGCACGGCGTTTACGGCGTATTGCGGGAATATTTTAGAGGACATAAAACTGCTTGAAATCATAAGCGAATATAAATACGACCTGATTGTTTCAAACATCGTCGCCGACGTGCTGACGGAAATGACGCCGATATTCAAAGGACTGTTAAATGTCGGCGGATGCGTTATTTTGAGCGGCGTCATCGAAGCGCGGAAAGAGCGGGTTTTGAAAGCCTTGGCGGATAACGGGTTTGAAATCAAGGAAGTAAGACAGGAAAACGATTGGCTGGGCATAGAAGCGCTGATTAAATAAACATCAAAAGAGGTCGGATATGGACGCTGCGGCGCACGAGATGCGTTCACTTGAACTACAATTGGAATATCATTCGAAAAAATACCACGACGAGGACGCGCCGGAAATTTCCGACTATGAATACGATATGCTGTTCGAACGGCTTAAGACGCTCGAAGCGGCTTACCCCGAACTCGCGTCGCCCTCGTCCCCCACAAAACGCGCCGGCGGCCAAGCGGCGGAACGATTTGAAAAGTCGATTCATCCCGTGCGGATGGGCAGCCTGACCGACGTTTTCGATTATGACGGCGTCGCCGAGTTTTACAACCGCACGCAGTCGATCTACCCCGGCTCCGACTACGCCGTGGAATGCAAGATAGACGGGCTGTCGGTCGCTCTTGAATATACGGACGGATTATTTGTAAAAGGCGCCACTCGCGGCGACGGGTTGGTCGGTGAAGTCGTCACCGAAAACCTCAAAACGATCCGCTCCGTACCGCTCGCCTTAAAAGAAAAACTCCCCCGCCTGATCGTCCGGGGGGAAGTCTATATGCCCAAAATAGTTTTCGCCCGGCTCAATGAAAAGCGAGAGGCCGACGGGTTTGCGCCTTTTGCCAACCCCCGGAACGCCGCCGCCGGATCGCTGCGCCAGCTCGACCCCAAGCTCTGCGCCGAAAGGCGGCTTGAAATATTCGTGTTCAATGTCCAGCTATGCGAAACTCCGCTGCCGAAAACCCACGGCGAATGTCTGAAATACATGGAGGAACTGGGATTTACCGTGTCACCGGACTTTGAAATTTGCCGCAAATACGAGGAAATCGCAGATAAGATACGGCGCATAGGCGAAGTGCGGCAAAGTATCCCCTTTGACATAGACGGCGCGGTGGTCAAGGTCAACGACCTGCGTCAGCGCGCGGAGATGGGCGATGTCGGCGCGGTGCCGCGCTGGGCGGTAGCTTTCAAATATCCGCCCGAAAGCGTTAAAACAAAGGTTCTCGACATTGTCGTACAGGTGGGGCGCACCGGCGTACTGACACCTAAAGCCGTTCTTAAACCCGTGGCAGTCGCAGGCTCGACAGTTTCGGCGGCGACGCTTCACAATATGGATTATATCTGCGAAAAGGACATACGCGTCGGGGACACCGTAATAATCCGCAAGGCGGGCGATATCATACCCGAAATCGTCTCCGTGGAAAAAGAAGAGCGCCCAACCGATTCCAAGCCCTTCATTATGCCCGTTTCCTGTCCTTCCTGCGGGGGGAAGGTGACGCGCGAAGCGGGAGAGGTCGCGGCGCGCTGCACCGATTCCGCCTGCCCGGCGCAGCTTTTGAGAAATATCACCCATTTTGTGGGCCGGCAGGCGATGGATATCGAAACGCTCGGCGAATCTACCGTCGAAAAGTTTATAGCGGAGGGCTTTTTAAAATCCGTCGCGGATATTTATGAACTCGACAAAAACAAGATAGCATCCCTCCCCGGCATGGGGAAAAAATCGGCGACTAATATTATCGCGGCGGCGGAAAAATCCAAATCACGCCCGTTATCAAAGCTGATATATGCTCTCGGCATAAGGCACGTGGGCGAAAAAGCCGCCAAAACCATAGCAAAACGATTTTTAAGTATGGTCGGATTTATGTGTGCGAGCGAGGAGGAGCTGAATTCGATCCCCGACGTGGGCCCGGAAACCGCGGGGAGCATAATAAATTTCTTTTCGTCGCAGAGAAACGCCGAAATCGTAAGCAGGCTTACGGCTTTGGGCGTCAACATGACCGAACCGAAAGATGACAATGATGAAGCTGGTGTTTTCGCGGGGATGACTTTGGTCGTCACGGGTAAGCTGGAAACGCTCACGCGCAAGGAAGCCGAGGCGCTTATCGAAAAAAACGGCGGCAAAACGGCGTCTTCCGTTTCCAAAAAGACTTCCCTGCTCATCTGCGGCACGGACGCGGGGAGCAAGCTTGACAAAGCAAAATCGTTGGGAATTAAAATAATTGACGAAAGCGAATTTTTAAATACGGAAGGAATTAAGAAATGACAAAGAAAATGCTAAAAAAATACGCCGAGCTTATAGTAAAGGTCGGCGCGAACGTGCAAAAGGGGCAGGAGGTTTTCGTGTACGGTTCAGCGGACCAGTACGAGTTTATCACCCTCGTGGCAGAGGAAGCCTATAAAGCCGGGGCGAAGGAAGTCGCCGTGCAGTGGTCGTACCAGCCCGTGACCAAGCTCCACTATAAAAAGATGACGCAAAAACAGCTTTCCCAATTCCCGGCGTGGAAAGAAGAAAAATTAAAATACCAAGTCGAAAAGCTCCCCGCCTGCATCCATATCGTTTCGGACGACCCCGACGGGTTGAAAGGAGTTAATTTCGACAAGGTCGCGAAATCGCGCCAGGCGGTTTATCCGAAGATAAAACCCTACCGCGAAGCGATGGATAACAAATACCAGTGGACTATCGCCGCGGTTCCCTCCTCCAAATGGGCGAAAAAGGTATTTCCTGAAGACCGCACGAGCGCGGCGGTTAAAAAACTTTGGGACGCTATTTTCACCACCTGCCACATAACCGATGACAACGACGCGGTGAGCGCGTGGGGCGAACATAATAAGATTTTTAAAACGCGGAAGGAATTCCTAACCGCCAAAAAGTTCGACTATCTTGAATACAAATCCTCGAACGGCACGGATTTCAGGGTGGGGCTTATGCCCGAATCCAAATGGGGCGGCGGCAGCGACACCACCTTGCAGGGCGTCGTCTTTAACCCCAATATGCCCACCGAAGAGGTTTTCACCGCTCCCAAAAAGGGCGTAGCCGAAGGGCGCGTGGTTTCCACCAAGCCGCTTTCCTATGACGGGTCGCTGATTGAAAACTTTGAGTTCACCTTCAAGGACGGCAAAGCCGTAAGCTGGAAGGCCGAAAAGAACGGCGGGCTGCTCGATAAGATGCTCACCATGGACGAAGGAGCAAGCTATCTGGGCGAGGTGGCGCTGGTACCCAAGGAATCCGGCGTGAATAAGTCGGGCATACTCTTTTACGAAACGCTGTTCGACGAGAACGCTTCCTGCCATCTGGCGTTCGGCAAGGGCTATTCCGACACAGTGGCAGGCTTTGAAAACTTGACGGAGGAGCAGTTAAAAGCTCTCGGGCTGAACGATTCCATGATACACGTCGATTTTATGGTAGGCGCCGACGACATGAGCATTACGGGGTACAAGGACGGCGTGCCGTTTGAAATTTTCAAGGACGGAACCTGGGCGTTTTAAAATAAGCATTCCAATAAAATATGAAACACAAAAAACCGGCGCGAACGGAGATGCGCCGGTTTTTTATCTTTATTGTGAATTTTGCATTATAACTAATCAACCCTAAAACGCCTTTCCCCCGCAAAAAACGCTTTTATATTCAAGGCTATCTCGCTCACCAGGCGTTCACGCGCTTCCACCGAGCCCCATGCCATGTGGGGGGTCAGGCAGACGTTGTCTAAATCTTTAATTTCGTAAAACGGGTGGCTTTCGGGAAAAGGTTCCGCGGAATAGACGTCTGCGCCCAGCGCGCCTATGCGCTTATCCTTTATCGCGTCGGCGAGCGCCCTTTCGTCCGCCACGGCGCCCCGCGCGGCGTTGATGACTATCACGTCCTTTTTCATCAGCTCTATGCGCTCCCGGTTTATCAGGTTGCGCGTGCCGCCGTTTAACGGCGTGTGGAGCGATATGATATCCGAAACGCGGCACAGGGTATCTATGTCCAAACACTCATACCCTTCTGCGGGGGTGCGCTTGTGAGCGACGACCTTGCAGCCTATGGCCTGCGCCACAGACGCCACCTTTTTGCCTATGTTGCCCAAGCCCACGACTCCCCATGTTTTGCCCGCGAGCTGGCGGTAGGGCGGGATTAAGCGGTTGGCGACTCCGCTTTCG
>CAYOGQ010000148.1:0-4310 GCA_964403645.1 uncultured Ruminococcus sp.
TCTGACCCAAAGCGACCGCCGGCGGGCTTACCCGCTCTGCCGCGCCGCCGCGGAGCGCCACGGCATAGTCGGGACGGATATCTGTCAGGGCGGCTATGGAACGGCGGCTTTTCCCCACCGCGACGCTCTGGAAAAGTTCCCCTGTCTGGTAAAAGATCATAACCGCCGCCGCTTCGGGGTATTCCCCTACGGCGAACGCGCCGAACGTGGCGATAGTCATCAAAAATTTTTCATTAAAAATTTTACCGTTTTTTAGATTGCGAAACGCCGACCAAACCACGTCCCAGCCGATAACCAAATACGGTACGGCGAACGCCGTCAGCCGCGTCAGCCCCTTCGCGGGAATGAGCCAAGCGGCGGCGCACAGCGTGACGGAAATAATAATTCTGTATAAAATGCGTTTGTTAATAACGCTGACGTTCGCGTGGTTTTCATCCTTTCGGACGGCGCTATCGGCGCAGCCGTCACAGCAGCCGTCGTCGTTTTTAATGTTCCGTTTCAAAACCGTAAAATGCCCCTTTCCTCGATAAGATGGTCGAACCCCTGCGCGATCATGGTCTTCACATGGTCGTCGGATAAAAAATAATAAATGGTTTTGCCCTGCCTTCGGTTGGCTACAAGGTTTGCGTCCTTTAATATCTTTAACTGGTGGGACACCGCCGACTGCGTCATTCCGATAAGTTCGGCTATGGCGCACACGCACATTTCCGATTCGAGCAGCGAAAACAAAATTTTTACCCGCGTGGTGTCGCCAAACAGCCTGAAAAGGTCGGACAAATCGCAAAGCAGTTCGTCCGTGGGCAGTTCCCCGCGCACTTTATTGAGTATATCCTCGTGTTTGTGATTCATTTTATGTCCTCCGTTATATGAATGTCCATACATATGTATCTTTATTCATATGATAACGCGCTCATATGTTTTTGTCAATAGATTGTTTCATAATTTTTGCTTTGCCGGCAAAATTTTTGGCGTATCGTTTTGCTTGACAATTTGCGGCGGTTATAATATAGTGGGAATATGATTTTTACGAGGCTTTGAAAGGGGCATTATCATGCTGGAATTAAAAAATATATCGTGGACCGCTCCCGGCGGGACGCAAATATTGAGAGACGTGAGCTTGAACGTCCCCGACGGTAAACTGATAGTGATCACAGGGCCCAACGGCGGCGGCAAAACCACGCTGGCGCGGATTATCGCGGGGACGGAGCGGCCTTCGTCGGGAAAACTGATTTTGGACGGCGAGGATATAACCGAGCTGGACGTCACACAGCGCGCGCGGCGAGGCATAAGCTTTGCGTTCCAGCAGCCCGTGCGCTTCAAGGGCATCACCGTGCGGAGTCTGATAAACATAGCGGCGGGCGGTAAACTGGACGAAAAACGGCTGTGCGACATACTCGGCACCGTGGGGCTGTGCGCGATAAACTATCTCGACCGCGAAGTGAACGCCACGCTCTCCGGCGGGGAAATAAAGCGGATCGAGATTGCCACCGTGCTCGCAAGGCACACGCGGCTTTCGGTGTTCGACGAGCCGGAAGCGGGGATCGACTTGTGGAGCTTTAAGAACCTGATCGAAATTTTCAAAAAGCTGCGCAAGGATTTAAGCGGTGCGCTTGTCATCATATCCCACCAGGAGCGCATACTGAGCGTCGCGGACGAGATCGCGCTAATATCCGACGGCAGGGTTCAGACGTCGGGCCCCAGGGACGAGGTCATGGCGAAAGTGATGTCCGCCGGCGGGATCGCCGCGCTCTGCCGCAAGGAGGAGGAACTTTTCAATGAATGATATAACCAAAAGGCTTCTGAAAATCGTCGCCGACTGGACCGGTTCCTTTAAGGGGGCGTATAATATCCGCGAGGACGGAGGCTGCGCCGGCAGGCAGTCCAGTCTGAACATATCAATCGAAAGCAAAACCGACAAGCCGGGAATAGATATCACCATCAAACCCGGCACGCGCGGCGAAAACGTGTATATCCCCGCCTGCGTCACCCGCGGGAACGTGGATGATCTCGTTTACAACGATTTTTACGTCGGGGAAAATGCCGACGTGGTCATCGTGGCGGGCTGCGGCGTCCATACCGAAACCGGGGAAGCCGCCCGCCACAACGGCGTGCACCGCTTCGTTCTCGAAAAGGGCGCACGCGTAAGATATGTCGAAAAGCACGTCGGCACGGGCGGCGGCTCGGGGGAGCGTTCCATCGACCCGGTAACCGAAGTCGTTCTCGGCGAAAACGCGTTTATGGAAATGGAAACCTCACAGATAGGCGGCGTCGACCGCTCGGTACGCAAAACATCCGCGACGGCGGAGGCGGGCGCCAAGCTGATAATCCGCGAAAGGCTGCTGACTGAGGGAAATCAGCAAGCGGAAACTTATTTTAAAATGGAATTGAACGGCGAAAATTCCGGAGCGGACATAGTTTCGCGATCTGTGGCAAGGGGAGCGTCGCATCAGGCGTACGAATCCATAATTATCGGCAACGCGCCCTGCTCGGGGCATTCCGAATGCGACGCCATCATCGACGGCGACGCCGTGGTGGACGCCGCTCCCAAGCTCTACGCCCGCCACCGCGACGCGGCGCTCATACACGAGGCGGCGATAGGCAAGATTGCCGGTGAGCAAATTTTAAAGCTCCGCACGCTCGGGCTGACCGAGGAAGAAGCGGAAGCAAAAATAATAGAGGGTTTTTTGAGCTGAGAGTTTTAACTATAAAATATTGACAAAGCCGCAGGCGGAGTATATAATATTTTGTCGCCCATTTATAACATGGAGATTATTGCTTGGGAGGAAGTTTATGTCTGTGGAAACCGTTCTTATCATCGACTTCGGGGGACAATACAAAGAGCTTATCGCACGCCGCGTCCGCGAATGCGGGGTATATTCCGTAATAAAGCCTTCGTCGGTAACGACGGACGAGATAAAAAAAATAGCGCCCGCGGGCATCATTCTGACCGGCGGACCCGACAGCGTCAACGAGGGCAACTCGCAGTCCTGCGCCAAGGCGGTGTTCGAAATGGGTATCCCCGTTTTGGGCATATGCTACGGGATGCAGCTTATCTGCCGGCTTTTCGGCGGATCGGTGAAAGCCAATTTAAAACGCGAATACGGCACGGTTAAGGCAGAGCTGAAGCCGGGGTATATCCTGTTCGACGGGATTTCCGGTTCCCAAAAGGTACTGATGAGCCATACCGACATGGTGCGCGAAGTGCCGGAAGGCTTTTCGGTCACGGCGCGTACCAACCACTGTCCCGTCGCCGCCATGCAGGACGAAGCGAGGGGCCTTTACGGCGTGCAGTTCCATCCGGAAGTCGAAAACACAACCTGCGGCAGGGCGCTTTTTGAAAATTTCTTATATAAAATCTGCCGCGTTCGCGTCGGCTATACCATGGAAAATTACCTCGCCGAGCAGATTGAAGCCGTGCGCGCCAAGGTTGGCGGAAAGCGCGTTTTGCTTGCTTTATCGGGCGGAGTGGATTCGTCGGTCTGCGCCGCGCTGCTCGCCATCGCGGTCCCCGGGCAGCTCACCTGCATACACGTCGATCACGGTTTTATGAGGAAAAACGAAACCGAGGAAATCAAACAGGCGTTTTTAAACAAAAACCTCAATTTTATCAGCGTGGACGCGAGAGAAAACTTCATGCGCCGCTTGGCGGGCGTGGACGACCCGGAGCAGAAACGTAAAATTATAGGTTCCGAATTTATAAAAACCTTTGAAAACGAGTCGAAAAAGCTCGGTAAAATCGAATTTCTGGCGCAGGGCACGATTTATCCCGACGTGGTGGAATCGGGCGACAACTCCGCGGTCATCAAGAGTCACCACAACGTGGGCGGGCTGCCGAAGGAGCTTGGGTTCGAAGGCATCGTCGAACCGCTGCGCGGGCTGTTCAAGGACGAGGTGAGGAAGTTGGGGGCGCTTTTGGGGTTGCCTGAAAACCTCGTCAACCGCCAGCCTTTCCCCGGTCCGGGGCTTGCCATACGCGTGATTGGCGAGGTCACCGAAGCCAAGCTTAATCTGCTGCGCGAAGCGGACGCTATCGCGCGCGAGGAGATTTCCAAATCCAAAATCAAACCCGATCAGTATTTTGTCGTGCTCACCGGCATAAAAAGCGTGGGCGTAATGGGCGACGAGCGCACCTATGATTACACGGCGGCGCTCAGGGCGGTCGTCACCAACGATTTCATGACCTGCGAATACGCGCGCCTGCCCCATTCGCTGCTTCACAGGATATCGTCAAGGATAACCAACGAAGTCCCCGGCATAAACCGCGTGGTCTACGACATTACGTCAAAACCACCGGCAACGATCGAGTGGGA
>CAYOGQ010000149.1:0-4214 GCA_964403645.1 uncultured Ruminococcus sp.
ATCCCGCAAACGAGCCGCAATATGAAAAGCCGGGCTTTCTTGAAATGAGCGTTTCGCCGCTGCAAGCGCCGGACAAACCGACATATGTGACCATTGAATTTGAAAAAGGCATCCCCACCTCCGTTGACGGGGAGAATATGAGCGCGAAGGACGTCATATTAAAGCTCAACGAATTGGGCGGGCAAAACGGCATAGGACTGCTCGATATCGTGGAAAACCGCTTGGTCGGGATGAAGAGCCGCGGCGTGTACGAAACTCCCGGCGGGACGATACTCTACGCCGCGCACGATTATCTCGAAACGGTCACGCTCGACAAGCTGACTGCGCGCAAAAAACAGGAGCTTGCCATTTCCTTCGCCGACCTCGTTTATAACGGGCAGTGGTACACGCCATTACGCGAGGCGCTTTCCGCTTTCGTGGACAAAACGCAGGAGCGCGTTACCGGGAAGGTCAGGCTCAAGCTGTACAAGGGCAATATCATAAAAGCCGGCGTTTGGAGCGACTGGTCGCTCTATTCGGAAGAAATCGCCACTTTCGGCAAGGACGAAGTCTACAATCAGGCCGACAGCGCGGGCTTTATAAATCTTTTCGGGCTGCCCGTCAAGGTTGGGGCGCAGCTTTGCGAAAAAAACAAAGGCAAGATATGAAAACGGTATTCATCGACGGCAAAGCCGGCACCACAGGACTTAGAATATACGATCGCCTGTCGTCGCGGGACGACGTAAAAATCCTCACCCTTTCGGACGAGGACCGCAAAAACACAATACGCCGCAAGGAGGCGCTCAATTCCTGCGACATCGCTTTTCTTTGCCTGCCGGACGACGCCGCGCGGGAAGCGGCGGCGCTTATCAAAAACCCCTCCGTCGCCGTCATAGACGCCTCCACCGCTCACCGCACGGCGGCGGGCTGGGCGTACGGCTTCCCCGAGCTGGACGGGACCTTTTACGATAACATCAAAAACAGCAAGCGTATCGCCGTGCCGGGATGCCACGCGGGCGGGTTCGTCGCGCTGGTCTACCCGCTCGTGAAAGCGGGTATCTTATCTCCGGATTCAAGGCTTACCTGCCATTCGCTGACCGGGTACAGCGGCGGCGGAAAGAATATGATCGCCGAATACGAAGGGCAAAGCATACCGCAAAGCCACCTCGCTCCCCGCCAGTACGGGCTGGACCAGAACCACAAGCACCTCGCCGAGATGAAAAAAATCCCAGGGCTCACCTTTGCCCCGGCGTTCTGCCCGATCGTTTCCGGCTTTTACAGCGGCATGGAGCTGACAATCCCTCTGTTCGCCGAGGACATTAAAGGATATAATATCGACGATGTCAGAAGCGTCTACGCGGATAAATATAAAGGCCCGGTGGTTTCTTGTGCCGAGGACATCGACGACGGCGGCTTTATCGCCGCAAACAAATACAGCGGGTTCGATTCGATGAAAATAACCGTCCGCGGCAACGGTGAACGGATTTTATTGATTGCCCTTTACGACAACCTCGGCAAGGGCGCGTCGGGCGGAGCCGTGGAGTGCATGAACATTGTGATCGGCGAAAACATAGCGAAAGGATTGTGTCTATAAATGAAATTTATCGAAGGCGGGGTGTGCGCCGCCAAAGGCTTTACGGCGTCGGGCGTCCACTGCGGAATCCGTAAAAATCACTCCAAAAAGGATTTATCCCTCATTTACAGCGAAAAACGTGCCGCCGCGGCGGCGGTTTACACCCAAAACCTTGTCAAGGGCGCGCCGCTTGTCGTCACCAAACGAAACCTCGCCGACGGCTTTGCCCGCGCGGTAATTTGCAACAGCGGCAACGCCAACGCCTGCAACGCGAACGGTATTGAGACAGCGGAGCAAACCTGCGAAATCGTCGCAAAACAACTCGGCATCCCCGCCGACGACGTGGTCGTCGCCTCCACCGGGGTGATAGGTCAGCCGCTCGACATAACGCCCATCAAAAACGCCGTGCCCGCGCTCGCCGATTTGCTCGGCGCGCACAGCGCCGACGCGGCGGCGGGCATCATGACCACCGACACGGTGTTGAAAGAAGCCGCGGTTTCTTTCGATATAGACGGCGTCGAGTGCCGCTTGGGCGGCATCGCCAAGGGTTCCGGAATGATCTGCCCGAACATGGCGACCATGCTCATCTTCATCACCACGGACGCCGCCATAACCTACGCCATGTTGCAAAAGGCGCTTTCCGCCGACGTGGAGGAAAGCTTCAACATGATCAGCGTGGACGGCGACACCTCCACCAACGACATGGTCGCGGTGCTGGCGAACGGCATGGCGGGAAACGCGGAAATTTCGGCCGACGGCGAAATGTTCGATAATTTCAAAAAAGCTCTGTCGGCGGTCACCAAAAAACTTTGCCGCATGATAGCCGGTGACGGCGAGGGCGCGACCAAGCTTCTCGAATGCCGTGTGAGCGGCGCCGACGACAAAGCCGCCGCCGTAAAAATCGCAAAAGCGGTGATAAACTCGTCGCTCGTCAAGTCCGCAATGTTCGGCGCGGACGCCAACTGGGGGCGCGTGCTGTGCGCCGTCGGTTACAGCGGGGCGAAGGCAGACGTCGATAAAGTAAAAATCTCGTTTATCTCCGCCAGGGGCGAAGTCACGGTCTGCAAAAACGGCGTGGGTGCGGCGTTTTCGGAAGAAGAAGCCAAAGCGATACTCCTTGAAAAAGAAATTATAATTGCTATTGAAGCGGGCGACGGTAAAGGCAAGGCCGTCGCGTGGGGCTGCGACCTCACTTACGACTATGTGCGCATAAACGGCGATTACAGGACCTGAAAAAGATGGGGGATTTTAAATGGATATCACGATAGCGCAGCGGGCGCAGATACTTACCGAAGCACTGCCGTATATACGCAAATATACGGGGAAGATAGTGGTCGTCAAATACGGCGGCAACGCCATGATAAACCCCGAACTGAAAGAGCACGTTATGGGCGATTTGGTGCTCTTAGCCCTCGTGGGAGTAAAAGTCGTGCTGGTGCACGGCGGCGGCCCGGAGATCACCGAGCTGCTGCAACGGGTGGGCAAAAAGAGCGTCTTCGTTGACGGATTGCGAGTGACCGACAAAGAGACCGCCGATATAGTGCAGATGGTGCTCGCGGGGAAGGTCAACAAAAATCTCGTCAACCTGCTCCAAATGCGGGGCGGTAAGGCGATGGGCATATCCGGCATGGACGGCAGGCTGATAGAAGCAAAGATTAAGGATGAAAAATTAGGTTTCGTCGGGGAAATCACCTCGGTCAACCCCGAACCCATACTCGACCTGCTCGAAAAAGGCTATATACCGGTGGTTTCCACCGTCGGCTGCGACGAACATGGGAACACCTACAACATCAACGCCGACACCGCCGCGTCCCGTATCGCCGGCGCCCTGAAAGCGCAGAGCATGATCACCCTGACCGACGTCACCGGGCTGCTCGGAGATAAAGACGACCCCTCCTCGCTTATAAAAGCGGTGACCTTGCGGGACGCCGAAAGGCTGTTCGCGGAGGGGGTTATTTCCGGCGGGATGATTCCCAAGGCAGAATGCTGCATCGACGCGGTAAAGCGCGGCGTGGAGCGGGTTTTCATCATCGACGGACGGGTGCCGCACGCGATACTTGTGGAGATGCTGACCGACGAAGGCACAGGCACCATGTTCACCGCGTAACGCCGGAAAAATAAATTTTTCGGCAGCGGTTTTTGCTTTGCGGTCGAACGCGAAATGCTTACGGCTATATCACCGCAACATCGCATTATATTAAGAAGGGAAAAATTGTTGATATGGATATCATGAAACTCGACGGCAAGTATATAGCCAATACCTATGCGCGCTTCCCCGTGGAGATAACGCGCGGCGAAGGCTCGCTTTTGTACGGCGGGGACGGAAAGGAATACATCGACATGGGCGGCGGTATCGCCGTAAACACCTTCGGCGTGGCGGATAAAGAGTGGATTTCCGCCGTTACCGAACAGCTCGGTAAATTTCAACACACTTCCAACCTTTATTTTTCCTCCCCCGACGTGATACTGGCGCAAACGCTCTGCGAACGCACGGGCATGAAAAAGGTGTTTTTCTCCAATTCCGGAGCGGAGGCGAACGAGTGCGCCATAAAGGCCGCACGCAAATACGCCGCCGATAAATACGGCGCGCACAGGCATAATATCATAACGTTAAAGAACAGCTTCCACGGCAGGACCATAACCACCCTCGCCGCCACCGGGC
>CAYOGQ010000150.1:0-4158 GCA_964403645.1 uncultured Ruminococcus sp.
AGCGCGGTATCGCCATCCCCGACGACAAAATCCCCGTCCGCCCCGCGCAGCATTACCTTATGGGCGGCGTCAAGACCGACCTCGACGGGCAGACCAACATCAAGGGACTTTACTGCTGCGGCGAGTGTTCGGAAACCGGCATCCACGGCGCCAACCGGCTCGCCTCCAATTCCCTGCTCGAATGCCTGGTGTTCGGCAGGCGCGCCGCCAATCACATAAACGCCGGCTTCGTACCCGTTAAAAACATAGCTGATCACTATAAAATGAACACCCCGCGGCATGACGCCGTGCTCGAAAAGAGCGAACTGGAAATATACGAAAAACAAATAAAACACCTGCTCCAAACCTGTGCTTCCGCCGAAAGAAGGGTTTCCGAACTGGAATACGCAAAGAGCGAG
This sequence comes from uncultured Ruminococcus sp., assembly GCA_964403645.1. Taxonomy (GTDB): domain Bacteria; phylum Bacillota; class Clostridia; order Oscillospirales; family CAG-382; genus UBA1206. The sequence goes on from CAYOGQ010000150.1 coordinate 399, forward strand.
CTTGCGAAAATTTGGAAGGTTTTTGAAAACGCGGCTTTGAATTCGGCTTATGGCTTCCGTGTTTACAATATGCTCACGATAGCGTCCCTTATCACCGACGGCGCGCTCTCCCGCCGGGAGAGCGTGGGTTCGCATTATATTTTAGAGGATTAGACTATATGAACATTTTCGACGATATCATACTCGGTTCTTTAAAGGAGGACGCGCCTTTCGGCGACATCACCACCGACTGCACCATCCCGGACGGCACCGTCATTTCGGGCAGGTTTATCGCGAAAGCGGACGGCGTCGTCTGTGGGTTGCCTATAATAATGCGAACCTTTGAGCTAATATGCGGAGCGGCCGCCGTTACCGATAACGTTAACGTAGAGCTGAAGGTCAGGGAAGGCGATGATGTGCGTCGCGGGGATATCATCGCTTTAATACACGGCGACGCGCGTATGATATTGCTTGGTGAACGGACTGTTTTGAACCTGATCCAACGCGCTTCCGGCATCGCCGCCAAACCCCGCGCAGCTGTCGGTCAGGTGAGCGGTACGAACGTGATGATCACCGATCCGCGAAAGACCATGCCGATGCTCCGCGTCCTCGATAAATACGCCGTGCGCGTGGGCGGCGGACACAACCACCGTTTCGGATTGTCCGACGGCGTGCTCATTAAGGACAATCATATCAAAGCGGCGGGATCCGTCACGGAAGCCGTGAAACGCGCCAGGGAAAAGGCTCCTCACACTATTAAAGTGGAAGTTGAAGTGGAAAATCTCGAAATGCTCCGTGAAGCTTTAAACACCGGAGCGGATATCGTTATGCTCGACAACATGCCGACCGAATTGATGAGAGAAGCTGTAATAATCACAAGCGGAAAAGCGCTGCTCGAAGCTTCGGGCAATATGGGTGAAAAAAATCTCCGCGAAATCGCGGAGACGGGGGTTGACATAATATCAATAGGCGCGTTAACCCATACGGTAAAAGCGCTGGATATCAGTTTGAAGTTTGATTGATTGTGTAAACATAAAAATCGGCAATACAGATAAATTAATAATTGTGGGGGCGGATATTATCCGCCCGCTTTTTTCATACGCCCTCAGGCGTATATCATATGCCGCAGGCATATATCATCCCCCGCAGGGGATATCATCCGCCCCTTGGGGCGGATATCATTATCGACATTTCGTCATTTCGTCATTTCGTCATTTCGTCATTTCGTCATTTCGTCATTTTGTTCCATACGAAAATATACGAAATGATATACCGCTGCGGAGGTATGATATACGGCTTCGCCGCATTATTTTATTAATTTTCAAGCCACTGAGTATTTAACCATTTTATTCGCTTTTTCAGCCAAACGGCGATACTACCTGAGGAATATTTTTGATTGCCGCTCTGCCAGCGGGCGTCGTTTTTTTCAAATTCCGCTTTGTATTCGGAACCGATACGGTCGATTTCTTCAAACATGGCGTCGAACCAGCCTTTTTCCGACGCTTCCGCCCATTTGGCTTTGACTTTGTCCACAAACCAGCCGGCGCGGTAGAGGGTGATAAACCATGTGGACGAACGATTCCCGGCATAATCTATGAACTGTGTCGGCTGCCACGCGGAGGTTGAAAACTTGTCGTAACGAAAACCGGTGTCGTCCCCGAACGCCCAGGAAAAATCCCAGGGAGCGCAGAAGGTGATAAGAGGTTTTTCCGCGGCGAAATCGACGTACAGGAAAAAGCTGCCGACGCCGACGTCGCGCTCTTCGCACAGCTCGTGCAGGATATACATCCCTATAAGCGATTCGATATCCATCACATCGCCCACCGCTTGCTCTGACGAAATAAATTCGGGCGCTGCGACCAAGTTGTAATTCGCATCGAATTTGAGATAATTTTGCTTCCAGATTGCTTCGTAAACAATTTTATATGCGTTGGAGACGTAATTTTTTATAAAATTAAGCTGCTCTGCGGTAAGGTTTTCGTTTTTCAGCGAATATCCGACCGTCGGCGTTTTATATGACGCCCCGTACATATCGGTAAGCCTGATGTTGCCGTAGTCTATCATAAAATAATACGGCTCCTTGGCGTAATAATGGTCAATCTCCATCAGATAGCCCGTTTTAAGATAGTTTTCGCCGTCTTTTTGCTCGTCAATGTCCACGCGATACGGGTTCACCTGTATTTGGTCACAGATTATGTAAACCCCCATATATTCGTAGTTAATATAAACCTCGGCATAAGTGTAGTCGGAGACGAAATAATCGTCCCCCAAAAGCTTTTGCCCCATAAAAAATGAAACGGGTTCCTTGATAAAGGAGTAGTCGCCGCGGAGGAGCACCCAGCTTTTACACTTCGCGCCGTCGTTTATGCCGAGCACCGAGCGCTTGTTATCGAATTTCAAGCGGTAATGCACCTTATTGTCCCTTATCCAGTCGGCATTACCGTAGTTCGCGGAAGCGTTGCCGCGCACCCGTATGCCGGCTTCTTCGCAATTTATCAGATATTCCCCGCCGCAGTTGGTCAGTGTCACTTTGCAGTTGACATAATGATCGAGCGCCACGACTTCTTCGCCGCCGGTGTCGATATTCATCACCGGCATACTGTGGCAGTCATACCCGAAAACGGCGTCGAGAGATTGCGCTTCCCGAACGGAGAGGGTACGCGAGGATGACTGCTCCCCGTCGCTCCAGCCTTTGAAGCGGAAATAATTCTTCGGCGCGGCGGCAAAAGTTATCATATCGCCGTCGAGCGACACGGTTATTCCGCCGCCCTCGTTTGCTACGCCGAGGGTATAACTGTCGTTTTCATTTTCAAAATTAAGCCCGCAGCCGAAAAACGCGGCGGTCTCTATAACCGTTTCCCCGCAAACCCCGCACACGCCGGAGCATGTCAGCGCGTAACCCTTGTCGCTTTTCGAAAGCTCATAAGCGGCGTTGTTCACTTCATGACCGGCGGCTTTTGACGTTTCGGTATAGGTATCCCCGCAGCGCGCGCAAATATAAGTGATCAATCCTTCCTCGATGCAAGCGGCTTCCCGTGTTTCCGAAACGATATAATCGTGCCCTGCGGGTTCGACATATGTATCTTTATATTCGTCGCCGCAGGCGCAGCGGTGCACGGTATAGCCGCTCTCCGTACAGGAAGGCGGCACAATTTCGTCCTTAAACGAATGGGTACGCCCGGACGAACAACCGTAAAACGCCAATGTTAAAAATATAAACAAACAGGTAGTAATTATTATTCTTTTCAAGATGTTGACCGCCTTTCAAATGGGACGGCTTAATTACATTAGTCAATCAGATTCAGGCACGCCCACCGACAGTTCCTTTATGATGACGTTTTCATACGCCGTCCCGGCGACGAAAACCTTCACTCCCGTGACCAGCACCCTGCCTTCGTGTATTACGCCCGACGGTATGCCGATTTCGGATAAAGAGATGCTCCCTTTCAAATGCTGGTTGACAGAAAGGTCGCCGGTGTATGATTCGACGCTTCCGCCGAGGTAGGGATTTATGATCAAATACTGCCCCGTCGTGAACGCCGAGGGTGTCGCGCCGTCGAAATAGAGTATAATGCTCGCGTGAACGTTGGCGGTCTCGACGTCGTAAAACAAATATCCGTTTTCGACGCTCACGCTCACCGGGTTTTCGGGCAGGCAGTGCGCTTCCGGCCAGGACCCGTTGGTGTTGTAAAGCTTTATCCCGCCGGTAATCTCCTTAAAAATCATATCGGACGGGGTGATGGTGTACCAGCCGGCGCTTTTGAACGAAACGACGGAAATA
>CAYOGQ010000151.1:0-4056 GCA_964403645.1 uncultured Ruminococcus sp.
CAGATCGGGTTCAGCTTCCTCTTTTTTTAGACCATATCATTGTAACATATACATAATATGATTTATCTCTATTACGCACGGTTCGACATTTTTAATGAATTGATATAGCGCAGCTTAAAAAGAGCGGTACGCTACAACGTTTTCCCCGCCGGACGTATTATAGACAAGCGCGTCTTCATAAATATATATTACATTAAAAGCGGCTCATGTGTTAACGCATTAACGTATTGACGTATTAACGTATTATTATATGCTTGACATCACGCCGTTTGATGCTATACTGTTACCGAAAGAGGTTTTGGGCAAATATTGTAAAACCAATAAACTTTAATTACGGCGGCTTTACCGCCGGGGAAAGGAACGGTCATTTACGATGAAATATCGGTTTCAACTCTATGGCGACGGAATACACGACGACTTCCCAGCGATTCAGGAGATGCTCGATTCGGGGGTGTCCTCCGTGTACCTGCCCGCCCCGGAAAAAAACTACTTAATATCCGCGACATTGAAAATTCATTCCAACCAGTCACTGCGGCTTGACAGGTTTTCGTTGATAAGGCTCGCCGACCACGCGAACTGCTGCATGTCGGAAAACGCCGATCCCGAAAACTGGGACGCAAACATAGCCCTCGAGGGCGGTATCTGGGACATGAACCACAACAACCAGCGTCCCAACGTTTATCATTTTCCGGACGAATACGGCAAATTATTTGCCGATTACCAAAAAGAACAAAATTTTTCACCGGATAACCGCCTTTTCGCCAACGCTTTCAGCGGGCATTGCTTCCGCTTTAACAGTATCAAAAATTTTACGTTCTCAAACCTTACGATACAAAACCCCGTCGTCTACGGCGCGCAATTTGGTTTTATTGAAAACTTTACGGTCGAAAACATCACCTTCGACTACACCGAAGGAAGCCCCAAGCTCTGGAACCTCGACGGCGTGCATTTCGAGGGCGGCTGCCGCAACGGAGTGATACGCAACCTCAAGGGCGCCTGCCACGACGACCTGGTGGCGCTCACCTGCGACGACGGCCTAAACGGGGATATCGAAAACATCCTCATCGACGGCATTATCGCCGAAGGCTGTCATTCCGCGCTGCGGATGCTCTCCTACAAGCACCATATCAAAAACGTTCACCTGACCAACGTATACGGCACGTTTTACCTGTATGTCGCCTGCATGACAAAATATTATGACTTCCCGGGAACTGTGGGAATGTTCGAGAATATCGTCATAGACAATGTTTTCGCTTCGTTCTGCAAGGGCACCGTTGATGTTCCGGGAAACTATACGCCATTTTTACAAATCGGCGACAACGTGCGCATCACAAGGCTGAAAATCGAAAATTTCATAAGGGAGGAGTCGGTTTGCAATCTTCCGACCATAGGTATCGGGCGGAACACGTTGATCGACAACCTTGAAATGGATAACGTGCATTTGGAAAACAAAACGGGGCTCGGCATGGCTTGCGTGTCCAACGAGGGCACGATAAAGCGTTTTACGGCGGTCAATTGCGTATGCTCCGGCGCGTCGTTTTTAGAAAACCGAGGGATAATCGACAAAGCCGACGTTTTCGCAAAGTGTTTATAATTTGGGGCGATATGATATACGGCGTAACCTTTTGACGGTTACGCCGTATGATATATTCGATAAATTTGTTCGTAAATTTTTATTAGTGCCCGATATTCAGATATGCTTCCTGCGTTTTTGTAAGTTTGTCAATCTCAAATCCGCGGAAGCTCAAAAGTAACTGAGCGACTTTTTTGTCGATTTCTTCCGGGACATCCACCGTACCGGCGAGTTTGCCGTGGTTTTTAACCAAATATTCCGCCGACAGCGCCTGGATGGCGAAGGACATATCCATGATTTCCGCGGGGTGACCGTCGCCGCAGGCAAGGTTGACCAGCCTGCCTTCGCCGAGCAGAAACAAGGTGTTGCCGTTCTTAAGCCGATAGCCTGTTATATTTTGCCTTGCCGCGTAGGTTTCCACGGCGATTTTGCGAAGTGTCGCCACATCCACCTCGACGTCGAAATGCCCCGCGTTGCAGAGGATCGCCCCGTCTTTCATACTCATAAAGCATTCTTCCGTTATGACGTCGCGGCAACCCGTGACGGTCACGAAAATATCGCCCGTTTTTGCCGCTTCGGTCATTTTCATCACGGAAAAGCCGTCCATCACCGCTTCGAGCGCCTTGACGGGGTCAATCTCGGTGACGACGACGGAAGCGCCCAGCCCCTTTGCCCGCATCGCCGTGCCCTTGCCGCACCAGCCGTAACCCGCGACGACGACGGTCTTGCCCGCGACTATCAGGTTGGTGGTGCGGTCGATGCCGTCCCAAACCGATTGCCCCGTGCCGTAGCGATTGTCAAAAAGCTGCTTGCAGCGGGCGTTGTTGACGAGCATCATGGGAAATTTGAGCGCGCCGGAGGCGTGCATGGCTTTCAGGCGGAGGATCCCCGTTGTGGTTTCCTCGCAGCCGCCGATTACCGCTTGTAATTCTTCTGGGTATTTGGTATGGATGAGATTCACGAGATCGCCGCCGTCGTCGATAATGACGTTGGGTCCCGCTTCGATCACCTTGGAGGTGTGCCTTTCGTATTCTTCCGGGGTGGAATTATACCACGCATAAACGTTCAGCCCGTCATGCGCCAGCGAAGCCGCCACGTCGTCCTGAGTCGACAGCGGGTTGCTGCCCGTGACGTACATCTGCGCGCCGCCCGCCGCCATGACCTTGCACAGATTGGCGGTTTTGGCTTCCAAATGCACGGAAAGCGCCACTTTAAGCCCCGCGAAGGGCTTTTCTTTTATAAAATTTTCCTCAATGGAGCGCAAAAGCGGCATATTGCGCCGTACCCAGTCGATTTTTGTCGAACCGCTCCCCCAAAGATTAATATCCCTTATCTCGCTCACGTTCATCAGCCAATCCTCGATCTTTTAAGTATTTTTTCGGAATTTTTACAAATGGTTTTTTCGTCAACTCCGGTGAGAACGCCGTTATCCAACACGATATCGCCGTTTACGATGACGAACCCGACCTCCGAGCCGTTGGCGGAATAGCAGAGCGCCGATATGAGGTCGTTTTTCGGTTCGAACTGCGGCAGATTTATGTTCAAAAGTGCGATATCTGCGTTTTTACCGGCGGCTATCTCCCCCGAATTGATGCCGAGCGCCGCCGCGCCGTTAAAAGTTGCCATGTCGAGCGCCTCGCCTGCGGTCACCGCCGCGGCGTCGCCGCCAATGCCCTTGTGGAGCAGAGCGGTCAGCGACAGATCAGGAAACAGGTTCAACGTGTTGTTGGAAGCGGCGGAGTCGGTTCCGACGCAGAGGTTGACGCCGCGGTCATACATTTTTTTGACCGGGGCAACGCCGTTGCCGAGCTTTAGATTGCTGCGGGGGCAAAGCGCGACGCTCACGCCGCGGCGGGCTAAAATTTCGATATCCTCGTCGGAAACATGAACACAGTGGGCGGCGACCGTTTTGCTTTCAAAAACTCCCAAATCATCCAAATACTTTACCGGGGATTTCCCGTGTTTTTTATAGCAGTCGCTTACCTCTTTTGACGATTCGGAAACGTGTATGTGCAGCGGTACGCCCAGCCTTTTCGCTTCCTCCGATACGATTTTCAAATAATCGCCGTCTGTGGTGTAAACCGAATGGGGTGCGAGCATAAACGAGAGAGTGTCGTATTTGCCGTATTTTGCAATTTCGTCCTTTGCTTGTTTAAGCCGCGACGCTCCCGCTTCGTCGCCGCCCATGCCGACAAGCCCCCTCGAAAGACAGGCGCGTATCCCCGTTTTCAAAGTGGCATCGGCGATAACGCCGGGGAACATATGCATTTCCGAAAACGCCGTCACGCCGGATTTCAGCATCTCGGCGCAACCCAAAAGCGAGGAATCGTACGCATCGGCATAGGTCATTTTGTCCTCGTTCGGCAGGATCCGCTTAAACAGCCATTCGTCAAACGGCAGGTCGTCGGCAAGCCCGCGCAGGCAGGTCATATATACATGGGTATGGCTGTTTACAAGCCCGGGGATGGCGAAAAGGCCGTCCC
>CAYOGQ010000152.1:0-4004 GCA_964403645.1 uncultured Ruminococcus sp.
AACCGCTGCCTGATTTCTTGTTTACGGGTTCACCCCAACTATTGACAAAGAGCCACATTGTTGTAAAAAATTACAAACAGTACAGATAAGGCTATATAAAACAATCCTACGGCGAGCAGATAGCCGAAATGGTGTTCCTTCTCCTGGCGCATTTTGCGGTATTCGTAAAAATCACGGGCAAAACGCTTTTCCTTGGATATGTCTCGCTTGAACAGGACGAATGAAAGCCTGATACCGTAGGTCAGCATATCGAAGGTGCCGCCTGCGGACGCGACCGTGAGCAGCCCCAATCCGGCCAGCACCGCTCCGGCTACGAAAAACCCGTCCGAAAGGTAGCGGTAGATTATCGCCGTGTCGGTTTGGTTGTACAGGTCGAGCAACCCGAAGCAGGTGAGCGATATAAACGCGCCGATAACCAAAGTCACGATATATTTTATATACCACGGGAATTTTTTACCGTTACCGTTCGGGGCGTTTCCGCTTTCCAAATCCATAGGACTTATTTCTCCTGTTTTACGTTAAGAGCTTCGTTTTTATACTTCGCTTCCTCCGCGTTGTTGCACAGTACAAAATGCCCGGGCAGCACCTCGCGGAGCGTGGGCTTGTCGACGGAATAGTCGTGATCCAAAGCGGGTTCGTATTTGATTCTGACCCTTTGTTTTTCGTAATTGGGGTCGGGGAGGGGTATGGCGGAAAGCAGCGACCTGGTGTAAGGGTGGAACGGGTGGAGGAAAAGCTCGTCGGTGTCCGCCAGTTCGACCATTTTTCCGTAATACATAACGGCGATGCGGTCGGAAAAATATTTAACCACCGAAAGGTCGTGCGCTATGAACATTATGGTCAGCCCCATGCGGTGGCGTAGGTCGTTCAACAGATTTATAACCTGCGCCTGTATAGAGACGTCAAGGGCGGAAATGGGCTCGTCGGCGATGATGAGGTCGGGTTCGAGCACCATGGCGCGCGCTATGCCGATACGCTGTTTCTGACCGCCGGAAAATTCGTGCGGGTAGCGTTCGGCGTGTTCCGGCACAAGCCCCACCATCTCGAGCATTTCGTTAACGCGTTTGCTTATGAATTCCTTGTCGCGCATACCCCTGATAATCAGACCTTCCGCGATAATTTCACGCACGGTCATACGGGGGTTAAGGGAAGCGACGGGGTCTTGGAATATCATTTGCATTTTGGTCATGATATGGGCGTTTTCGGCCTGTTTGACCTCCGCACGGGATTTAACTATATCGCGGGCGAGAGCGGCGGCTTCCTCTACCTTGCCCTCTTTGCGCAGTTTTTTCAACTGTTCCTCTTTGTCCTTGATACCGGAACTGATGTGATGCCCCTTGAAATAAATGTCGCCGCCGGTGATTTCGTACAGCTTGATGATATCGCGCCCGCAGGTCGTCTTACCGCAACCGGATTCGCCGACCATGCCGAACACCTCGCCCTTTTTGATATCGAACGAGATGTCGTCCACGGCCTTGACCACGCTGCCCCTGCCGAGCTTGAAATATTGTTTGAGATGCTCCACTCTCAGGATGACTTCTTTTTCGTCAGCCATTGGAACCACCTCCGTACTTTTTCATTCTTTCTATCCTTTCGGTGACGATCTTGGGGGGGACAACCTTGGGGGCGTCGGGGTGCAGCAGCCATGTGGCGGCCCTATGCGTGTCAGATATGTCAAAGAAGGGGGGCTGCTTTTCAAAATCTATTTTAAGTGCGTATTTGTTGCGCGGAGCGAAAGCGTCGCCCTTGGGCGGATATATCATATCCGGCGGAGTACCGGGGATAGCTTCCAGCTTTTCTTTGGTTTCAAGGTCGGGCATGGACGAGAGCAGCGCCCAGGTGTAGGGATGCGCGGGTTTGTAGAATATTTCGTCGGCGGTGCCGTATTCGACAATCTTTCCGGCATACATGACCGCGATCCGGTCCGCCATGTTGGCGACCACGCCCAGCGCGTGGGTTATAAATATGACAGTGAGCTGCCTGTCTCGTTTTAAACCTTTGATAAGGTCGAGTATCTGCGCCTGGATAGTCACGTCGAGAGCGGTCGTAGGTTCGTCGCAGATGAGTATGTCCGGGTTAGCCGAAAGGGCGATAGCGATGACGATGCGCTGCCGCATACCACCGGAAAACTGGAACGGGTATTGGCGGTAACGCTTTCTCGCATCCGGTATACCCACTTCTTCCATTAGGGAGATAGCCCTGTTCTTCGCCATGGATTTGGTGACTTTATATACCATTTTGGAAGCGGTATCTTTGAGATGGTCGACCAGCCGCACGCCATAGCTTCGGAAGTTCGCGTTTTCCGCTTTTTTTATCTGCGCGTTATAGGTATCTATAACCTTCTGTATCACCAGAGTAATGTTGTGGCGGTACAATTCCATATCCATGTTGGCGACAAAATCGCGATGCTTTTTTGCTGTATGCTTTTTACCCGAAAGGTGCTTGGCTTGGATGTAGGTGTTCATCGCCGCGGATAAGCTGGATCTGAAAGTGTAAGCGTAGCTGTCCTTGTCTATGTCAAGACGGTCGATGGCTCCCTCCACCGCCGACGCGGTGGTTTTGATGAGGGTTTTGTACATAGCCTTATCGTAGCCTTTAGCTTCAAGCGTTGACAGGGACGTTTGCAAGACGCCGACGGCGGCTTTTTTATTTTCAATCGAGTTGTCGTAAGAGTATTTTATGCCGGCTTCTATGCCTTTAAGGAACCCTATCATGAACTCGTCGTCGAGCTTTTTATGGGTCATGGCGTTCAAGCCTTCTATGTCGTCGGTGTCGGGTTGAACGTCGGGTTCGTTGGCGATATAATAACCCAGCCCGAAGAAATTCGGCTTGGGAAGCGCCACGGCGGTTTCCAGCAGGGCTTTAATATCATCGAGTACGCGTCTGATTGGCTCTTTTTGAGCGGTATCGCCGCTTTTACGGTAGCTTTTTGTGTCGGCGGTCAGCTGTGCGACCAAAGCGGGCAGTTTGCCGTCTTTTTTAACAAGAAAGTCGTTGTAAACTTCATTCGAGTCGTCGACAGCTCTCTCGATAAGCTTTGCCACTGCTTTCGGTTCGCCGTTTATAAGCTCGATTTCGATATGCTTTATCGCGTTTAAAAGCGATGTCGCGTTTTCATAAGCGGCATTGAACTGCGCTTCGTACCTGTTGCCGACAGCAACGAACTTTTTAAGAGTAGCGATGCCCTCGCTAACCTTTTCGGGAGGGATTGCGCCCGCGTAGCCGCGCTCGTAAGCTCCGTTCATGGCTTTAACGAGGAGCTTTATACGTTTTTTGTATTCTCTCCCCGCGTTTTTTTGGTTCATCCTGCCGTTGAGGATCATCGCTTCGGTGAGCTGCTTGCCGATACGGATGACGGGGTTTAAAGCCGAAAGCGGGTCTTGAAATATCATAGAGATGCGGTTCCCGCGGATATGGTGGAACTCATCCTCCGGAATTTTCAAAAGGTCCATGCCGTCGTAAATTATCTCGCCGCCTTCAACGATGGCGTTCCCCGCCAAAATGCCCATTATCGCCCTGACGGTGACGGATTTGCCGGAACCGGATTCGCCCACAACCGCGAGGGTTTCGCCTTTTTCAAGGTCAAAGGAGACGTCCCGGACGGCTTTCACCGTGCCGTTGTTGGTTCTGAAAGATATGATTAAGTTTTTAACCGAAAGTTTGTTTGCCATAATTATTCCTCCGTGCCCCTAAGCGACGGGTTGAAGGCGTCGCGCAATCCGTTGCCGAACAGGTTAAAAGAGATCATCAAAAGCGAAATGACCAACGCAGGCCAGAATATAATGTGCGGGTAATTTAAAAGCGAAGGCTGGCCGTTTGAAAGCATCGCGCCCAAAGAAGTCGTCTTGGCGCCTTGCAAGTTGACGATTCCAAGGTATGACAGGAAGGATTCTGAGAATATGACGCCGGGTATGACGAGCACCGACGAGGTGATTATTGTGCCCAGCGAGTTGGGGAATATATGCTTGAACATGATTCTCGCGTCCTTAGCCCCGAGCGTGCGG
>CAYOGQ010000153.1:0-2693 GCA_964403645.1 uncultured Ruminococcus sp.
TAGATACGAAGGAGATGTATATACAGGGGCTTTCGTCCTCCCTGCCGGAAGAAGTTCAGCGTGAGATAATCCACTCCATTAAAGGACTGACGCGTGCCGAAATAATCCGCACCGCCTACGCCATCGAATACGACTGCGCCGACCCCACGCAGCTTAAACCCACCCTTGAGTTTATCAAAATTCCGGGGCTGTACGGCGCGGGACAGTTCAACGGCTCCTCAGGTTATGAGGAAGCGGCGGCGCAGGGATTGATCGCGGGCATCAACGCCGCGCTTAAAATTAAAGGCAAACCCGAATTTACCCTCACCCGCGGAGAGGCGTATATCGGCACGCTCATCGACGATCTCGTCACCAAAGGCACAAACGAACCCTACCGTATCATGACCAGCCGCAGCGAATACCGCTTGTATCTGCGTCAGGACAACGCCAAAACACGCTTAATGTCCAAGGGTCACGCGTTAGGGCTTGTGAGCGACGGCGACTACGAGGCGTTTTTGGCGGAAGAGCGCGCCCTTGCGGACGAGATAAAAAGGCTTTATTCCGAAACGTTGAAAGCGTCGGAAAGACTGAACGCGCTTCTGGAATCGCGCGGTTACGAAAAAACCGAAAACGGAATAAAAAAAGCCGAGCTTTTAAAGCGCCCGTTCATAACCGTCGGGGATATTTACGAACTCGACGGTACAGACTGCGCCAACCGCCGTTTGGCGGAGCGCATTGAGACCGAGATTAAATATGAAGGCTATATTAAAAAAGAACTGGCGGAAGTGGAACATTTTAAAAGTCTGGAAGATAAGCGAATCCCCCCGACCTTAGATTATTCGGCGATCGCGGGGCTGCGAATAGAGGCGCGGCAGAAGCTCGAAAAGCTTCGCCCCGAATCGCTGGGGCGCGCGTCGCGCATATCCGGGGTGTCCCCTGCCGATATTTCGGTGCTCATAATATATATGTCGCAGAGGGGGAGCCGCGATGGTTGACATAATTAAGCAATACGCGCCGGTTAAGCTCACCGACGCGCAGCTTAATCAAATGCGTTTGGTTTATGATAAACTTGTAAAAGTAAACGAGGTTATAAACCTAACCTCCATAAAAAGCGAAACGGAAGCGGCGGAGCTGCATTTCATCGATTCGCTGTATCCCCTCACTACCGGATTTATAAAAGGCAAAGTCATTGATGTGGGGAGCGGCGGCGGATTTCCCGGTCTCCCGGTGGCGATCGTTTCCGAAACCCAAGTCACTTGTTTGGACGCCGCGCGGAAAAAGCTGGATTTTATCGCCGAAACCGCCGCTTTCGCGGGTATCGGCAATCTGACGACATTGTGCGGCAGAGCGGAGGAGCTTTCGCTCAATCCGGCTTACCGCGAAAAATTTGACGTAGCGCTCTCCCGCGGGGTGGCGAAGCTTGACATTCTGTGCGAATGGTGCCTGCCGTACGTAAAACAAGGCGGATATTTTATAGCCATGAAAGGGCCCGGTTTCGGCGCGGAGGTTGAAAAAGCCGACCGTGCCATGCGTATTTTAGGCGGGAGCCTGGTTTCCGTAATGCAATACGGCTTGGAAATTTCGGGCCACACCCACTCGCTGGTCATAATAAAAAAGATTGCCGGAACACCCGCGGGTTATCCGCGGCGCAACGCATTGATACTGAAAAAGCCGCTTTGATTAAACGGCGGAAAGGAACATATGCAGGATAAAAACGGACTTACGGAAGAAGAATTTTTAGCGCGGTACGATCCTTCGAAATGGGAACGTCCCTCGGTTACGGTGGACGTTTTCGCATATTGCGTCAAAACCGGTTCGATTTTGCTTATAAAACGCGGCAACCATCCGTTTATCGGCAAATGGGCGCTGCCGGGCGGCTTTTTGGAAACGGAGGAGACCGCAGAGGAGGGCGCGCGCCGCGAACTTTTTGAGGAAACCGGGGTGGTTGTCGATAGAATTAAACAGCTTCGCGTATTTTCAAACCCGCACCGCGACCCGCGCACGAGGATAATCACCGTCGCTTTTGTCGCTTTCACCGACGGCGAATACGCCAAAGAGAACGACGACGCCGCCGAAGCCGCGTATTTCAAGGCTAAAAAGGAAGTTTTCGAAACCAAAAACGGCATCGAATCGGGGCGAGTCAGGTTGAATTCAGAAAAAGAGGTTATACAATATTTATATAAAAAGGAAACGCCCGAAACGGCGTTTCCTTCAGACGCGGTATTCACTTATTCGGGCGCGGGGCGTATCGCCGGAGATCACGCGGAAATCATCGCCTGCGCGCTCGATTATATCGAAAATTTTATAAATTGACTTTCGGCAGCGTGTCCAAACCGGTTTTAAACTCTTCGTCGGTGGGGATGTAGTCCTTCATCGTACCCTTGATATAGGAATCATATGCCGTCATGTCGAAGAATCCGGTGCCGGTCAGCCCGAAAAGGATAGTCTTGGCTTCGCCGGTTTCGCGGCACTTTATCGCTTCCCGCATAGCGGCGCATATGGCATGAGCGGATTCGGGCGCGGGGAGGATGGTCTCCGTTTTGGCGAATTCCACCGCCGCTTTAAAGACGTCCGTCTGCTTCACGGCGACGGCTTTCATCAGCCCGTCGTCATACAGCTTGGAGAGTATGGGCGACATGCCGTGGAACCTCAGCCCGCCCGCGTGGTCGGAGGAGGGTATAAACCCGTTGCCGAGGGTGTACATTTTAGCGAGC
>CAYOGQ010000153.1:2747-3950 GCA_964403645.1 uncultured Ruminococcus sp.
GGAAGCCGGTTCGACGGCGATAATTTCGGGGTTTGCCTTGCCGAGTATCTTGTCTCTCATAAACGGGGCGATAATCCCGCCGAGGTTAGACCCTCCGCCGGCGCAGCCTATGACAATGTCGGGGTATTCGCCGTACATGGCAAGCGCGGTTTCGCATTCCAGCCCTATCACGGACTGATGGAGCAGGACGTGATTTAGCACCGAGCCGAGCACATAACGGTAGCCTTCCCGCGATACCGCCACTTCGACCGCTTCGCTGATCGCGCAGCCGAGGGAGCCGCCGGTGCCGGGGTTGGCTTCGAGTATTTTCCTGCCCGAACCCGTCGTCTCGGAAGGCGAGGCAAACACCTTGCCGCCGAACACCTGCATCAGGGTTTTTCTGAAAGGCTTTTGTTCGTAAGAAACTTTAACCATGTAAACGTCGAGGTCCAACCCGAAATACGCGCAGGCTTCCGAAACCGCCGTGCCCCACTGGCCGGCTCCGGTTTCGGTGGTGAGCCCCTTCAGCCCCTGCATTTTGGCGTAATACGCCTGCGGTATCGCGGAATTCAGCTTGTGACTTCCGGAGGTGTTGTTGCCTTCAAATTTGTAATAGATCTTCGCTGGGGTGCCCAGCGCTTTTTCCACGTTGTACGCCCTCACGAGCGGCGACGGGCGGTATTCGGTGTATATATGACGCACCGCTTCCGGGATCTCCACATATTCGTTCGTGTCGTCCAACTCCTGGCGCACCGCTTCCTCGGTGAACACATGGGCAAGCTCGTCGAAGCTTAACGCTTTGCCGGTACCCGGATTGAGCAGGGGAGGCACCGCTTCTTTCATGACCGCTCTGACGTTATACCAATATTTCGGCAGCTGCTCTTCCGTTAAATAAGTGCGGTAGGGAATTTTTTTGTTTGACATTTCGATTACCTTTCCTTTCGTTGATATATTATCTAAAAAAACGCGGCGTATCCGTGAACCGAAGGGCTTGCGGAAATTTAAGGGTTAAGGCAATCGGATACAAAAAAGCCTTTGCCCCCTGTTTTTGGGGCAAAGGCCTAACTCACGGTAATAAGTAAACCTATGCGGTACCACCCAAATTGACGCCGTTGCCGACGCCCGCTCACGCACTTGTATGCGTTACCGCTGTCACGGGCGGATCCCGTCAGCCGCTACTGGGATTTCCCGAAAGGGAAATCTTTTCGTCTGCCTTCGCGGAAA
>CAYOGQ010000154.1:0-3933 GCA_964403645.1 uncultured Ruminococcus sp.
GGCTCGTTTGCGGGATTTTCGAGATCCAATCCTTCATGGGAAAGGTGCTAGAGGTTTTTATCCTTGGAATAGTTTGTTTCGCGGTTTATACGCAGCGGCACGTTGTGCGCTTCGGCGTAGTCGATCTCCTCGTCGCGCGATTTTATATCCCAGACGCGCCACGGGGCGATAATCTTCATGTCGGGGGCGAACGCCTTGACGGTCAGCTCGAACCTCACCTGGTCGTTGCCCTTGCCCGTGCAGCCGTGGCAAACGGCGTCGGCGCCCTCTTTAAGCGCGATTTCCGCCAAATGCTTGGCAATGACAGGGCGGGCGAAGGAGGTGCCGAGCATATAGCTTTCGTAAAGCGCGCCCGCTTTCATGGTGGGGATAATAAAATCGTCCACGAATTCTTCCGAAAGGTCAAGGATATAAAGCTTTGACGCGCCGGTTTTTTGCGCTTTTTCCTCAAGTCCCTCGGTTTCGCTGCCCTGCCCCACGTCGCCGCAGACAGCTATGACTTCGCAGCCGAGATAAGTCTCTTTCAACCAAGGTATGATTATAGAGGTGTCAAGCCCTCCGGAATATGCCAGCACGATTTTTTTCATTGCAATAACGCCTTTCAAGTATAATTTTTATTAAATATTTTATTTATTTATGCGTATAATTATACATCGCCTTTTATGGTTTGTCAATAACCAAGCCATAGTTATTTTGACTATATTTTATATAATGCGCTCCATTTTATATGCACTATTCGCATAACTCTGCACGATATGCATATTATGCAGTTATAATGTATAATAATTCACTCGCTGCCGCGATTTGCCCAAGACTTTTTGTTGCAGTTTTAAAATAATTGCTGTAATATGGAAGAAACGGCGGGGCGTGCAATAAGCGCGCGGCGGGGCGCGCAATAAGCGCGCGGCGGGGCGCGCAATAAGCGCGCGGCGGGGCGCGCAATAAGCGCGCGGCGGTTTTCGTATAAAATTATTTATAAAAAATTTTTTTGATTGTCCGAAACCGACGTTCCAAAACGCTATATATGATGAAGCTGCGAAGAAGGTGGTAATCTGTTTAAGGATTGGCAAACCAACAGCGTCTGCGACAAGGCGATCGTTCGGCTTTCGAAGGGCGATCGCGACGCTCTTTCGGAAATTTATGATCGCATGGCGAGGATGATTTTTTCGGTGGCTTATGCGATTACCGAAAACTATCAGGACGCGGAGGACGTGCTGCAAGACACGATGATCGAGATAACAACCTACGCAGATACATATCGGAGCGGGAGCAACGCGAAAGCCTGGATATTGGCGATGGCGCGGCATCTTTCGATAGACATCGTGCGCGGGCGCAAGCGCGCTCAGTCGTTGGATAATCCCGTCTGTGCCGATATTCCCGAAACGGAGCGCGGTTTTTCAAATATCGAGACGCTCGAAATGCTCAAAGTCCTCGACGACGAAGAACGGCAGATTATCATCTTCCGTTTATACACCGGCTTGTCGTATAACAATATCGCAAAGATCGTGGGGATAAGCGTCGCTTCCGCGCAAAAAAAATACCAGCGCGCCATTAAAAAGCTAAAAACTTATTTATGATCAGGAGGTAATATTTATGAAAATGCGTGAGATTAAAAACGCGTTGAAACGCCTGGACGAAATTCCGCTCCCGAACAAAGCGAAGATATTCCCGTCCTGCCGAGTCGCGGAAGAACTTCCTATAAATCCGGCGGTGCGCCGCCGCAGGTTTTGCTTTAAACCGCTTATCGCATTATGCTCCGCATTTTTAATGACAGTAATGGGCTTTGCAGCTTACACCGTCGCCGCGGAAGCCTACGAATACAACAAAGCGCTTACTTTTTTTGAAGACAACGCGCTTCCCACCGAAGGGCTTTCCAGAAACGAAATCAAAAACGTATACAAAGACATAACCGGCGGCTGTTTTATCTATGAAAAGACGGCGGAGGTGATCGTAAAAAGCATTTCGGGCAGTTCGGTCGAAGGCTATGAAATTTTTCAGGATGAACCCACCCCGGAAGAAGTCGCCAATCTTTGGAATTATAAATATAATTGGGATGTTTATTTTAATAAAAAACAAAACGTTGATGACGATGTTTTATACAAATTCCGTTATGAATATAGAATGAACGAGACGTATGGGTATCAAGAAACAGATAAAAGCATTTTTGAAAAATATGTGGGCGGCGAACTCGTTTGGAACGTGGAATTCCCCGACTATACGCATCAATGGTGCACCGTTAAAGACGGCGGTTTGATAGTTTACGGCGAGACTAAAATCTATTCCAGCATGGAACCGACTTACAGCTGGCTTGCGATGGTTGACGCCGGCGGTGAAATCCTGTGGCGAACCCAAACCGACAACGGTTTTCTTCACGAATATATTGTCTCGGTGCTACCCGGCAAAAATGACATAACGGTTTTCAGCCGCGACAATAATAACTATTTATGTTTCAGCAAATATGATATGGAAGGAAAACTGCAATACTTTTATAAAAACGAAGGCGTGAGTTTTTGGAACGGTAAGATCGCAAGGCTTGGCGACAGTTATATCGCACAGCTCGGAACCCCGGATTCCCGTATCGTCAGGATAGACGCCAAAGGTGTCATAACCGATTCGTTCACCTATGTTTCGGACGACTGCAATTACCGCATCACCGATATGATAGAATACGGCGGAAAAATTTATCTGAGCGCGTACGCTTTTCCGATTTACGAGGATGGGTTCGTGAGCATGAGCCAATATGGCGAACTCAACAGAATTACGGATTATATTTTCGATAATTACGGACTGGATGATTGGGATAAAATTCCGCGTGAGGAAATAACCGATCTCGTGCGCGACACTTACACGGCGGTTTTATTGATCTGCGATACCGATTCGTATGTACCGGGCGAATTCTATTCGGTCAAAGGCTCGCTCGGCGGCAGGCTCGCCGTTAACGACGACGGCAAACTGGTCTGGGACGTGGAAAGTCCGACGAGTATAATGTTTTGCCCTTTCTTAAGCTCTCACACATATGACGGTAGAAATTTGGTTTTCAAATACACCTTCGATGAAACCGGCACGCTGCTTTATCAAGAAAAAACCGATGAACTCACTTATTTTTGGAGATAAAATACGGCACCTGTTTTAAAAAAATCCCCCGTTCAAGCCGCAGGGCGTTAACGGGGGTTTTGTTATTCTTTACCTCATTGATTTAATATTTTTTCAACCTCTTTCGCAATATATCTGAACGGTTCGGTGCTTTTATCGGCAGCCGCATCGATCGTAGTAAATATTGACAGCACAAACGGTTCGGGCGCGTATACAATGGCGACATCGTGAAATCCGGAATTATTTCCTTGGTTCCCGTATTTTTGCGCGACTCTGTATTCGCCGAGCGCTTTTTCTATCTGTTCGCTGTATTTGGTATTAAGCAAACAGTCTATAAGAAATTCGGCATTTTTGCCTTTATACTCGTAAATTTCGTAAAACATCTTTCCCATATCTTCGGCGCTGCAATAGCCGTAACCATTGTTCGGTATCAGGCTTATTCCGTAGCCTCTTGAAGCAGCGTATTTATTGAACCCTTCGGTTCCGAAACGGTCTATAAGCATCTTATAAGCGGTGTTGTCGCTCATTTCAATTGACAACCTGATAAGCTCACGGATACAAAACATCGTACCGATTGGATTGTTTTTTACATTTCCCGCGCCGTCCCAGAGCTGTTCCTGTTTCAGTTCGAGCTTGTCGTCAAGACTAAACTGCCCGTCATCCGCCAGTTTCAGCAGAGAGAAAGCATAAGGGGCTTGTATTGTACTGGCGCAAAGGAGCTTCTGTTTTTTTCCGGCAATATAATACGCTCCGTCGGAGGACTGGAAATAGACACTGATTCTGCCGTCAGAGTCTATGTATCCGGTCAGCTCTGCCAGCATTGAAAGTTTTGTTTTATCG
>CAYOGQ010000155.1:0-3917 GCA_964403645.1 uncultured Ruminococcus sp.
AACGGCTTTCTTTAAAATAAAAAATAGACCATATGTTTGACAACCGCAGAAATTAGTTTGTGTTTTTTTAGTTATTTGCTTGACAAAATTATATATAAATGATATACTTAAAAACGAATAATTAGGAAATTATTCCTAAAACAATGAAAGGAAGAAAAACTATGAGAAAATTCATGGCACTTGCACTTTCCGTGCTGCTGGTTGCCGCGTGTTTTGTCAGCGTGGCAGCTTCGGCGGCCGAAAGTACGGGCTTTAAAGTCTCGGCGTCGTCCCCGGAAACCGTAACGGCGGGACAAACCTATGACCTGACCGTAAAAATCGACAATATGCCGACGCTTGAATCCGGTCATATAAGCGCAGTGATGTTTAAGCTCGGCTTTGACAAGTCTCTCGTTTCCGTGGTCGTAAAAACCGGTAAAGAAGCCGATTTTACCACAACAATCGAGGGCATTTCCGAACCCATTGTCACCGTTGAGGACGGATATATCGAAGCGGCGTTTATGGATTTTTCATTCGGCGACAAATTTGCGGCCGGACAAACCATAACTTTTAAATTTACCGTCAACGCCACGGCTCCTGAAGGATCCGTTATCAATTTCCCGTTTACCGAGGTCAAGTATGCGGTAGGGACCGCCATGACTGAGTTAATTGACGGCACGGGTACCGCCGGAAAATCCACCTTACCCTCGTCCTCGTCGGAAGCTGACCTTTCCAACCTTTGGGATTGCTTTGATGCCGATGGATTCGTTCTCGTTGACGCTACCACCGGCTCATTCCAGGTAAGCGGAATTGCCGATACCAGCGCCTATAAATTCCAAAATTATTGCGACGGCAGCTATTTTTACGGCGCCGTGGTCACCCTTTATAACCCCATAGGCACTTCCTCCGCTTTCGGCAACGGTGTCGGCACAAATATCCGCCTTTGGTTCAAAACCATTGACGCCGCCACTGTTTACACCCATTTTTATGACATAGCTTTTGACGGCGACGCAAACCCCGCCGTGTCCGCCAAAAAAAACGGCTCGCTGATCAAAAACGAAAACGCGGCGGTTATATCCACCGACGGCGTTGTCGTCGAAAGCGTCTCCAGCAACGGGTCTTGGTTCGTCCAGTATAAGATACCCCTTTCCAACATAGAAGTAACCAGCACATTCCATTATTTTATGAACGTCTCCAACGGCAAGGACGATGCCTTGGGAATTAAAAATGACGCTCTTCTTTATCCCGCGGTTCCGATCGGTGAAACCACCCGTCTCACCAACTTCCCGTACATGCTTTGGAATAGCGCAGATATCGACGTACCTCTGAAAGGCGTCTCCGCTTCACCCAGCGAAATGTCCTTCAACACCGCCAACTTTTATAAGCTGACTGACGGTGTCTACGCAGACGGCGCAATCGCTTTCGGCGACGCCCGGCTCGTGGGTTTTGAGTGGAAGGGATTCGACTATACGGCGGGCGCGGTCAACGGCACCCACGAATTTAGCGTTATCCTCGACCTCGCTGAAATTAAAGGCATTACCGGTGTAAAAATCGGCGCTTACAAGGATCTCAATTCTTTTGTAAGCATTCCCGATACCACCAAAATATATTTCTCCAACGACGGCGTTAATTATATCGCCCAGGCCGTGGGCTCGTGGGCTTCCTCAGTCGAAGGTCTTGTGGCTGCAACCGAAAGAACCGCAGGACTTTTGGGCGCCTGCACTTATACCGCTAACTGGAACACCAGGACCACTCTTGAAGCCCGCTATGTAAAGCTGGTGTTCAACCTTTCTGACCCGTGGATTTTCCTTTCCGAAATCGAAGCGGTCATTTCTGACGTTAACCTCCATCCGATTGATGAAGTTAAACTCTCCGGCGTTGACAGCCAAATTACAGGTGAATCGGTCGTCGTACTGACAGCGGCTTCCGGTTCGATAAACCTTAACGCGAACGCGACGGGCGACCTCGCTTACGCCCGTTCCGGCAACCATACATACGCCAAATGGGACGCCCAAAAGCAGGCTTATGTGGTTTATAAGAACGAAATCAACCCGTGGCCAAACAACCGTGAAGGTTCCATAACGGTAGCCGCCGACGAGATCCTGATCACCTCTGTCTCCAACGGAGCCGTCCCCGCCGTGGGCGCAGGCGACAAGTGGGTCATGTGGCACTTGGCAGTCGGCACCGAACTTCACATTTATAACGATATAATCACTATCGGCAAAACGATCGAAGGTAAACCCCAGCGTGTGTTCAACTTCGCCGAAATCGGATATCAACCCGCCGACACCACTAACGATATCGGCATAATGGCGATCGACGAATCCGATTTTGAAGGCATAACCTCCATCCACACCTCCGGCGTTTACAACGGATCATGGAGAACGGCCGCCCTACTCGAATACGACGCAGTCGCAGGCGCTTATAAAGTAATAGCCACCTGCCCCTCCGGTTCGACCGGACCCAATTGGACGATAGCCGAAAATCAAATAGTTGTCGAATCCAACACCGGCAACAACTGGCCTGCTTTGTTCGCCACCGCCAACGGTGAAGAGTGGTTTTACAACGGCTCCACCGTTTGGGGCACGCCGTATTCGGAATGCCCGAGCTTTATTAACGATAAGAACGGCGCTTGGTATGCGAATATCGGCAATATGAAGATTGGCAGCTATTATAAGCTCGTCGGACTTAACCTCGACGATCCCAAGGTCGTTTCCAATTATGTCGTAGATCCTTCTTTTGACTATATCACCCACAACGCGACATATGCGACTTATTCCTACCTCACCCCGTTTACACCGATCGCGGTGCAGCCTTCGACACTTGTAACGCTTCCTTCCGAAGCGATAGTCGTCGACTACGCGGGTTATAAGCACGCAGCATTTGTCTCTATCGTAGCGGGCAACGGTCAGACCATAGCCGAACTCACCGCGAGAGGGAACAACGGAGTCGCCAAGGATATGAACTACGCTTGCAACATACTTGTCGGACCGGATAACGTGGTTATCGCCACCGATTTCGCGATTGCCACTCCCTGCACCTTTATCTGCCAGGAAGGCGGATATATCATATCCTATAACGCCAACAAGCTTGGCTATGATGTCATGAACAACATCAAGGTCGGCGACATTATCACTCTTTACAACATCAACACCGACGGCGTTAGACAGGTCGAAGGCAACGTAGCACTCACTTCCGCCGGATTCACTTACATAACCCCCAGCGTGGACGAATCCTCCGTTGAAGAACCGTCCGAAGAGCCTTCCGAAGAGCCGTCCGAAGAATCGGAACCCGTGGAAGAATCCTCCGTTGAGGAATCGCTCCCCGAAGAATCCACCGAAACTTCGACAGAAATCCCCGAAACCGGCGACGCAGGCTTCTTAGCCCTCGGCATAATCGCGGCAATCGCGGCTGCCGGCGTTGTGATTTACAAGAAAAGATAAGTATTAGTTAACCTTATTAAGTAATCACCGATAGGGGAGCGTCGTAACGATTATATTTCGTTACACGCTCCCCTAATTGATTAGTGTTTTGTTTTAAATCAAATGCGGCCTATACGAATTTTTATCTTGACAAATCGCTCGGAATAAAGTATAATCTCATGGTCAGAGGTTATTCAAAGAGAAAAGTGAAAAGAGAAAAGGGAAAAGGGAAAAGGGAAAAGGGAAAAGGGATATAGCCAAGCCGGTTAAGGCACAGGACTTTGACTCCTGCATCCGCTGGTTCAAATCCAGCTATCCCTGCCAAAAGATGCCGTTTTACAGGCAATAAAAAATGATGAATGATTAACGCCAGGCGTTTAAAATCATTCATCATTTTTTACTCATTTTACAAATTGACGGTGACGGATTTTATCGGTACTGTTTTATAACAGACTAAATATGGGTTCTATAATAAATGTTGGGGTAAAGCAAAATAATCTACAAAGTTGAAACAAA
>CAYOGQ010000156.1:0-596 GCA_964403645.1 uncultured Ruminococcus sp.
CCTCGCGGCGGTAGCGCTTGCCGATAGAGCCGGTATCGTCGTAATCGACCATGAACGCCTTGGAAAGCTCTCCGAAAAGGCGTTTCGCCGGCTCGGCCAGCTTCTTGGAAAGCGGCAGAACCGCCGCCTTGAACGGCGCGAGCGTCGGGTGGATGCGAAGCACCGTGCGGATATCCTCCGCGCCGTTTGTCCCGATATTCTCCTCGTCATAAGCGTCTATCAAAAGCGCAAGCATCACGCGGTCTGCGCCAAGCGATGGTTCGATAACGTAAGGAACATACTTGGTGTTGTCGTCGGGGTCGAAATAGGACAAGTCTTCGCCGGAATGGGAAATATGCGCGTTGAGGTCGTAGTCCGTCCTGTCGGCGACGCCCCAAAGCTCGCCCCAGCCGAAGGGGAAGCGGAATTCGAAATCGGTCGTCCCTTTGGAATAGAACGCCAGCTCGGCGGGGTCGTGGTCGCGTAACCGCAGGTTTTCGTCTTTTATACCGAGGTCGGTCAGCCATTTGTGGCAGAAATCCTTCCAATAGGCGAACCATTCGAGGTCGGTGCCGGGCTTGCAGAAAAATTCCAGCTCCATTTGCTCGAATTCGCGT
>CAYOGQ010000156.1:606-3870 GCA_964403645.1 uncultured Ruminococcus sp.
GTAATCTCGTTTCTGAACGATTTGCCTATCTGGCAGACGCCGAAGGGCAGCTTTTTGCGGGTGGTGCG
Organism: uncultured Ruminococcus sp.; assembly: GCA_964403645.1. GTDB lineage: Bacteria > Bacillota > Clostridia > Oscillospirales > CAG-382 > UBA1206. The sequence goes on from CAYOGQ010000156.1 coordinate 675, forward strand.
CTGGACGTTTTTGAAGTTGACGAATATGCCCTGCGCGGTCTCCGGGCGAAGGTAAACCTCGTTCAAGGCGTCCTCGGTGACGCCCTGAAAGGTCTTGAACATCATGTTGAATTTGCGAATCGGCGTAAAGTCGGATTTGCCGCAGCCGGGGCAGGCGACGCGGTGCTCGGCGATATAGACGGAGAGCGCGTCGTTGGTCATGCTTTCCACGCAAACTTCGACATTGTTTTCCTTCGCCCAGCTTTCGATAAGCTGGTCTGCCCTGTGGCGTGTCTTGCAAGATTTGCAGTCGATAAGCGGATCGTTGAAATTGACGACGTGACCGGACGCCACCCAGACCTCGCGGTTCATGAGTATGGCGCAGTCCAGACCGGTGTTATAGGGCGATTCCTGAACGAACTTTTTCCACCACGCTTTTTTGACGTTGTTCTTCATCTCCACGCCGAGCGGACCGTAGTCCCAGGTGTTGGCAAGCCCGCCGTAAATTTCGCTGCCGCCGTATATAAACCCCCTGCTCTTGCAGTAGGAAACGATTTTATCCATGGTCTTTTCGGTGTTTAGCATGATACGAAATCCTTTCGGCGTTATTTTTTAATCTTTGACATCTGGCGCTGCGCCATGACCAGCTTGTAATAGCGTTTGCCGTTGGCGATGAGCTGGTCGTGGGTGCCTATTTCCTCGACCTCGCCCTTTTCCAGCACTATGAGCTTGGTGGCGTTTCGCAAAGTGGAAAGCCTGTGTGCGATGGCGATGGTCGTCCTGCCGGCGGTGAGCTGGTTGAGGGCGTCCTGAATCTGCTTTTCGGTCTTGGTGTCGAGGGAAGCGGTCGCCTCGTCGAGTATGAGTATCTTCGGGTTCCGAAGTATCGCTCTCGCGATGGCGATGCGCTGTTTCTCCCCGCCCGAAAGCGTCTGCCCGCGTTCGCCGACCATGGTGTTATAGCCGTCGGGCAGCTTCATGATGAACTGGTGGGCGGATGCGAGCTTGGAGGCTTTTATCACGTCCTCCTGGGTGCAGCCCTGAAGCGCGTAGGCGATATTGGAATAAATGGTGCCCCGGAACAAATAGGTTTCTTGCAACACGACGCCTACCTGCGACCGCAGGCAATGCTGCTCGTATTTGCGGATATCCGTGCCGTCGATGGAAATGCTGCCGTCGGTGACGTCGTACAGGCGCATCACCAGGTTGATCAGCGTTGATTTTCCCACGCCGCTCCGGCCGACAATGCCCACCATTTCGCCCTTGTTAATCTCCACATTGATATTTTTGAGAATATCCTCGTAGTTATTATAACCGAAATAGGTCTTGTCGAAGGTTATGTTCCCGATAATTTCGCGGTCCACCGCTTCCGCGGCGTCCGCAACGTCAGGTTCCTCGTCAAGCAGCTCGAATACCTTTGCCATGGAAGTCATGGAGCGGGCAAACTGTCTCGGCAGGAATGCCGCCTGCCTGACCGGTCCGTAGATGAGCCAGACATAGTTCATGAACAGGGTGAGCTGGCCCAAGGTCATGTTGCCGTCTATGATTTTATTTCCCACGAAGAACAGCACCGCGTATTCGCCGATTCCTAAAAGGAAGAAAGCGAAGGGCATTATCATATTCCAGGTGGTTTCGTTCTTTTTGGAAATATCGGCGACCTTTTTCGCGGCTTTGTCAAAACGTGCCGACTCAAATTTTTCGGTGCCGAACACTTTTACCACGCGTATGCCGGAAAAAACGTCGTGCAGAAGGGAGTTGACCGAGGATTCCGCGTGCCACTGGCGGGTATATATGGAGTGCATGAAATTTCTTGTAAAGTAAAATATCATCACCATAAAGGGAATCGGCAGCAGCACGAGCAACGTCAGCTTCCAGTTGGTGATAAACATGACCAGGCTCACGCCGATAAAGGTCAACCCTATGCGGAGAATATCGGGGAGCACCAACATCAGAAAGTCCCGCATCACGTCGGTGTCCTGGGTGATACGCGTTATGATTTCGCCCGCGGTGCGCTTGCTTATGCCGGCGAGCGACATCTCCTGCACCTTGCGGTAAACCGCTTCGCGGAGGTTTACCGACATCTTGTTGCCGACCTTAACGAGCAGTATCTGCCGCGCCATCGGCAGGATGGTCAAAAGCAAAGCTACGCCGACCATGGCGGCGATAATCAAGAAAAATCCGCTGTCTGACCCCGGAGTGCCGTTTTTGACATACAAATAGTTATCGATAAGCTGTTTGCTGATATACGGCGAGTAAATATTGACGCCCGTCACCGCGAAAAACAACACGATCGAAAAGATAATCTGTCCCATATAGGGCTTGGCGAAAGGTAGTATCTTGCTCATTAGCGCTTTTCGGTCGGCGCAGTTGGGGCATATCTTGGAACCGGCACGGTAGGGTGTGCCGCATTTGGGGCAGGATGTGTCGTCCTCGCCGGATGCCATTCTGTCAAACACTCTCCCGTTTTTAACGGCTTTCAGGCGCTTGACCGTGTTCTGGAGCGCGACGGCGTTCTTCATGTCCGAACGGCACAGCTCCAGCCGCTTACCGTCCGCCGTATATTCGATCGCGGCGCAGCCGATATACTGGATATATTCGATATCCTCCATATCGGTCACCGTGACGGAGGTGATCGCCCCGTCTTCGGTGCAGATGTGAAGCGTTTTGCCGCTGACGCCGCCGCCGCCTTTCACATATTGGTTATCCCGCGAAAGGTTAAAACGGAATACGAACAACGGCTCCGCGTCGAAAGAGGAGCTTACGCGTCCGAGCTCTTTATCGTAAAGAGCGCGGTTGGTTTTTAATTTCGGAGTCATAAATTCACCTTGTAATTAACAGATGAGTTAATTATGAATATAAATATAATTATTCGTTTTATAACCGGATCCCCGGTTGTAAAACACCTCGCTTGAAAAACCGCGGTTTTACAAGCCAATTTTACATTTTACATGTACAGTTCTATTTTTCTGAAACTTTTCCTGTCAAGGTCCATTACGTCGGGTATTTCAAAACGGTTGCCGTCCACGTCGGTGAGCACCAGCCGGTTTTCGGAAACTTTGGCGATATTGCGGAAGGTATCGTGCATGGCGAAGGACATCCTTCCGTGGTTGGTTTCGGTTTCCCAATAAGAATATCCGAACCGTTCCTTCAAGGAAAAGATTTTCTTTATCACGGGCGTAAAATATTTCCGTTTAAGTTCCTTATCGACAATATCGCG
>CAYOGQ010000157.1:0-3860 GCA_964403645.1 uncultured Ruminococcus sp.
GGAGCATCGGAAATTTCGTCGAGCCACCATTCCGGTGTTGACGGCGGTGATGACAGCCTGAATCTTTTCGGTTTTGTCAAGATTGGCGGCCGAGGTAGCGGCGATGGCTATTTTATAATAGTCCAAATACTTGGTATTATCGACAAGCCCCGTCACTCCGGCGTCTTTGAGCTGCTGGATGGTCATCGCGGAAGCGTCACCGGAATAACCTTTAATCTTGAGAATGGCGTTACGTAGGAACTCACTGGCATTAACGGTGACAATGATTTCCTGAATTTTCGCAGTGGTGTCAGCTTGGCTGGAAGTAGCAGCAGCTATTGCGGTTTTATATGCGTCTAAATTACCAGTGACAAGTTTCGCAGGATCAACGCCGGCTATTCCGAGCTGTTCGATAGTAAGAGCCGCTGCGTTGTCGTTGGCGGCATATTTCCTAATCGCTTCGATAGCGTCCGCTCTCGCCTGAGCATTGGCGGCGACGTTGGTGTTGGTTGCAATGATGAGATTCTGTATTTTTTCCGTGGTGTCGACGTTGGTGCCATCCGCGCCGGCAATCGCGGTTTTATAGAATGCGAGATTGTCAGCTAAAACCTTTTCGGCATTGACGCCTGCGGCGATTATCTGAGCGACCGTAAGGGCACCAGCATTATTTGCGTCGGCGTAACCTTTGATCGCGTTAATTGCAGCAGTTAGAACCGCAAGGTTCACTCCGTCGACAAGCGCTTGGATTTCGGCAGTCGTGTCGGCTTCGGAACGCGTTGCTCTCTCGATGGCGCCTATGTATCCGGTGGATTTAGATTTGTCAGCGTTATGGGTGCCGAGGTTGGCGCCTATCGAGTTTATCACGCCGGCGGTTTTCAAATCGTTGATAGTCAGAGCGGAAGCATTGTCGTTGGCGGCATAACCGGATATTCTTTCGATAGCAGCGGTTTTTTCTGCCGCGGAAGAAGCAACCTGGGCGTTGATAGTGTCGATCAAAGCTTTAATTTCGTCGGTTGTGTCGACCTGAGCGGCGGTAGAAGCAGCGATCGCGGCTTTATAATTGCTGAGGTTATCGCTTATGGCGGAAGCGGTGGGTACACCGGCTGTTTTTAAGAGATCAATGGTGAGCGCGCTGGCGTCGTCGTTAGCAGCCATAAGGCTGATATCCCTAACCGCTTGGACTCTCGCGGCTTCTACAGCAGCAGCGATTTCGGCGGCAGCGGCGATGTTGGCAGCGTCTACTACAGCTTGAATCTTAGCGGTAGTGTCGACAGCGGAGGGGGTCAATACTTCTATTTTCGCTTTATACCATTTAAGGTAAACAGCATTGCCGGTGACAACTCCCGTGGCTCCGGCTGCGATGAGCTCGTCGGTTGTCAGCGCGGCGGCTCCGCCCGCGGTTCCGGTGGCATATGTTTTAATTTTGGTAATCGCGGTGCTGGAGTTGGCGGTGTTGACGGCAACGATAACGGCCTGGATCTTACTGGCTGAATCGACGTCGGTCGAGGCTTTTGCGGCGATGGAGGTCTTGTATGCAGCCAAGTTGACCGAAACGGCGGAAGTAACGCCTGCGTCGACCAGTTGTTGAATCGTCAGTCCGGTGGCGTCGTCAGCGGTAGCGTAAGCTTTAATAACATCGATGGCGACCTGAAGGTTAACGCTATCGACTAAAGCCTGGATTTCATCGACGGTGTCCACAGCCGAGGCGATGGCGGCGGCTATGGCCGTTTTATAAGCCGTCAGGTGAACGGCATCGTCAATAACCCTCTTGACACCCGTCGCGTTCAATTCGGCTATCGTAAGAGAACTTGCGTTGTCATCCGCAGCGTAGTCTACGATCACTTGGATCGGAGTAGCAGCGTACGCCACAAACACTGGGCTTGCAGATAAAATTAATACCATGAAGCACGAAAGAATGGACGTCGTTAGCTTTTTTCTTTTTGAACTTGCCATGAAATTAGCCTCCTAAAAATATTTAAAAATTCTTTTAATGAGATAACGAACCACCTTGAGCTAAGATGCATCCCCCTAAACACAAATTAAGTGGGACTGCCGCGAAATTTTTTGGATGCGCCGAAGTGGGAGTGCCATAATGGTGGGTTTTATTAAAGCTTGAAAGAATACCATTTTATTTATTAGCACAGCCAGTCCGATGCTTGGATTTAAATTGATTCTCCTAAAAATCCGCTAAATCCAAAATTATCCCGTAACGCCACATATGTCGAGAAAGGAAACGATCTCATTAATTCAAGCGTTTTTTTCTTGTCATGGGATACAATTAAAAAACACTTTTCTATCATTAATGAATATACCATAAACAAAATTTAAATGCAATAGCTTTTTCAAATTTTTTTATCTTTTCCGGCATTTTTTCGGCGTTGCGGGAGTTTATTCAGAAATATTGTAAACCTAACGATGACTATACCATAAACATTATGTAAATGCAATAGTCTTTTTTAAAATTCCAGACATATTTTAAGTTTACATGCCAATTAAATTTCCTTTAATATAATAAGGAAGCTAAAATTAAAACACCCCTCGGATTTCGTAAAAAAACGCCGCGCGGCGATCGATGGATTTTCCAATATATCTTCTGTATAAGGTAACGACGCTAACATTGTCAATTAAAATACACGAAAATGCGCGCCCGCCGGGACGCCGCCGCGGGTTTATTCGGCGGGTTTGCTGCCGCTTCCTTCCTTTATAATATTCGAAAGCCCCGATTTTGTATAAATATTTTTTATAAGCATTACGCTGAGAGGCAGAACGAACATTCCGACTATGCCGAACAGCTTTAACCCGGCGTACATGGCGGCGAGCGCCGCGAGCGGATGGATGCCGATGCTCTTCCCTATTATTTTAGGTTCGATGATCTCACGTGCTATGGTGATGAATGCATAAGCGCCGAGTATCGCCGCTCCCTTCCCGGTTTGTCCGAGAATGATGAGCGCCAGCCCCCACGGGATAAGCACCGTACCGGTCCCGAGCACGGGCAGGATGTCAATGAGAGAAATGAAAAATGCGATTATCAGCGAATATTTTACACCGATTATCGAAAGAAAAATAAAAAGCTCGGTAAAGGTAATAATGATAATCAACCCGTAGGCTTTGAGCAGCTTGCCTAAAGTGCCGCTCATCTCTTTTTTGGCGGCTGAGGCGTAGCGACGAGCTCCTTTGGGCATTATCCTTATTATCAGACGGTTTATTTTATCGAAATCCACGGCAAAATAATAAGACGAGAACACTATCACGAAAATATACATCAGCGCTTCGGGGACGAAGGTGATAATGTCCCCGAGGATGGGGAGAATTTTGGAGGTCAGATTTGTTATGATGCTGACCGTGGCGTTTTCAAGCCTGACGTCGATATTCTTCCAGACGTTGGTGAGCCAGCGTTCGATATTTAAAAAAGGTACGGCGGAGTCGATTCTTTTTATCCATTTCGCCGCAAATTCGGGGTCTTCATGCGCTTTCGTTAAAAAATCGGAGGCGTTTTCGGCAAAAATCGACAACTCGCCGTACACGCGCTTTATCAGCAGATAGCAGATAGCCGCCAAAGCCGCCGCCACGAGCAATACCAGCACGAAAGCCGAAAGCTTTTTGGGTATCCTAGCTTTATCGTAAAGCTTGTTAATTATGTTTTGAAGCAGCAGCGCGATCACCCAGGCGATAAAGAAGGGCATGAGCGCGGGGAGCAGGAATTTTAAAAAAACATACCCAAAAAACAGTGCCACCGCCGCGTACAGCACTAAAATGGGTATTCGTTTATATGATTCTTTGGGAAGCATGGTTCCTCCGAAAAATTTTTTAACTGTAAAAATTTAAATTTATTTTATATTGACAAATAAATAAATATATGCTAACATATTCAGGCTGCTTTA
>CAYOGQ010000158.1:0-3821 GCA_964403645.1 uncultured Ruminococcus sp.
CCTCACCCATATAATTCATTTCTCCGGCATACTTATTGCCGTCGCAATCGCGCAGCCACCAATAACCGTAATCTTTATATGTAACCGCCCGATTCTGCAAGGCGTATAGGGTCGGCTTCATTGGCGCCATTGCGGTATTGCCCGTCAGGGAAAACACAAAATAGTTGTTTTTCTCCGCGCGGCTTAACAAAAAAACCCTGTCCTGCGTATTGTTCGCCTCGTCAATCACATAATTGACCTCGTTCTGAAGCGTGGATTCGACGATTGAACCCTGTTCCTCCGCGGTAAAAGCGGTATTGTAAAAGTCATCGTTTAGCCATGTTCTAAGTGTGCAGTTTTCCCAGCTTGTTTCAACCTGAGCTGTGTTAAACGGCTGTACATCCAAGCCGTAAACGGATATAAGCAGCGCTTTATCCCCGGAAGCGTCGAGTACATACCAAGAAATCGGTTCCTTTCCGTTTGCCGTATCATCGTCCTGTTCGTATGTTCCGTAATTTACAATGCTTCCGATTTTTAAGCCTCCGCTTATTGTTTGATCATTCTTTTTTGAAGAGCAGCCGGTGAATACGGAAAGAAAAAAAGCGAGCGAGAGCAAAAAAGCGAATTTTCTTTTAAACATAAAAATCTCCTTTGAAAAATAATATATACGGATATTATTTTATTCCTCACTTATTTTGGGCGAACGGCCGCATTATCGCCGCTTTGAATTTATTGTTTTCGTATGGCGTTTACCTATTTTTCATATTTTCATGGTATCATATTTTTATTTATTTTACAAGTAATATTACAGCGGAACAACAAAAAATGGCATAATTAAACCAAAAAAACCGGCGCGTCTTGGCGCCGGTTTTAATTAAATACTGTATTCTTAAATTATCAGAGCACAATCTCCTGCCCGGATGCCGACGAATCGTACATTGCCTGCATCATCTTGGCGGTGATAATGACGGTGTCGATATGCGAGGGGAGCTTTTCTCCGGTCTGTATGCAGCGGACGAACGAGTCGATTTCGGTCTGAAAATGCTGGTTGGCGACGAATTTGGGCTTGCAGCTCACAAGACTGCCGCAAGCGGTGGTCCAAAGGGTGAAATCCCCGCCGTAGTTAAGGCGTATGCCCGCTTTGGTGCCGATGAAGTCGATGTAGGACTCGCCTACGCCGATATTCTGCGCCCACGCGCCGTTGAAGGTGATGGTGGGTCCGGAGGTGCGGACGAAACCGGTCACGAAGTCGTCAACGTCATAGGTACCGTTCAAATCCTTGGTGTTTTCCGCCCACATGCCCTCATAGACATAATTTTCCATGTCGACGCCGAGCTTGGAGAAGGCTTTCGCGGAGACGGTCTTGGGAGCGGGATCGCCCGTACAGAACATGACGATGTCGAGGTAATGGACGCCCCAGTCGATGAGCACGCCGCCGCCGGAGATGGCGTTGGTGGTGAATGCGCCGCCCAGTCCGGGGATAGAGCGCTGGGAGCGGAAGGATACGTAAACGTGATATACCTCACCCAGTTCGCCGTCGGCGATCATTTGCTTGATTTTATTGACGGCTGCGTTGAAGCGGTTGACCACGCCTATGTTCAGCACCTTGCCGGACTTATGTTGGGCTTCCTGCATCTTGACCGCGTCGGCGTAGGTGCGGGCGGCGGGCTTTTCGCACAGCACGTTTTTGCCGCCTGCAAGGCAGTCGCAGGATATGATGGAGTGCATCTTATTGGGTGTGCAGACCGACACGGCGACGACCTCAGGATCGGCGATAATCTCGTGATAGTCGGTAACGGCGATGCCGCATTTGTATTTTTCTACGGCGGCGGCCGCTTTTTCAGGGATAATGTCGCAGAAATACTTAATTTCCACGTCGGGATTGTTGAGATAAGCGGGGATGTGGGCGCTGTTGGCGATCGTGCCGCAGCCGATAACGCCTACTTTCATCTTTGCCATTCTTTTTTCCTCCGTATTAAATATATAATTTTTATGCTTAGCGCTTAGCGCTTAGCGATTAGCGTTTAGTGCTTAACGCCTTAACGATTGTAACACATACCGTTTTCAAAAACAATAGCTTTTTAAAAATTAAAAGCATTCCTTTTCGATAACAATGGTTTTTATAGAAATGTATATGGTACAATGATATGGTATAAAAAAGAAGAAGCTGAACCCAAACAACCGCAGAATAATTTTTAACAAAAATCACTTGCAATGCTTGACATTAGATGCTGTCCGTCGTATAATATAAGCTTACATCCAGTATGTTTAAAGAAGCGAAACAAAATCTCTTCGGTTAAATGAAGAAATCAATACCAGCTATCGCCATCGGGCGGCGCTTGCGAAATAGCATATTTACGTACAGATACTTTGGCAAATTGCTTGATCGTTGAGCCGGAAACAGAAGTTGCTATACATTCCAAAAATGAAATGATGTAATTAATCCTATTATGTCTTTCAAACGATGAGCCGGACAACAATAACGGGCTATCCCTTTACCCGCTTTACACTCTTACACGCTTTACACGAAACAAAACGGCAGAAGACAAAGCTTTTTTCAGGTGAAAAAGAAGAAACACGCAGAAGAGTGAACGTATTAGAGTATGTGACAATCTCACAATTGATAGGAACTATCTCGTTTAAAAAAATACGTCTTGAAGATAGTGTGAGAGATCGTTCACTCCATTTATAGAGAAGCAGAATTATGAGATATCGCCGGAAAATTAAATGAAGGTGTCAATATGGCTAAAAGAGAAATAGAGTTAAGCATCCCGTTTGTGCTTAAAAAGCTGCAAAAAAAGCTTTCTCCGGCACAAATTATTGCATTAAGCTTTTTGTTTATTATTATAATCGGGGGCGTGCTCTTATCCCTTCCTGTTTCTCATGCTAAGAATGTCAGTGTATCTGTTCTTGATGCTTTTTTTACTTCGGTTTCTGCTGTTTGTGTTACGGGATTAGTTACCCTTACAACCGCAACAACATGGAATTTTTTTGGCAAAATCGTTATCCTGATTTTAATTCAAATTGGCGGACTAAGCTTGATTTCTATCTTCACCTTTTTTATGGTGAATATCGGGAAAAAGATTTCCCTTAAAAGTCGCCTTGCCATTCAGACCGCTTTTAACCAGTCGTCGCTCGGTGGTCTTGTCCGCATGGTTTTGCTGGTTATTAAAGGTACTCTGATCTGCGAGCTTGCCGGGGCAGCATTTTTGTTCATTTCATTTCTGAGCCAAGGAATCATTTGGTATAAAGCTCTATTTTACGGGATTTTTCATTCAATCTCCGCTTTTTGCAATGCAGGCTTTGATATCATTGGTGAAAAAAGCTTAATTCCCTACTCTGGCAACTTTGGCATAAATATTGTCGTCATGATGTTGATTATTGTCGGAGGTATTGGCTTTACGGTTTGGCGGGATATAATTAATAAAGCGAGATTACAACTTTCGGTACGGTACAAGCAGAAGGCTCGATTTTCCCTTCATACAAAGCTTGCTCTCATTTTAACCGGATCCTTATTGTTGTCCGGAACATTGTTTTTTCTGTTTGTGGAATACAATAACCCCAAGACACTCGGTAATTTATCATTTTTTCACAAAATATTAGCCTCATCGTTTCAATCTGTAACACTCCGCACCGCGGGTTTTGCCACAATTGCACAGGAAGGCCTGACAGAAGCCTCAAAACTATTTTCCAGTATTTTCATGATTATCGGCGGCTCTCCGGGAGGGACTGCCGGTGGAATCAAAACAGTCACACTCGCAATCATTATTTGCAGCGTGTGGTCAATTATCAAAGGCCATAAGAATATCATAGTGTTTGAAAGAACAATTTCGGTTATCACA
>CAYOGQ010000159.1:0-3796 GCA_964403645.1 uncultured Ruminococcus sp.
CTTTCGATTACCTTTCCGAAAATGGAGAGGTCATGAAGAGAGTGGAGGACCTGGCCTGGAATTTCCGTCCCGAACAGATAGGTTATAAATGGAACGAGGAAGTCTGTCAGGATTATCAGCGTCATTACCCGGAAGGGCTGGGGTATCAGGTGCTCAGGCCTGTCGTCAAAATCTGACATTCATAACGCTTTAATATAGGCGGCGTACGCAAAAAAGCGCGCGCCGCCTATAATTTATTTTATAACAGTAATGTCATAAATCGGATGTTGAAAATGTGTTAAAACGGCTTATAATATATTGTAACGCTAACAATAAAATGAAAGAGGGAAATGATGAAAAAAGTAGTTATCGCTCTGCTCGCCGCAGCCGTATGTTTTACGGCAATCGGGTGCTCGGGGCTATCTTCCGGCGAAAACAGCGACGGCAGCGTCGGATTTTCGCAGGAATCAACGCTTGAGGAATCGTCCGAACAGCCGCCCGAACAATCGCAAAGCGAAGAAGACGAATTTAAAATCCCCGCATCGGCGAAAAAAACCGAAACGAGCGGGTTGTATCTGTTTAAAAACGGGATAAGCGAATACGCCGAAATGGTCGAGGCCGACATAAGCGGCGACGTCATCCGCTTTGAATATATCGCCCCCGGGCTTTACACAAGCTCCGTCAAAGTTGTGACATATTCCCTTACGGAAGATAAAATTTTGGGGTCAATCGCACTCCCCGAAAACGTTTCGTCCACCGGCCCGCTGGACGGCGGCGGTTTTTACGCGCTGTCCCTGATTACCGACGAAGTATTTTTATACGATAAATACTGCGCCGTGACCTACCATAAAGAAAAGTCCGGTTCGTCCATACTATGGAACAACGCTTCCGTCAGCGGCGACGGCAAATATATGCTGTATAACAGGGCAATTGACGGCAGGCTTGTGCTGTATGCGTTTTCGACGGGATCATCCGTCGAAATAGGCAGCGAAAGCGGATCGTTTGTCCCGTTGGGATATGACGGCGGTTATTTTTATGTGCGGAATTACGAAAAAGGCGTGATGAGGGTTTCGGCGGAAAAGCAAACCCTGGAGCAGGTTTATAACGGCGAGGATATTGCGCTGATAACGACCGGATACGCGTCGGATGTTAAAAATAATTATTTAACGCTCACCGAATTCAACAACCGGGAAAACCGCAGGATGGCACCCGTAACGATCGACGGCGAATACCCCGTCGCTTTCAGAAACGGGCTTCTGGCGACAGATCTCCGCAACGACGGCAGAAATGTAATGCGGGTGTACGACTGGAACAAAAGCGTCGTTTCGCCAGCTATAAGCGTCCCGGGCTATGTACAAAAGCTGCTGTTTTGCGACAAGATGCTTCTCATAATTTCGCATGAAACAGAAACGGCATCGTTAAAATATTACCTCTATGATTTGACGCAATCGGCGGATTACGAAAGCGTAGCCGTTGTTCCGGCGGACAACGCAATTTTAAACTACGAACACATCCCGGAATGGCAGGGCGATGCGGCGACGATAGCCTTGGCTCAAAAAACACTTGATACTTACGGTGTAAGGGTGTTTTACGGAGCGGACGACTTTAATTTGGCGAATTTTTCATATGACCAGGAAAGCGTCGGGGAAGAAGAGAAATACGCAAAAATGCTTGCGCTGTATGATTTTTTGGAATATTTCCCCGAAGGTATGCTCGCCGAAATCAGCGGCGGCGGCGAAACATGGATATATATGTGCGGAAAGTTAAAAAATCGATTCACCGGCGGCTACGTGAGCGCCTTCGCATTGCAATATGTCAAGCACCCGTTTATCGCGATAGACGTCATAGGTTCCGACGAAATCTTTTGCGAAACCATGATACACGAGTTCTCGCATCTCATCGATTACCGTGTGGACATCGAATGGTTAAACGGCTGGATAAATCTGATGCCCGAAGATATCGCGGAAAAAGCGTACGCCAACTCATATACCGCCGCTACGGATAACTCCTATACCCCGTATAACGACGGAAAAACCGAGGTTTGGTTTTACAGCCATTACAGCAAAACCTTCCCGACCGAGGACCGCGCCGTAATTTTTCAAAAGATGTACGTTTCCGACCAGGAAGGCGAGCTTACCTATGAGTTTAAAAACCATGAAAACCTCCGCAAAAAAGCCGAATACTACGCCGCCATGCTCAGGGATAACTTTGAATCCTGTAAAAACGCCGAAGTCCTGCCGTGGGAAAGTGAATTCGGCGAATAAAAAAGCAAAAGGAGGAAAATAAAATGTACAAAAATATAGAAAAAAGCGCAAAGCTGCAGCTAAAAGAACAAATCGAGTATCAAGAGGGGCAGGTCGCAAGCAAGACGCTTGTGCAAAACGAACGTGTCAGCATGACGTTGTTTTCTTTTGAAAAAGGCGAGGAAATTTCCACTCACGCTTCGTCGGGCGACGCGATGGTGACCGTCCTCGAAGGCACCGGGCGTTTCACTGTCGGCGGCAATGTTTTTATTTTAAAAGAAGGCGAAACGATCATAATGCCGAAAGACATCCCTCACGCCGTTTACGGCGAGGAAAAGTTCAAAATGCAGCTGATAGTTTCGTTTTGACAAGGGATAATAATTAATAGGAATTACCCGCCCGTAAGGGTGAGTTGAATTGAAAAAAAGCATTGCAAAACAGTGCTTTTTTCATGGCGCGGAAGGAGAGAATTTTATCCGGCGCGGCGAGGAAATTCAATTCGGAATAAATCGGTTCTACCTGTTTTTCTACCAACGCGAGGAATTGGTTGTTATTGGGTATGAAAAGCTGGCGGAATGACCGCAGAAAATACAACATCATTACAACATTTTACGGGTATAAAACGGCATAATTCGGTTCGATTCGGATATGTAAAACCCCTTGAAATTACTGATTTTTCAGCATTTTCAAGGGGTTTTGCAATGTCTAAGGACTATAAAAAAGATATTATGGGTAAATCGGTGGAGGGATGAACTATCGAAACAGTATTTACGATTATACTGTCCATATACTTATATAGAGCAAATGACTATTTTGACTTATATTAAGAACAATTAGCAATATAATGTGTCGTGCATACAATGTAATATTAAAAATTAAGAGGGTTCTAATGTGAAAAGTAATAAATCCGCCAATATAATCTGCTTAGGTGCAGTTTGCAGTGCATTATCTGTGCTGTTTCAACTAGCACCGGCCTATCTTCCGGGATTCGGGATGGCAATAAGTCCTTTGAGCTCTTTGCCGATTATATTTGCAGCATGGTATTCCACTTCATGCAGCGGTTTAACATATATTTGTGCAGGACTATTAATATCATTTTTAAGCCCGCACGAATGTATAATTTTTATGTTAACAACCGGGATATTCGGGTTAATGCTTAGTTTAACCTTTGATAAAAAACCGATAATTTCATTTATATTCTCTGGTTTTGCTCTCTTTTTGGGAATAAACATATTAACATATTTAATTGGGATAGCAGCATTCGGAGATGCATTAAATAAGTTCCCGATTCATATTGTTCTTGCTATCACTTTAATTTTCTCGCTTATTTATTCATGCATCTGGACAGTCATTATAAAAATTATTCACCATCGATTTAAAGGTGTAGCGAATCAACATAGTTAAATTTACGAATTTGTACTTTTAAATTCAACCCCATAAACAGCAAAAAACCTCGACATAATCGAGGTTTTTTGAGTCTACATCTTTTTGTAGCCCTTAAATGGCGCGGAAGGAGAGATTTGAACTCTCGCGCCGGTAAACCCGACCTACACCCTTAGCAGGGGCGCCTCTTC
>CAYOGQ010000160.1:0-3730 GCA_964403645.1 uncultured Ruminococcus sp.
AAGAAAAACACGCCCCGGATTGGGGGCGTGTTCAAGAAATCACTATTTATTCTTCTTAAAGCAGTCGCTGCAATAGACCGGGCGGTCGGAATGCGGTTCAAAGGGAACCTTGCAGGGTTTCCCGCAACCGGAGCACACGGCGTCAAACATTTTACGAGAGCCGTCGCTGTCACGGGACGAGCTCTTTCTTGCCGAGCGGCAGTCTTTGCAGCGCTGCGGTTCGTTCGTAAAGCCTTTTTCAGCGTAAAATTCCTGCTCGCTGGCAGTAAAAGTGAATTCTTTTCCGCACTCTTTGCAGACTAAGGTCTTGTCGGTGTACATGAAATACCTCTTTTCAAAATTGCACGATGCTGCACATCATGGTAAGAATATAATACACTACTTTTTATATAATGTCAATATATTTTTTAATATTTTTATAATATTTTTCGGGAATTTTAATGCACCGGATGAAAAGCCTAATTTTGTTGTTTTTCCGGTTTCAGGGATACTCCCGGTTCGCCCACAGGCTGACGGTAGACGTATCTCCCGCCGCTCCAGTTTTCCAATACGACCTCGTTTTCGTCCTTACTGATGACATAATCATAGCCGATAGGCACCTTGCCGCCGCCGCCCGGCGCGTCTATGACGAACTTGGGAACGGCGTAACCGGAAATATAGCCTTGCAGCTTGTGGACGATATCTATACCCGTCTGAACCTTTGTCCTGAAATGGGATATGCCGCGGCTGGGGTCGCACTGGTAGAGGTAATAAGGCCTGACGCGCATATGGACGAGCTTCAGCATCAGCGTTTTCATCACCTCGGCGTCGTCGTTTATGCCTTTTAGCAGCACCGTCTGGTTGCCCAGCGGTATGCCCGCGTCGACGATGGCGGCGCAGGCGCGTTCGGAATCGGGCGTAATTTCGCGCGGGTGGTTGAAATGGGTGTTTATCCAGATAGGCTGGTATTTTTTGAACATCCCCAAAAGCTCTTCTGTGATCCTCATCGGCATGACGACGGGCACCCTCGTGCCTATTCGGATGATGTCGACATGGGGTATCGCCCGCAGCGAACTGATGATATGTTCGAGCTTTTCGGTGGACATCACCAGCGGGTCGCCGCCGGACACCAGCACGTCGCGTATTTCCGCGTGGTTTCTTATATATTCGAGCGCGGTCTGAAGTTCCTTTTCGGTGATGATCCGGTCTTCCTCGCCGACAATCCTGCGGCGCGTGCAATGGCGGCAGTACATCGAGCATTTGCAGGTGACCAGAAACAGCACGCGGTCGGGGTAACGGTGGACGATGTGAGGTATCGGGCTGTCGCCCTCCTCGTCGAGCGGGTCAAGGAAATCGTTGCCGTCGATATAGGTCTCTTTTATCGAGGGTACGCTCTGCATCCGTATTGGGTCGTTTTTGTCGTTGGGGTCTATGAGCGAGGCGTAATAGGGCGTTATCGCCATACGAAAGCTTTTCAGGCAGGTTTGGATATCCTCTTTTTCGGTTTCGGTGAGAGGAAGCCGCTTTTCCAGCTTCTGCACGTTGGTGATACGGTTGGCGAATTGCCATTTCCAGTCATCCCACGAGGGATATTTTATTTTTATGTCGTTATCCATGCTTACACCTCCGCCAAACCGTAACGTTTTAAAGCGGCGGCGAGGACTTTAACGACAAGCTCGTCGTACCCCAAGCCACAGAAAGAAGCTATCATCGGGAAATCGCTGTATCCGGGAGCCAGCCCCGGCAGCGGGTTAACTTCGATAAACCACGCCTTCCCGTCCGGGGACACGCGGAAATCCGCTCTGGCAAAGTCGTCGCAGCCCAGCGCGTCGCAAATTTTCGCGGTAAATTCGATAAGCTCGTTTTCGGTCGCTTTTTCAATGTCCGCGGGGCATTTATATTCCACATATTTGGTGTAATCCTGTTTTACACAATAGCTGTAAACGTGGTAATTATCCTGGGTCGGTTTTTTATAGATGATTTCCATGGGCGGGAAGATAACGCGGTCTTTCCCGTTGCCGAGCATCCCAACGGTGAATTCGCGCCCTTCGATATACTCCTCGACGAGCATATCGCCGCCGTAGACGGCGAAATTTTGCCGAAGCAGTGCCGTAAGCTCTTTTTTGTCCTTCGCCACGCTCACTTCGGATATGCCTTTGCCCGAACCTTCGGCGTCGGGCTTGACGATGACCGGGAAACGCATCCCGCCGAGTTTTATCGGCGAGCCTTCTTTAAAAACGGCGTATTTCGGCGTTCTGACTTTATAGGTTGAAACCAGCCTTTTGGCGAGCGCCTTGTCGAGCGCGACGCAGAGAGCGGCGGCGTCCGAGCCGGTGCGCGGTATGCCGAGCATTTCGAGAATCGCAGGCACTTGCCCTTCCCTGCTCCTGCCGCCGACGCCTTCGGCTATATTGAACGCTATGTCTATTTTTTCGGTTTTCAGATTATCAACCAGTGAAGCGTCGGCTTCCAGCAGGACGGTTTCGTAACCCGCTTTACCGAGCGCATCGCGTATGCCGTACACGGTCTCGATATTGTCGTATTCGGCCTGCGCGTCGACGCTCGCGTAAGTGCCGTCTTTCTTTAGGTTGTAGATTATCCCCACTCTACCTCTACCGCGGGGCTTACCAAGCGGAACTTCGGAGTCTGACTGCTCCATCAAAAATCATCGTCCTTAATAAATATGGTATAAAGGCATATGTCTTTATTCATGCGAAGTATAACACTTCCGTGTTAAAATGCAATACCTTTTTTAAAGATTTTATAAAGGTTTTTTTTAGGTAAAAAAGAGTCTTGCCCACTCGCTTTTCCGGAGGTTTTTTGCCGGTATCATCACCCGTAAAACGTGTCTTACACTGCCGCAAAGCTTCCGCCCCGATTATTTACGGGGTTGTTAAAAATAATCGTTTTATTGGACAGATTTTAATTTTATCGCTTTCATGTTGGCGGTATTTTATACATTTTCGCCAATTTTTCCGCGATTTTTAACGTATTTTTATAACATATTTCGACATTTTACTACACTCAATCGTGACGACGACGGTAGAAAGCGCATATAATTACGCGAATAACGTATTCACGTTGTCGAACGCTTATGCTTTACATCAACAGCCGGATATGTTACGATGCTTTATCAGATATATTAACAAAATAACTTAAAAAAGACGGAAAGGATAAATGTTGATGAAAAGCACAGAAAAGAGAATAATTATGGGCATGGAAATCGAATACCGATTTGAAAGGGACAACGAAGGGTACAAAATAACCGTCTTTTGCGCCGGGAATCACGAGGAGGTGCGTTTTGAAGATCCCGACGAGGATGCCGAGGAGATGTTCGGGTTTATCGTGGAAGGCGGGACGTTACCCGGTACGGTCAGGTATGTTTTGGAAGACTACTGCGCTTTAAAATCATTTTTAAGTTTTTCTATTGACAAAAAATGTTGCGTATGATAGAATAGCGACTGCCGACATCTAAAAATGTCGGCAGTCGCCTGTCATATACGGAAATAAACGCAGGGAGATATAGGGAGAGATGTCCGAGCGGTTTAAGGAGCTGGTCTTGAAAACCAGTGAGTCAGCAATGGCCCGTGGGTTCGAATCCCACTCTCTCCGCCAAATATAAGCTGACGCGCACCAAAATTTAACGCATAAAAATAATATTATAAAATAATTCACACGCGGAAGTACTCAAGTGGTGAAGAGGCGCCCCTGCTAAGGGTGTAGGTCGGGTTTACCGGCGCGAGAGTTCAAA
>CAYOGQ010000161.1:0-3694 GCA_964403645.1 uncultured Ruminococcus sp.
CGCGGGAGGGGGCGCGGTCGGTATCGTGGGTAAATACAACGGCTTTGCCATCCTCCCCGCGATAGGGATATCCTCGTCGATTTCGGCCATGGTGGCGCAAAATTTCGGAGCGGGCGATATGCGCCGCGTAAAAAAAACCCACCGCACCGGGCTGCTGTTCGCGCTCGGGTTCACGTCTGTTATATTTGCCGTCACGATGCTGTTCCCGGGACAGATACTCCGTGTGTTCGGCGACAACGAAAGATTTATTACCCTCGGCAGGGATTATATCCTTGTTTTCGCGTTGGATTACATTATCGTCCCGTTCCAGTTTAGCTTCAACGGGTTGTTTATAGGAACCGGGCACACGCTGTTCGCTCTCATTTCGGGGATGGCGTCTTCCTTGCTTTTCCGCATTCCTTTCTGTTATCTGCTGGCTATAACCTTCGATTTCGGCATGAAGGGCCTTGGTGCGGGGGGACCCATCGCGTCGTTAGCTGCGACGGCGATATCGACGGTTTTCTATTTATCCGGCAGGTGGAAGGTTAAACCGGTTAAACTTGACGGTTCTGCTTATGAGATTTCGGCTGATTGAATTAATAGAACAATGAAAACCGGCGCATAACGTTGCGCCGGTTTTATTTACGCTAAACATTAATCGCTAATCGCTGATTGCTAAACGTTAATCAATAATAATTTTAATGAATTTATTTTTTCCTTTGGCTAAAACATATTCGCCTTTTTCGGTCAAAGCGGCTTTTACGTCTGTCACTTGCAAGCCGTCAAGTTTTACTCCGCCGCCTTTTATCAGGCGTCCGCCTTCGGATTTGGAAGGGGCAAACCCGGCTTTCAGAAGAAGCTCGGTTATCTGCTCGCCGGGTGCCGCGTGTATAACATCCAATCCGGCAGGGATTCCCCCGCCCGCGACGTTCTTGTAACGCTCCGCGGCGTCTTGCACGGCGGCTTCACCCTGATACATTTTTACTATGGTTTCGGCGTACAGGAAATGCGCCTGCCTTATATCTTTTTCTATCAGAGGAACGTATTCGTCCTCCGGCAAGTCGGTGGTGAGGTCAAAATAGGTTTTCATAAGGTTGTCCGTGACTTTCATGCACTTTTCGTACATGATATCCGCCGGTTCGTCAATGCCGATATAGTTGTCGAGGGATTTCGACATTTTTTCCACGCCGTCCAACCCGGGCAAGAGGGGGAAGGTCATAACTTCCTGCGGTGTCTGACCGTAGTCGCGCTGTAATTCGCGCCCCACCAAAAGGTTGAAAGTCTGGTCGTTGCCGCCCACCTCGATATCGGCTTTTATCG
The DNA here is from genome assembly GCA_964403645.1 of uncultured Ruminococcus sp. Lineage (GTDB taxonomy): Bacteria > Bacillota > Clostridia > Oscillospirales > CAG-382 > UBA1206. The sequence goes on from CAYOGQ010000161.1 coordinate 1,300, forward strand.
CCACCGAATCGTAACCCTGCATGAGCGGATAAAACATTTCATGCATTCCGATCGCTTTATTTTCCGCGTAACGCTTGGCGAAATCGTCGCGTTCGAGTATCCGCGCGACGGTATATTTCCCCGCGAGAGACAGCACGTCCGCGAAGTTCATTTTGCCGAGCCATTCCGAATTATAGCGGATGGAAGTTTTATCGGCGTCCAATATCTTTGTCACCTGCTCAAGGTAGGACTTGGCGTTCGCCCGTGTTTCCTCGAACGTGAGCGGCGGGCGCGTTTTGGATTTGCCGGAGGGGTCGCCTATCATACCCGTAAAATCTCCTATGATAAAAACGATCTCATGCCCTATGTCTTGAAGCATTTTCAGCTTGCGCAGCACCACGGAATGTCCGAGATGGAGGTCGGGGCGGGAGGGGTCCGCCCCTAATTTTATTATAAGCTTTTTTCCCGAATTGAGCTTTTCCCAAAGTCCCTCTTTGGTATAAAGCGAAACGGAGTCGCGCAATAGATTGTCGTAAACTTCTTTTATTGTCATATACGGTAAACCATCCTGATCAAATCTTGTCGTTATTTCGAGGTTTCTTCTGACACCGCGTCGAGCGGCGGTATGGTGAGGATATTAAAATTGTTGAAAGACGCCCTGTAACGCGCCAGCTCGTCCTCGTTGACGGTAATATCGGCGAACAATCCGTCGATATAAGCGCAATAATCGCCGTAGTTCATTTCATCGTTAAAGTTCTTGCCGTAGGTCGTATAGTCCTCTTCCCTTATCTCTCTGATGTGCATGATATATATCGAGGTGTCATAAACGGTAAGGTTGGAATCACCGAGTTTGTTTAATTTAAAATAATTTTTGAGCTGGTCTTTGTAATCTTCGTATTTTACATAGTTATAAACCGTGTAATCGGCGTATGAGTCGTGCTTTTCCGCGTCCTCGAAGGCGATTTCCCCGTTTTTATACTTTGTATCGAAATCTTCCGCGATAACCCGCAAATATTTCAAGGTCATGGCAATCTGCACGGCGGAATCGCTGAAATCGGTGTCCTCCTTGGCGGTGCGGTTGATTACATAAAAACCGTCGCCGTTCTCATAGGTCGCAAACCCTCCCGTGCCGAGACCGAGATTTTTGTTTTCCAGTCCTTCGTCGAGGGTGCCTTTTGCATTACAGGCGGTTTTTACGGTCACGTCATAATCAGCGTCAGCGTAAACATCCTCCACAAAAGCGGTTCCGACCTCGTCGTTTTTTGTGATAACACATTCGCCGGATTTTAGTTTATTGTAAATTTCCTGCCCCAAGGAGCGTACGGCTTCTTTTTCCTCGGCGGAATATTCCTTCCCGTCTGCGCCGGTAAACGGGAGCAGTATATAGTTCATCTTATAATAATTATCGTCGAAATATTTTTTCGCCAAAGCTGTTATAATTTCTTTTTTTACGCCTGCCAGATCCGTTTCCCCGGGGGTTTCACCGCGCAGCACATAGACGCTTTCAACCCCGGTTACCACGGCGTAGCCGCCGTTTACCAGCTCCGCCGCCGCGTCTCTTACGACTTTTTCGATTTTGGTATCCGCGGAGGTAAAGCAATAGGTTCCGGTTTTGGCGTTCTCATAACCTTCCGCCGCAGCGCTCCATGCGGTATCTCCGGACGTCAGTTTGCCGTATATTTCATTAGCTGAGGCTGTCGCCGTTTTTGTAACATCGTCGTTATCCGTATCCCCGAGGGTGAAAGAAATATAGGAAACCTTGTTGTAATTGGCTTCAAAGAAATCATTTATTTCGTCGCCTATAAATTCGTCGAGCCGCAATACGGTCTCTTCGCCTTCTTTTTTATAGACGCTGTAATAAACCTCGTCCAATATGCAGTAATTGTCAAAAAAATTGGTTTTCAATTCTTCTTCGGGAAGACGGCGTTCGCCGTTTTCGCCGTATAAACGTTCGTAGAGCAGATAGTTGAGGTATTGATATTCGTTGTCCCAATAAGCCGAATTATCGCCGGCGACCTCGCTGGTGAGCATATACCTAAGGCTGTATTTTTTGGCGTATTCGCGGGCGATATCGAGCGACGCGCCGTATTTTTCATAAAGATAAATATCCAAAAAATCGGCGTTGCCGGCGGCGTCTATATAACCTTTTATCTCGTTCGATATATCGGTGAGCACTGCGGGGTCGGTCAGTTCCAACCCGTATTCGTCGCATAACACGCTGATGACGAAGGACCTTTTTAAATAAGGCAGGAGCGATTCAAAATATACGGCGCCGAGAGTGGTAGTCGCGCCGTCCGTACCGGTTATTTGTTTTGAAAAACTTTCGTAAAATTCGGCGTAGAGCTGGTCGCGGATGTTGCTGTAATACTGCCCATATGACATGAAGTTTTCAAAGCTGCCCAGGCTCCGGTAATCG
>CAYOGQ010000162.1:0-3685 GCA_964403645.1 uncultured Ruminococcus sp.
TCCAAGCCGGGACTGAAAAAGCGCGAATGTGTCGGCTGCGGCGAATGCTTCCGCGTTTGCCCCGCGAAAGCCATCGTCATGACAAACAAAAAACCGGTCATAAACCGGTCGTTATGTATAACCTGCTTCTGCTGCCAGGAATTCTGCCCCAAAGGGGCGATGAAGGTCAGACGCACCCTGATAGCAAGGACACTGGGCGGCGCGGGCAAATAAGCTTAAAATATGAAAGGACAATTACAATGAAAAGAATTCTGACGATACAGGACATATCCTGCGTGGGGAAGTGCTCGCTCACCGTGGCGCTGCCCATAATATCCGCCATGGGCGTGGAAGCGGCGGTGCTGCCGCCTGCGGTGCATTCGACACACACGCAGTTTTCGGGCTTCACCTTCCGCGACCTCACCGAGGATATTTTGCCGATAGTGAACCATTGGAAAAAGGAAAACTTCGATTTTTCGGCGGTTTACACCGGTTATCTCGGCAGCGAAGAGCAGCTTAACATTACTTCCGAAATTTTTGACACCTTTAAAACGAAACAAAATCTCGTGCTTATCGATCCCGTGATGGCCGACAACGGTAAATTATATAAGGGTTTCACCCAGGAATTCGCCGATAAAATGGCGCTGTTGTGCGGCAAGGCGGACATCGTCGTGCCCAACCTCACGGAAGCGGCGTTTATGCTGCACACGCCCTATACCGAAAGCTATGACGAGGCATATATTCAAAACCTGTTGAAGCGGCTGTGCGGATTAGGCGCGAAAACCGCCGTGCTGACGGGCGTCTCTTTCGAGGAAGGAAAGCTGGGCGTCATGTCGTACGAAACGGAAAACAACAGGTTTTTCAGCTATTTCCGTGAAAAAATCCCCGTCGCTTTCCACGGGACGGGCGATGTTTTCGCTTCCGCGCTGCTCGGCGCGCTAATGAACGATAAGGGGATTGACGAATCGTTGAGGGTAGCCGTCGATTATACCGTCGAGTGCATCAAACTGACCCTCGCCAACCCCGACCACCGTTTATACGGCGTGGATTTCGAGCGCGCGATACCATACCTTATCGAGAGGTTGAAATAAGGTTTACCGTCAATAAATATGTATAAAATCGCATATTTCCGTTTTTTCTATAAACCCGCCGTTTTCGTCAAACGTAAAAGCAAAAATTGTAGATATGATATCCGCGTATTTAATAACGGAAAATGCAACTGCCTTTGACGGCATGGAGACTTCGTCGGTTCTGATCACACCCCAAACGAGCTTGCCGGTGTCCGAAACAGAAAGCAGCCCACCCTCCGCGTCGGTTACGGAATACACTTTTGTTATGTTGATTTCCATATCGCAGCAAAGTAAAACGGCGTCATAATGGGTCGTAAATAAATTTTTTGCTATTTCGTTGATCTCGCCGGGCGTTTCAAAGCCCTCGTAGGTTCCGTTTTTATCGCGGTAAGCGGCGTGTAAATTTATTATTTCGTTCCTTAAACCGTCAAGCTTAATTTTAAAATCTTCCATGCTTATTTTCGGAGCGGACGCGCTGATATAAACGTTGCCGTTGCAAAATGCAAAATCATTTATTTCGTAAGATATTCCGTCCGCGGAATAGTCGATTTTATTTAAATACTCCCCGGTTTCGGAAATATACATTAGCTCCGTCGGCGCGTCGAGTTCTCCTGTTTTAAAAATATGTTGTTTCACAAGATAGCGGTTGTCAACTTTTAACGCGAAATCGACGGTTGTATAGTAATCGCAATTAAATTCGTTATTCAAAAGAACATCGCCGTCACAGTTTAATTTACAAATAAAACGAAAATATTTTTCGTTGCCGTCCCCGCGCTTCGCGCCGGAGCCGAAAAGGGTTATTACGCCGTCGCTGTAATCCGACGCCGTGAAGCTTTCGTGGTTAAAGCTTATCGGATCATAATAGGGATATATATATTCCCATTTCAACTGTCCTTCGTTGTCAAGCATGAACACCGCAGCGGCGCTGTGTTCGGAGCGTTCCGCCTGAACATCCTTGTTCCCGAAAACCACAAGCCCGTTTTCCGTTTCCAAAATATACTCCAACTGTGTGCGGAAACCGTTTGTAGTATTATAACGCCAGATTTCTTTTTTGCTCTCTCCGTCAAAGGAATATTTTATTATAAACCCATCGACTACCCGGTACCTGTAATTCCCGCCGCTTTGCAGATAATTATAGTTATTGTAATGAAGTCCGTTATAATCGAATATGCCTTGTAAACTATAACCCCACGAATTCCATAATTCGTCCAACTTCTTCTTATCCGTCGTTTCAAGCTCAACCGAATAGAGTTCCACCGATATGCGGTTTAGTATCGCAATGGTTTTTTCATACGAATATGTTTTCATGGTGATGTCTTTGTACACCGTTTTAATGTCGTCCCGCGTCAGTCCCTCCATGGAAAGGTTGTTTTTTTCAAAAAAATCCAGCGCCGCGCGGTATTCTTTCGCTTCGGCGGCGACGGCGTAAACGGATATCCCTGTCACCGCAACGGCGAGCGTGAGAAAGCAGGCTATGACCGCTTTTATAAAAGAACGGGGAAAGCGGATGCGTTTTGCTGACTTTTTTAACGCCTCAGCCCTTATAACGTTAAGAGTGCGTTCGTGGAAATCCGTGGAGCGGCATGCTTTATCCAGCGCTTCCGCGTATTTATTTTTCATAATAAATTCCTCCCAACATTTTTTTCAATAATTGCCTTCCGCGGGAAAGGCGGGTTCCGACGGTGGCGGGTTTGCAGCGGATAATTTTTGCGATTTTTTCGATGGAATAACCTTCGTAATAAAAGAAGTGAATGGGCAAGCGGTATTTTTCTTTTAAAGCGAGCACCGCGTCGAGCAACGCTTGACTTTCATATTCGATGTCGCTGTTAAGCGGAGCCGCGTAATTATCAGGCAGCTCCCGCTTGTTTTTGCGCCATCCCGATTTTATAAAATCACGGCTTCGGTTTATCGTGACCCTGATCAGCCACGCCTTTTCGTTCTCGCCGCCGTCAAAGCGCGGTTCTTTTTTCAGATATGTCAAAAAAACGTCCTGAACAATATCCTCCGCGTCTTGGATCGATTTGGTGTATGTAAAGGCGATTTTCAATAACATATCCGAACATCGGATTACCGCGGTTTCAACGCGCTTGGCAATATCGCCGCCGCTTGTCTCGTTCAAAAGAACACCTCCCCAATTTCGGTCACTTATAAAACGATTTAGATATCGAAAATTTTTCAAAAAGTTTATAAAAATAAAAAGCCGAAAGCATTACCCACGGCTTTTTTATCATGTTAAATTTTTATTACGCCCCTCGGCAGCACGAATTTCAACGCTTTGGGGATAATCTCGATAGCGAACCTGCCGGTGTCGATAACCTCGCCGTCCACGGAGATGCTGAAATTTTTGTCCTCCGTTTCGCAAACCACTTTTTTACCTCTGCGGTATAAAAGTATATTTTTCAAGCGCGGGTCGTCGAGGAAGCTGCCGTCCTTGTATTCGTTAATCAATTTTAAAAAGGTAAAAAGCGACACGGGTTTTACCAAGCAAATTTCGATAAAGCCGTCGTCGTTTTTCGCTCTCGGAGCGCACTTGAACGACCCGCCCACATGGCTGCCGTTCGCTATGGTGCAAAGGAGCATATCCTTGCCGTTCAGGGTTTCGCCGTCCACACTGACCACGCATTTATTGCGCATCC
>CAYOGQ010000163.1:0-3670 GCA_964403645.1 uncultured Ruminococcus sp.
GCTTCCATCGGGCTTGAATTCGACTTGTCGGAAAAACAGCTGCTCTGCCGGATAATTTTGCTTCTCCGCGTTAAATTCGGAGGTGTCAAGCACAAAATCGCGTACCGTCCACGCTCCCAACATGCGCTCATCCGGGATAAACGGAAGGTCAGTATTGTCGCGAACGCTTATTTCATCCCGTGAAAATGCTCTGTCGGAGACCTTTTCGTAAACCCAGACCGACGGAACACCGCCGCGTGACTCATTTCCATAATCCTTCATGGCGACAAACATCAGCTTTTTTCCGTCTATCTGTTTTATCTCGTAACCGTTTTTATATACATACTTTGGGCTGTCGCCCGCGGTGTAGAGCCAGCCCTTAGTCCATCCGGCGACCGCCCAGAACCATTCACCGCCCGGCAGAAAATAGAGCTCGCTAAGCCAAACGCCGGAATGCGATTTTTCATGCCCGTATAAAAATTGCTCCTCGCTGGGCACGGCATCGAGAAATTTCCACTTGCCGACCGCGTCCGGGTCGTTTTCAAACGGGAGGTCTATATTGTCGTCTTTGTGCAAATCCGCCGCGGGGGACAGCTTTTTGACAGGGACCTTGAGCTCGACCGTGCCGTCCCCGTGGTAAATCTCTATGAATGCCCCGATAATCTGGCAGGGAGCGGCCTCAAGCCGTTCCTCCATAGCACGGTAGGCGTCGTCAAGCTCATCCTTTTTGCATACAAGCACCGCGACATCCGCCGGAAAAGCGACTGTTGTATCCTCATACGGACTGTTTTTCGGCAGGCTGCCGGTGATTTCGACGCACGCGGCGAGGTCAAAATCGCTCTCGCGGTACTCCGTATCATAATTGATTATTACCGTGCGTACGCCGATAATCGCTTTCGGAAGCTCCGCCCTGATTTTTTCGATTTCGGCCGGAGCCTCCTCTTTGGTTTTGAAAATCGCGCGTCTTGCCGCAAGGCGAAGCGCGTCCGATTTTCTGATTGTGATGTCGAACATTTTTATCTCCCCTTCTTCAATAGTCCGCCTTATGGCGGCGAGACGGGAAAGGTTTGCTTCCGCGTGTAAAACGGCGCTTTTCAACTCCGCTTCCTTCGCCGCTAAAAGAGCATTCAGCTCATCCGGGCTACCGGCGTTTTGGCGGTGGCGGATTTCGTCGAGCGAGAAACCGAGCTCCTTAAGCGCAATTATTCTGTTGACATCTGCGATTCGCGCCGCGCGGTAATAACGGTAGCCAGTGAAGCGGTCGACCTCGTCGGGAACGAGCAGGCCCTCGCTGTCGTAAAAGCGCAGCGTTTTAACCGTGATTTTGCAAAGCCTCGAAAGCTCGCCGATTTTATACATGCGGATTTTCACCTTTCTCTCCTGATTCAATATCGAAAACGGCCGTTTTCTTTACGATATCAGGATATCATTACAGTTAAGGGGAGAGTCAACAGGTATTTTTGAAAAAACCGCCGTTTTCCGGCGGAATTTTTCGTCCTGTATAATCAGAAAGAAAGTGTCACGACGCTCGCGGCGGGCAGGGTTACGGTCAGCTTATCGCCGCCCGCAGTGATTTCCCGCTTTACCGGCGCGACGGCGTCCGGGTTTTCAAACGTGTTGTGCGCTGCCGGGGAGGCGGCGAGCACGGTCATTTCGGCAACCGGGGCGAATCGGCCTCCGTAAAGTGTGATTTCCGTTTCGGAGGGGGAAGAATAGCTTGTGTTCACAAGCGTCAGCGTTGTTTTGCCGTCCTTTTCCGACGCAGAGGCGGAGAGAATCGGCAGGCCGCCGTTTTCGCCGCTCTCGGCGACCGTGCGCAGGCAGGCGGCACCCTGATGCGCCTTCATCATCGAGTAGACATGGAAATTGGGCGTGGTTATCAGCTTTTCGCCCTGCGACAAAAACATCGTGTGTATGTTGTTTATAAGCTGGGCGGCGTTGGCCATTTTTACCTTGTCGCAGTTGTTGTTGAATATGTTTAAGGTCAGCCCGGTGACGGCGGCGTCACGCATAGTGACCTGCTGCTCAAACAGGTTCTTGCCCTTTGACGGGCCGCTTCCCTCACGGTGCCAGCAGCCCCATTCGTCGATAATCAGCTTAACCTTTCTCTCCGGGTCATATGAATCCATCGCGGCGCGGTGCCTCTGTAAAATTTCCTCTATACGCGCGGCTTTTATAAGGAGCTCATACCATTCCCGCTCGGTAAATTCTGTCGCGAGACCGGCCGTGCCGCAATAGTAATGCATAGAAAATCCGTCGAGCTTGCAGCTTGAGGGTGAAGTATAACCGTAGAAGTTTTCGAAGAAGCGGCGCGTCCAGTTATAATCCGCGCCGTTTGGGCCGCAGGCGATAAACCACGCCCTGTTTTCGACGCTTGCGCATACTGTCGCGTATTTTCTGTAAACCGCGCAGTATTCCTCGGGCGTCATCGTTCCGCCGCCGCCCCAGTTCTCGTTACCGATGCCCCAGTAGGGTATGTCAAACGGCTCGGGGCTGCCGTTTTTTGCGCGTTCCCGCGAGAGCGCCGTGCCGGACGGGAAGCCACAGTATTCCATCCAGTTTCTTATCTGGAACGGTGTCACTGAAGTCGAATTGGCGGCAAAGTAGGGCTTGGCGCCGACGAGCCGACAGAATTCGATGAACTCATGCGTTCCAAAGCGGTTGCTCTCGAATCGTCCGTCATTATGGTACCACCAGTTCACGGTCGTCGGGCGTTTGTCCGGCTCGCCTATTCCGTCGTGCCAGTCATAGGTTTCGGCAAAGCAGCCGCCGGGCCAGCGGAGGACGGGGGGCGAGAGCTCGCGGAATTTTTCGACAAGCTCCTTTCGAAAGCCGTTTATGTTGGGGATTTTTGAGTCTTCGCCGACCCAGATCCCGTCGTAGATCACGCCGCCGATATGCTCGGAAAAATGCCCGTATATCTCCGGCGCGATTGTCCCGAGCTTTTCGGGGTATAAAATATGCACCTTGTTCATATTGCAACTCCTTCTTTCGATAAATTCGTTTGACCGATTATACCGTAAAGCTCCGGCCGCCGGGCGGGGAGCATGGTGTTAACCGTTTTTGACAGATCTATGTCGTGGACCAGTATATCCGGGAGATTGCTCTCGAGCTTTGCCTCGACGTTTCCGTGGGGATTGCATATAAAGCCGACGTTTGGGTGGGCGAAGGCTATGTATATCTCGTTTTCATAGCTCCGGGTCCTCATCCACCATTCGTTTGCCTCGTGGTGCATTCCGTAGGTCGGGTTTATTATGAGCTCCGCGCCTTTGAGCTTCAGGGTTCTCGCGGTCTCGGGCCAGCGCCTGTCAGCGCATATCATAATCCCGATTTTGCCGAGCTCTGTATCAAACACCGGAAGGTCTTCGCCCGGAAGGTAATTCAAATCGTGCGTGAGCAGGTGCGTTTTATGGTATATGCCTATATCCTCCCCGTTTTTCCCTATAAAAAGCGCAGCGTTTTTCACTCCGGCCTCTGTTTTCTGTGAAAACCCGAATATTATATGCATGTGATAATTTTTTGCGAGTGAGCGGACGCCGGAGATGTATTCGCTTTTATCGATATCCTGCGCGATGCCGATAAATTTCTCGCGTGGGAGGGGATTATCCGTGACGCAGTAGCCGTCAAGATAGCATTCGCAGGTGGTTAAGAGACTTACGCCCCTGTCCGCCGCGCGCTCACAGAAAATCTC
>CAYOGQ010000164.1:0-3663 GCA_964403645.1 uncultured Ruminococcus sp.
CCCTGATACCCGTATTCGCGGGGAAGAACGCCGACGCCGAAAAAATTAAAAAAGCGGCGGGATACCCGAAATTCTTTGAAACGTTGTTGTCATATGTTTTAATCCCCCTGATCTTGGTTTATACACTCGTAATAATCGTGTATATTATCAAAACAATATTTTCCGGCGGCTGGGACGACAATCTGCTTGAACCGATAATAATGTCCTACCTCATATCCACGTTGATAATTTACCTTATCGTTTACAGGCTCGAAAACATTCTGCCTAAATTTTTCGTTAAAATCGCCCCGTTTGCTCTCGCCGCCATATCGGTTTTTCAAATCATCGCCTCGGTCATCGCTTTTATTGACGGCGGTATGGTGGTTTCGCGCTATTATATTTTAATGTTCTGCGTCTATGCGACCGTCTGCGGAGTGATATTGATAATTTTACCGAAAAAGAAAAAGGACTATATCGCTTATGCGGCGATAATATGCTCGATCATCTGCGTGCTGCCCTATTTCGGCGCGTTCGGTGCGAGCGCCGCCAGTCAGAGCGCGATAGTCGAGAACACCTTAAAACGCAACGGTATGCTTGAAAACGGGAGGATTATTAAAAAGTCGGATATCCCCGATAAGGATAAAACCAAAATCATCAACGGGGTGAGCTATTTAGCGGATATCGACGCACTCGACCGCCTGCCGTTTATACCGGATAACTTTAATGTCTACAACGGATATTATGATTTGTTCGGTTTTAGTTCGACGGGCGGATATACCCATGAATATAAACACATAAGCCTTGATCCTTCGCAACCTATAATCACGGAAGGGTATAAATATTTTTACACCGCAAGTTTAATTGGTCAAAAATCGAATAAGGACGAGACGTTGTTTATGTTTACCGCGGATAATGCCTCTTATACCGCAATGACTGTTATTAAAAACGGAGAGCATTATATTAAATTTTATAAAAATGAAAACGAATTGATTTCGGTACCCGTACGGGATATTTACGAACTGTCGGATGATTATCCCGACGGTTCCACGGTGTTGGGCCAAGATAAACTTGTATTTGATTATGATAATGATTTTATCAAAGTGAGGATCGTTTATAACAACCTATTTATTAATATTTACAATAACCAAAGGGAGCTTAACGCCGAAGCGTATATTCTCTTCACCGTCAAGTAAAACTGACGGATAACCGCCGGTACGGACGCTGATTATCGTCGTATTCAACATTGTTTTTACTCCGTTTAAATGCTATAATCGCCCTGAAAAACCTAAGGTTTGCATTTATCCGGAGGTATTGATAATGAACGGAAACAAGGCGTCGGCCGAAGCCTCCTCCAAAGAGCGCAAGCACAACGCGGAAAATATCATACCCACTTATGAGCATCTGTTCGTCAACGAAAAACACGCGCCCAAGCATAAATCGGGCATCCTATACAAGCTTTATAAAATGAACCGCAAAAAGCTCCTCGCCGCGCAGGTCGTCTTTATCGTCAAGGCGTCGCCGGTCTGGATCATGCCGATTCTGACCGCGGAAATCATTAATATCGCGGCGAAGCCGCCCGATTCCTCCACTTATACCGGTATCGGCATATATGCCGCCGTCCTTGTGCTCGTGCTTTTACAAAACGTACCCACCCATGTCCTTTACGCCAAAATGATAAACAGCATGATGCGGCGCGTCAACGCGGGCATGAAGAGCGCTTTGGTGCGCAAGTTGCAAAAGCTTTCGATCACCTACCACAAGGAGATGGAATCCGGCAGGATCCAATCGAAATTTCTGCGAGACATCGAGTCGATCGACGCTATGATACGCAATATCGTTATCACCCTGATCCCCGCGTTTATCGGCGTGCTGATCTCGATCGGAATCTCGACCTTCAACGCCCCCGTGATGACGCTGTTCTTTTTGGCGATAGTCCCGGTAAACATACTCGTCGCCAGGCTGTTCAACAAACGCATCAAAGCGCAAAACCGTGAATTTAGGCTGGAAAACGAAAATGTTTCGGCAAAATTTACCTCCATGCTGGCGCTTTTGCCCGTCACCAAGGCGCACGGGTTGGAACGAAACGAAATCGACTCGTTTGAAAACGAAGTCGAAAAGCTTACCCGAAAAGGGCTTGTGGTCGACAACACCAACGCTTATTTCGGCTCGTGGTCGTGGGTGATAAGCAATATCATCAGTGTAATCTGTTTGATTTTCAGCGCGTTTTTGGCGGTCAAGGGTGTCATAAATGTCGGCGACATAGTGCTGTACCAGTCGCTTTTCGGCTCGATAAACGGCAACGTGCTCGCCATTATAAATTCCTACCCCGCTCTCGTGGCAGGCTCGGAAGCTATAAATTCCGTTTCGGAAATAATGATTTCCGACGACGTGGAACGAGTCGGGAGCAAAAAGATTTCGCAAATCAACGGTAAAATAACCTTTGACCGCGTCAGCTACAGCTACCCCGACGACCCCGAAAGCTACGTCATACACGATTTTTCCCTTGAAGTCCAAGCGGGCGAGTGCATTGCGGTCGTGGGGCAGTCGGGTTCGGGCAAATCCACCGTGATGAATATGATAATAGGCTTTTTAACCCCCACGGAGGGGCATATATACATCGACGGCGCGGATATGAAAGACCTCGACCTCACCGACTACCGACATCGGATTTCTGTTGTCCCGCAAAACAGCATTCTCTTCCCCGGCACGATAAAGGAAAATATTACTTACGGGCTGGAGGCCATCCCGCGCGGCAGGCTTGAGGAAGCGCTTGAGCTTGCCAACGTCAACGAATTTGCGTCTCTCCTGCCGCAGGGGCTCGACACTCCCGTCGGGGAAGCGGGCGGCAAGCTTTCCGGCGGACAGAAGCAGCGCATTACCATTGCCAGAGCGCTGATACGCAACCCCAAAATACTCATCCTCGACGAGGCGACCTCCGCTCTCGACAACCTTTCCGAATACCATGTCCAACAGGCGATAGAAAAGAGCAAGCGCGGCAGGACAACTTTTATAGTGGCTCACCGCTTATCCACCATCCGCTGCGCCGACCGCATTATCGTCATGGAGGCGGGGCGTTTGGCGGAGATAGGCACTTACGACGAGCTGATGGAAAAGCGCGGCAAGTTCTTTGAGATGAAAGCGTTGGACGATATGGAAGTGAAACAGGAAAGGGCGATTGGTTAATTAATTCAACAACTCATGTGAAGAAAAGCATGAGTTGTTTTGTTATAATGATCGCGGAAGGAGAGAGCGGCATGTACGAATGGATATACGCGATACAGAAAATGATAGACTGGATAGACGATCACGCCGCCGAAAACCCGTCGTTGAAAGCGATGTCGTCTGAGATCGGATATTCGCCCTATTATTGCTCAATGCAGTTCCACCGCGTCGCGGGAACGACTTTGAAAAGCTATATCGCCAAACGCAGGTTATGCATGGCGACCCTTACTGTAAGGGATACGAAACGCGGTATAGCCGACATAGCGTTGGAATTTGGTTTTTCCTCGCAGTCCGCCCTGACGAGGGCGTTTAAGGACGCCTACGGTTGTTCGCCCGCGGCTTACCGGAAAAACCCCGTCCCCATCCCATTGTCCATAAGGAAAGTGGTTGTCTCGCCTTCACATTATATAAAAAAAGGAGACTTTACCATGGGAAATCTTGCTCTGCCCTCGTACCGCATGG
>CAYOGQ010000165.1:0-3598 GCA_964403645.1 uncultured Ruminococcus sp.
GCTCATCACTTCTTGGGAAAAAGGCATCAACAACTGGTTTTCAACCAATTCGCCTTTCCCGTTTTATGCGATTTCGTATTTTATTCTGATTATCGCTTTCGCTTATTTTTATTCGTCGATCTCCTTCAACCCGCTTGAAGTGGCGTCGAACCTTCAGAAAAACGGCGGCACGATACTTGGGCATCGCCCCGGCAAGCCCACCGCCGATTATATCAGGAAAACCTTAAACAGGGTTACCCTTATCGACGCAATATTCCAGTCGTTTATAGCGATATTCCCGATACTTATCGTAATGATAAGGGTTTGGACGGGTTCCGGTGTTTCGTATATCTTTTCGCAGCTGGCGTTCGGCGGCACTTCGCTGCTGATAATCGTGGGCGTCGCCCTCGAAACCACACGCGAGCTGGAAGCCCAGATAACCATGCGCCACTACAAGGGTTTTCTTGAATAAAGGAGGATCACCGTTAACCGTATGAAACTCATTTTATTCGGACCTCCGGGTGCGGGAAAAGGCACGCAAGCCGAAATCATCTGCGCTCGTTTAGGCATACCCTCGATATCCACCGGCGCGGTTCTCAGGGACGCAATAAAACGCCAAACCCCCACCGGGCAAAAAGCCAAGGCGTTCGTGGACGCGGGCGGGCTGGTCCCCGACGACATAGTCACCGCCATTATCAAAGAACGCCTTGCAGAACCCGACTGCGCGGCGGGTTATATCCTCGACGGCTTCCCGAGAACAATTCCTCAGGCGGAATCGCTCGAAGCCATGGGGGTGCAAATCGACACCGTGCTGTCGCTGGAAGTTTCCGACGAGGAAATTATCGAAAGGCTGTCAAACCGGCGTGTCTGTTCCGACTGCGGCGCAACCTACTCCGTTTCACCCGAAAATAACGGAGGGGAAAACCAGCGCTGCGAAAAATGCGGCGGTACGCTGATGGTAAGAAAGGACGACGCTCCCGAAGTCGTTAAAAACCGCCTTGAAATTTATCACAGCCAGACCGAACCCCTTAAAGCGTATTACGAACGGAAGGGAATTGTCAAAACGGTCAGAGGTCAGAAAGAACTCAAAGCCACCATGCGTTTGGTATTGGCAGCGCTGGGGATATCATGATTACCATAAAATCAGCGGCGGAGCTTGATAAAATGCGCGACGCGGGTAAAATAACCGCTCTCGCCCGGGCGGAAGGCCTGTCGATGGTAAAAGTGGGTATCACCACCAAGCAGATTGATAAGAAGATTAAGGACGTCATATCCTCCCACGGAGCGACACCGTCGTTTTTGGGCTACGGCGGTTTCCCGGCTTCGGCCTGCGTTTCGTTAAACGAGCAGGTTATCCACGGCATACCGTCAGACCGCATGATAGTTAACGGCGATATAGTAAAAATCGACGTAGGCGCCGTTTACAAAGGTTATCAGGGCGACTGCGCCGCCACGATCGGCGTCGGTGAGGTCTCTGCGGAAGCAGCGAAGCTTATCGAGGTTACAAAAGCGAGCTTTTTCAAAGCGATTGAAAAAGCCGCCGTGGGATACCGCGTGGGCGACATAGGCGCCGTTGTCGAAGAATATGTCACCGCGAACGGTTTTTCGGTTGTACGGGATTTTGTGGGGCACGGCATAGGTACAAAAATGCACGAAGACCCCGCCGTGCCCAATTACGGCAAGGCCGGACACGGGTTGCTTTTAAGGGAGGGCATGACGCTGGCAATCGAGCCGATGGTCAATGCCGGCACCTGGAAGGTCAAGGTCTTGGACGACGGCTGGACCGTCGTGACGCTCGACGGCAGGCTTTCGGCGCATTACGAAAACACCATCGCCATAACCGCAAACGGTCCGGAAATCCTGACCATCCCCGCTTAAACCTTTTGGGATACGCGATATGGAGGATTTATCAAAAAAACTGGTCGAATCCCTTGCCGGGAACGATAAAGGAAAAGTATTCGTCGTGTTGAAAACCGTAGGCGAAAGTCATGTGCTCTACGCTGACGGCAGGAAACGCGGCGCGGCCAATCCGAAGCTGAAGAAAATCAGGCATATCAGAGTGTTGGGGGATTGCGGTATCACAGATATCGCGAGCGCGACGAACGCGGTTTTAAGAAAAGCCACCGCGGCTTATGTTAAGAACACAAAACCGCGACTTCCGCGACAAGCCCAACCGACTATGAAGGAGGGATAATTCTGGCTAAAGACGATGTCATGGAATTCGAAGGCGTGGTTACCGAGGTGCTGCCCAACACCGTGTTTAAGGTTCAATTAAACAACGGGCATATGGTAACGGCGCATATATCAGGCAAAATGCGTATGCATTATATCAGGATTCTTCCGGGGGACAGGGTGACCGTTGAGGTTTCGATATACGATCTGTCACAAGGAAGGATAACATACAGGGCCAAATAGGCAGTCCGTAAGTGGCACAAAGATTGAAAGGAATGGTTATAAAATGAAAGTAAAGCCTTCCGTAAAGAAAATTTGCGAGAAATGCAAGATAATCAGACGAAAAGGCAAAGTAATGGTTATTTGCGAAAATCCCAAGCACAAGCAAAAGCAAGGATAAGAGAGGTGTAATAATGGCTCGTATTTCCGGCGTTGATATTCCTAACGCTAAACGCGTTGAGATCGGTCTTACTTATGTATTTGGCATAGGAAGGAGTCGTTCCAACGAAATTCTCAAAAAAACCGGCATAAATCCCGATACTCGTGTTAAGGATCTGACCGAAGACGACGTCGCAAAGCTCCGCGAAGTAATAGAGAACAATTATATCGTGGAAGGCGACCTCAGACGAGACGTGGCGCTCAATATCAAGCGCATGGTCGAAATTGACTGCTACCGCGGCGTGCGGCACAGAAAAGGGCTTCCTGTCAGGGGACAGAGAACCAAGACCAACGCGAGAACCAGAAAAGGCCCCGTCAAGACGATCGCTAACAAGAAGAAGTAAGGGAGGAGATTAGCATGGCCAACCAGCAGAAAAAAGTTGTTACGAAAAAGCGTCGTGAGCGCAAAAATATCGACCGCGGCACCGCGCATATTCGTTCCAGCTTCAACAATACGATAGTGACCATATCCGACACGCAGGGCAACGCGATATCCTGGGCATCCGCGGGCGAACTCGGTTTCAGGGGTTCCCGCAAGTCCACGCCGTATGCCGCGCAGATGGCGGCGGAAACCGCGGCGAAGGCTGCCATGGAGCACGGGCTTAAAACTATCGAGGTGTTCGTAAAAGGACCCGGTCAGGGCAGGGAAGCCGCCATTCGCGCGCTTCAGGTTGCGGGACTGGACATAACTTCGATCAGGGACGTGACGCCTATCCCCCACAACGGTTGCAGGCCGCCCAAAAGAAGACGCGTATAACGTTTTATAAAACGAAAGATTAGTTACAGGCTATTCAGGCGGCATATGCCGCCAAAGAAAGGAACGGTCATTTATAATGGCAAGATACACAGGACCCGCTTGCAGGCTCTGCCGCAAGGAAGGCGTTAAGCTGATGCTCAAAGGCGACAGATGCTTTTCCGACAAATGCTCGATTGTCAGACGCGAAAAGGCTCCCGGCCAGCATGGCGCGAATTCGGGCAGAAGAATGACCAAGGAATACGGGCTTCAGCT
>CAYOGQ010000166.1:0-374 GCA_964403645.1 uncultured Ruminococcus sp.
TTTTTTTAATGATCCTGTTCCAGACCGGCAGCATGATGAGCAGTATCGGCAGCGTGTGGGGGCATTTACCGCTCTGGGAGAAGTAAGCTGCCCATACGTGACCCCAAATGGATTGGCTGTTCTTTATTACGCCGGTGACTTGCCAACTGTTGAAAAGGTGCCTTACAATGAGGTGAGAGAAAAGTTAGAACGTGATTTACTGGAAGAGGCTGGCAAAGCGCACTTGGCCGCACAAAAAGAGATATGGAAGAAAGAGGCTGGCGTTATACGATATTTGGAGTTACTCCCATGAGCGGGAAACAGAAACAAATCACATCGACGTTTATCTTGCTGGTATTATTGTTAGCTGGCACCATGAGAGCAAGCAATATCCG
>CAYOGQ010000166.1:384-3588 GCA_964403645.1 uncultured Ruminococcus sp.
ATCTATCAGGAAGGAGGGGAAAGAGCCAGCCTTTATCAGGAAAAGATTAAAATGTATGGGCAGGAATTATTATCTCGTGCCCGAAAGCAGGAGATAGATTTGGAAGTCTTGGATGCACAGAACCAAGTACGCCCACTTCTTTCTGCCATCCGTGAAGCGGGCGCAACGTAACCATTGTTTGATTAAATGTGTTTGTTGTTGTTTTTCTCTGGAGGATACAGCTTTGCTTCTTTGCTGTCGGCAACCAACACTTTGACTTCGGCGTGAACCAACTGCTCAATACGTTCGGGCGATAACTTATCTGTTATCAGCATATCCAAGTACTGCAAGTTGCAAAGGTGGGCAAAAACCTTCTTCTCAAACTTCGAATGATCGGCGACTGCGATGACATCCCTGGCTGCCTCCATCATGGTTTTCTTCACAGCCACCTCCTGCACAGAGCGATTGGAAATACCCCAGTCAAAGTCAATGGCGTCGCAGCCTAAAAACAGCTTATTCACCTTAATTCTCTTCAAAAAATCGATGGTATCGCTGCCAATAAGCGAGTAAACAAGCGGCATCTGTACGCCACCCGTCATGATAAGTGAAATATCACCTCTGTCGGCGATGAGGGCGCCGATTTTCAGGTCGTTGGTGATGACGGTGACATTTCGCGCGGAAATTCTCCGGGCGATCTCCAATGTGGTAGAACCAGAGTCCAGTATAACGATGTCGCCGTTGGTGATAAGCTCTGACGCAGCCTGTGCAATCAGTTGTTTGCTTTCCACATTGAGAATGGAGCGGATACCGGCAGGGATTTCAGAGTTGATGCCTTGCTGGACAGATAGAGCACCTCCGTGTGTTCGAATAAGCAAGCCGCGCTTGGCCAAATCCTTGACATCAGCGCGGATGGTGACCAGGGACATACCAAACATGCTGCTTAATTCATTAATGGTGACCTTGCTGACATTGTTGACGTACTCCAATATCTTTTCCTGTCGTTCGATCTGGAACATGGAATGCTCTACCTCCTGATATGTGATGAGATGCGGTAACCTAATCCGATGATTATCGAAGTGCTTTTTCAATGGCAATCGCCGCTGCTTCGGCCAGTTTTGCATGGTCATTGGTAGAGTAGTGAAGCCCATCCATGGTGTTCAGTTCAAACTGCAAGGGGGCGCAATCAAGAAAAGCGCAATGATGGCGTTTCGCCGCATCCGCATACAGGGCAGATAGCGCCAAGCTTTTTTCGTAGGCATCCTTCCCGAAGCTAAAACCAAAGCACTTTTCTGCAATCATGGGGTGGGTGGGGGGTGGGGCGATCAAGAGAATCTTTGGCACGGGATATCCATAAAAACTTTTTTTTGCTTCTGCAATCAGATTTTCCATACCAAAAGAAATCATCCCAGCGCTGAGGTTAAACATATGCTTTAGTTCATTGCAACCAAGGGACAGGATGACAAGGTCCAACGGGGCGTGTGCATCAAGAGAAACCTGCAGGCTGTCTATCCCGCAACGGTGTGGAAAATACGGATCTTCCTGCATCAAGGTTCGTCCATTCAGGCAATCCTCTATGATATGGTATTCAGCGCCCAAGATCTGCTGAGCCCGCCCCGGCCACCTATCAGCATACGACATCCTTTTTGCGATGCCTGTTGAAGGATCATAACCCCAAGAGTTGGAATCGCCAAAAACCAAAATATTATTCACTTTCACTATCCTCCTGACCTTTATGCCCTATAGAATACTTTGAAATCACTAATCCGTCAAATATATTTACTTGATGTCGGAATACGCATAATAGCAGAAACTGTAGCAAGAAGGCGGATGGATTTATAACCGCCAATCAAATAACAATACGCATGTGAGTCAACCATAAAGTAAAACGAAAGAGGTGTTTGTGATGACGGATAAACGTTGGAACGTGTTGGGTGAATCGTTGGTGAACTATTCTTTGGGGGTAAAACCAGGAGAGCGGCTGATGATTGCCATGTATGAAGTGGAATCATATCCCCTTGCAAAAGCGGCTTACGCCGCCTGTGTCAAGGCGGGGGGCTATCCGCAAATACAGTTCATGTCAGAGGCGCTTAAGCATGAGGTGTTGCGTTATGGTAGTGATGCGCAGATTTCTTGGGTGCCGGAAATCGAGGCCTACGGAATGGAGTGGGCAGACCATTATTTGGCATTGCGTGGCGCTTTTAACCTAAATGAGTGCTACGATATTCCGTCGGATAAAATTGCAATGTATCAAAAAGCGCAGGGCGTTATCTCTTCCCTGCGGTGGCAAAAAACGAACTGGGCTTTGGTACGTGTCCCCAATGAACGGTTTGCCCAACAAGCGCAGGTCAGTCACGAAAAAATCATGGATATGTTCTTTGATGCCTGTAGTATTGATTGGGAAGAGCATGTTAAATTCTGGCAGCGAAAAGCAGATATCCTGGACAAGGGCAGAAAGGTACACCTGATTGGTACCAGAACGGATTTCTCGTTTGAGTTTATCAATGAGAAGTGGAAGGTATCAGAAAATCGGATTAACATACCTGATGGAGAAATATTTATCACCCCCAAATGGGAAACGGTACAGGGACATATTTTCTTCGAGTTCCCTGCAACCCTGGGCGGCAAGGTGATTCATGACCTGTATTTAGAGTTTACCGATGGAGTCGTGACCAAGGTGGAAGCGTCCACCAATCAAGCTTTTGTTGAGGAGATTTTCTCCGGCAGTGAACCGGGCTCACGCCGCTGTGGTGAGTTTGCCTTTGGCACCAATCCCCATATCGATATCCCCACCACAGACATCCTCTGGGACGAAAAAATAGCAGGCACCATCCATATTGCCCTTGGCCGTCCCTACAACAACGATTATGCTTGTCCTATCCACTGGGATATTGTGAAAGATACCCGCACCAATGCGAAACTCTGGTTGGATGAAAAACTTATATTTGAAGATGGCGAGTTTTTGATTTGATGATATAGACCATAGAACGGAACATAAACCACCTTAAGTTGTTTGAATGGTCGATTTAACCGCGTCCCATAAACTGGAAGAAAACCAGCAATGGGACGCGGTTTGTTGTTTAGATTATTAAAAACTCTAGTTCGAGTAAATCAAATAAACTTGTTAGTATGTAAGTTCGGTTAAGGTGGGGCGATAAACTCAGGCATGCATATGAAGACAATTATGCTTTTCAGAATGGTCTGCCCCCAGTCTTTGTACCAACCAGT
>CAYOGQ010000167.1:0-3577 GCA_964403645.1 uncultured Ruminococcus sp.
AATGGAGCGAGTTACCGCACATAACCGATATGTCAGACGAGGACGTGGAGTTTTGGAACGAGTGCCGTACCGTCTATGCGAAAATCAATGGAAAGAAATATAAAGAACAATCCAAGAAGCAACTTATCACATGGTACAACAAACTACACACCGATACAGCAGAATATCGGCTTTGGGGCAATGGCGTTGCCCTCACATGCGTAAGAGTGCCGATACACGGACTTGCCAAATGCGGCGTAAAAACTATGGCGTCGCTATTCGACGGGTCCGGAGGTTTTCCCCTGGCGGGATTGCTTGACGGTATAAAAACGCTGTGGGCGAGCGAAATTGAACCATACCCGATAGCGGTAACAAAAGAAAGGTTTAAGGAGATGTAAGATGCAAAGAGGAATATATTTTAGAAGAAAAGGAATAAAAGAGGATATACGGCATTGATAATATAGTCAATGCCGTTTTCCTTCGAACATGGCGGAAAGACAGGGATTCGAACCCTGGGACGGTTATTAGCCGTCACACGATTTCCAGTCGTGCGCCTTAGACCAGCTCAGCCATCTTTCCAAAACTTTTTTCGCAGCGAAACTTTTTTCGCATCGAAACTTTTTTCACAGCGAAACTTTTTTCGCAGCGAAAATTTTTCGCATTGAAACTTATTTCGCAGCGAAAAGAATTATAGCATAATTACTCTATCTTGTCAAGACATATTTGGAAAATAACAAGCGCAAGGCAAGGCGTCGTCCGAACGCTGACGATCACATGATTAAATACCGCGCTTTGTTATTTACGCGCCGCGTACCGCATAGGATTAAATAAATCCTAATCCTGTAATATCTGTTTTTGGGCAGCTAAAACACCATTTTATTAATCTATAATTATATACGGTGGTCAGATGAAAAACAAACTTATCTACCCTATTAAATGCTTTTTATGCGGTTACGCCATGTGCGTGCCGGGGTTAAGCGGCGGGAGCGTGGCTATACTCCTCGGTATTTATAAAAATATGATGGAGATTGCGGGCACGTTTATTTCCAAACCGAAAAAATATTTTATACCCCTTATCGTAACCGGAGTGTCCTGCCTTGCCGGGGCGTTTTTGTTTTCGTTATTCCCCGGTAAATACGCCGCCGATCATGAAAACGCTTTTTTGATATTATCAGCAGTGATCGTGACTGTCTCGCTCCCCTTTTACATAAAAAATTCGGCGATAAAGCGTTTAAGTTTAAATTCTTGCTTTTATATTTTGGCGGGAGCGGCGTCGCTTGCGGTCACGGACATCATATTACACGCCGGCAACGCCCCGGCTGATCAATCGTTCGGAGCGTTTTCGTATTTTCTAGCCGGCTTTGTGCTCTCGGTTTCGCTGGTGCTGCCGGGTATCAGCTTTCCCTATATGCTCGCGTTTATCGGCATATACGGCGAGGTGATCACCGCGGCGCGCTGCCTGGATATGACGGTGTTGCTGCCGCTCGGATTGGGGACGGCGCTGGGCATCATCGCGCTCTCAAAATTTATACTCAATATAATGGAAAAATACACATATCAGACCGATTGCTGCCTTTTAGGCTTCACCGCCGCTTCCGCAATAGTTATTTTTATTTGAATTGCACGAAAGTTAACACAATTTTCACCAATTATCTCCCCGCGAGTGCTAATATGGAATTTATAAGAATTATAAATTAGTTTGAGGGGGAGTTCCATGCTTTCCAAATCAACGGAGTTGTTCGCCAAGAGTATAGGGCTGAAAATAGCCGAAAACAGCGCTTTCGGCATTTATGGCGACTATTTTATTTCTGTTTACGAAGCGAAAACCAAAAAAACCCTGAAAATAGCTTGTTATATCGGCAATAACGAAGAATATGCCGACGATTACCTGAATATAAACGACGGATTGCGTGCGATTATCGGTAAATATTCGATTACCGATTACAATGTTAAAGAAAACGGAGTCACCGTCGTGACCTCCGCGCCAATAGCTTCCCTGCGTGAAATGACCGATTGCATCGTCGCCCTGCTCGATGAAAACGAAATTCCCAATTCCCATAACTGTTCGGATTGCGGAGCGGAATTTATCGCTTCCGAAAAACGCCGCATCGTGACCGTCGTCAAAGGCAATACCGAGGAAAAGCGTCTGCTTTGTGAAAAATGCGCGCTCACCGCCGCCGAGGAAGCCGAGACAAGCCCTGTTTCCGAAAATCCGGATAACAAGCCGAATTATATAAAAGGTATGCTTCTTTCGGTTCTCGCCGGGATCGGCGCTTCCGCCGTTTATGTCTTGCTTTTCTTCCTTCTGGGCGTCAACGGCAGAGCCGATATTATCAGGTTTTTTGCCTGCCTTGCCGGGTTTTTAATCGGCGGGATGGTATTTTTCGTCTATAAAACCGCGTCGGGCGGAGTCGATTCCAAAGGGATGATAGCGGTGTGCGGCATCACTACCGTATTATTACTGGTTTCGCACTTCTTTGGCTGCGTTTTAGGGCTTGCCAAGCACTTAAACGGCGAATTTTCAATAAGTTATACCACTTTCAGCAACAAGTTCGCAAATTACATGAGTATGCAGTTTTCCGATTCCGCAAGTCTGCGGTTTCTGATAATCGGCTTGATAATCGGATTGTGTGCCGCGTTTATCGCAATCGTAATTTTATACAGCTCCGCTTTCAAGAAAGAGGATGCAAAACGCCGCGTCAAGGTCACGATACAAACGGTAAAATAAAAATAAAAACAAAGGGTTGATATATCAACCCTTTTTAAGTCTGTTTTCAGTTTAAAATTTATAATGGCGGAAAGGAGTGTTATATCTATGAACGTGCTTGTCGTGGACGATGAAAAGATGCTTGCCGACAGTATCTGCGAAATACTTTCCGGTCAGAAAATTCAATGCGAAGCGGTATATGACGGCGAGGACGGGTACGATTACGCCGCCAGCGGTATTTACGACGTTATCCTGCTGGATATAATGCTGCCGCGCCAAAACGGTTTCGAGGTGCTTAAAAAATTAAGAAAAAATAAAATAAATACCCCCATAATACTCCTCACCGCGCGCGACGAGGTGAGCGATAAGGTCAAGGGACTGGACTGCGGCGCCGACGATTACCTGACGAAGCCTTTTTCCTCCGAGGAGCTGTTGGCGCGCATACGCGCGGTTTCGCGCAGGAAAGGCGAAGTAGTGCTAAACGAGCTGACATTCGGTGACCTTAGGTTGAACCTTGAAACCTTCGCTCTCGCGTGCGGAGAAAATTCAATACGCCTGGGATTCAAGGAATTTGAGATAATGAAGCTGCTGATGCTCAACCATAACGCCATAATCAGCAAGGAGGAGCTGCTGACCAAGGTCTGGGGTTATCTTTCGGAAGCGGAGGATAACAACGTGGAGGTTTATATTTCATTCATACGCAAAAAAATAGCCTTCCTCCGCTCAAAGGTGACGGTGGCGACCGTCAGGAGAATCGGTTATCATTTGGAGCTGACGCAATGATTCGTAAGTTGAAAATTAAGTTCGTGCTCACCGTTATGTCCATGATAACGGCGCTGCTTGTTGCGATTCTCGCTTCTTTTTATATCCATACCGCCAAAACCCTATATG
>CAYOGQ010000168.1:0-3554 GCA_964403645.1 uncultured Ruminococcus sp.
TTTGTTTCAACTTTGTAGATTATTTTGCTTTACCCCAACATTTATTATAGAACCTCTAAAAATAATAAAACTCCGGGAATATATCCCGGAGTTTTATTATGGATTTTATTTTTCATTCAATTTGGAGTTAATCTTTTCTAAAAGTTTCTTTTCGATTTTGTCGGTTATATAAAACGAAATTATACCGAACAACACCGAGCTTATCGCCGTTATTAAAATAAATTTTGCGTATTCCGAAAATGAATTTAACGAAACGAGATCAAATGAAACCATAATCGTAAGCGAAACGACGAGCAGGACGGCGCATATGGCGGTTCGCCTTAACCAAAGGCTTTTAGGCGAAAGCCCTTTGGTAAACAGCGAGGTGCCGATAACCGAAGCGATAAGCCCGATCACCAGAAACAACCGAAGATACGCCACAGTTATTGTTTTCGGCATAAATGCGTTTAATATTATAAAAAAGGTGACCATAAAAGTTGTGGTGACGGTAATCACCGAATAAAATTGCTTCAATTTTTTCATATCAGTTCACTCCTAACTTATTTTTAATGACGGGGACGTACAAGCGCGAAACCACAAGCTTTTCGCCGTTTGTAAGGGTGGCGATAAGGCGGCAGTTTTCGTCGGGCCTGATACTTTTTACTTTTTTCAAATCGGCTATCATAGTTTTGGAAATGCGCGCGAACTGCGTGTTTTCCAGCTTTTGTTCCAATTGATACAGCTTGGCGGGGCACTCAAAGGAACGGTTTTCGGTATTGGCGAATATTTTGTTTTCCACCGATTCGAAATAAAATATGTTTTTAAGGGGTATAAAATAAGTCTCGCCGTCCGCTTTGCCCGCCACCGTGTTGTCGGTTAAACTGAGGTTAGCTATGATTTCTTCCAATTCCGCGGTAACCTTGCGGCAAACGATACTCACCTCGGTTTCGCCAATCGTGCTGTCTTCTCTTACGTTAATTATCATTTCGGTAGTTAACCCTCCTTGCAAGACCATTATATTTATGGCCGTTTTTATTGTCAACCCAATTACACCGACCTGCGCTTGGGGTGTGGTAAGATGCGTTTTTGGATAGTTTATATTATCCGTAATTTTATTTTAAGCGGCAAATTAAATTTATATCAATCCTCCGCATTCCGCTGTCTGTTCTTTTTCCAAATCTTGCGCCGCTCTCAAAGCCGCTCCGTACAACGCGTCGGCGGCTTCGGTTTTGCTCGGCAGCTTTTTCGGTACGGTCGGGACGGCGGAATACGCTTTGGTTATCCCCATTTTAAACAAAGGCGAAATATCCCCGTCGATACAACCGCTTATCAATATACATTTCCTGCCGTATTTTTTACAAAGCGCCGCCACTCCGGCGGGGAGTTTGCCGCCCGACGTCTGCGAGTCGGTTTTCCCTTCGCCCGTTATGACGATATCCGCCGCTTTGATCTTTTCCTCAAGCCCCAGCAGGGATGACACGACTGTGAAACCGTTTTTAAGCTCCCCGCCCAAAAACGCCGCGATACCGCCGCCCAGCCCTCCTGCGGCGCCGCTGCCCGGCAGGGTTTTCAGATCGCAACCCGTTATTAACCCCGCGAGGTGTTTTAACCCCTCGTCAAGGCGTTTTATTTCCTCCGGCGACGCGCCTTTTTGCCCCGCAAAAACATAAGCCGCGCCGTTTTTGCCGTAAAACGGATTCGTAACGTCGCAGCAGGCGATTATGCGCGCCGATTTCAACCTTGGATTTAAAGCGGAATAATCTATCTTTTTAATATTGCCGAGCGTTCTCCCCACCGGGATAAAGTTGTGCTCGCCGTAAAACTTTACCCCCAAAGCGCAGGCGGCGCCGGTTCCGCCGTCGTTCGCGGCGCTGCCCCCAAGCCCTATGACGATATTTTCCGCGCCGCGGGACAACGCGTCGGAAATCATCTGACCGACGCCGTAGGTGGTGGAATTCATAACGTCGCGTTCGCCCTCCGGGACGAGGATCAGCCCGCAGGACTCTGCCGATTCGATCACCGCTGTTTTACCGTTTAATATGTACCGGGCGGTCACGGCGTAAAAAAGCGGCCCTTTGACCGTCGTTTCTATGATTTCGCCGCCGATCGCGTCGCGCACCGCTTCGGTCATGCCGTCCCCGCCGTCGGAAACCGGAAGCGCCACGGCTCCGTCATACCCCGCCTTCATAAACGCCGACTGTATGATATCCCCGGCTTCCTTGGAAGTTAATGTACCTTTAAATGAATCGGGAGCGATTAAAATTTTTACCATATGTAACTCCGTTAATGTGAATTCATAATTTTATCATAATATTATAGGAGAAATTTGTCAATACCGTTTGACAAAAGCCGCATATTATGTTATCCTGTGATTGTCAAATATTAATAAAACAAGGGTGGAATTTATGAAAAAGGCGTCTATTGTTTTACTTATTATAAGCCTTCTAACTTCGTTTGTATCATGCGGAGGAGGAAGCGACGGCGGTGAAACATCGTCGAAAGAAGTCGTTTTTTCGCTGCCGCCTGAATCCTCGGAGGAAACAGTATCACAAATACCGGACGAATCGTCCGAAGAGAGCAAAGAGGTATCCGAAATGAGCGAGGAACTCAAAAAAACGCCCGTCCCCGAAGGGGCGACGGCCTTATCCAACTTGGATTACAACAACGGCGGCGGTAAAATGGGCGACAGCGACGGACCCGCTTATTGCGTCTATTCCAAAGTCGGCTATAACAAGGCATCGATGGATATCAAAATCAGCGAGCTGAATATCAATACAATACGCCGGTCCGACGGCAAATTCGTCAACGCCTATATATTCCTCGGCTGCGACGTTTACAACGGCAGCTGGTGGTCCAATTGCTTTGACACGGGCTTTTGTTATTCGGGCACAAACCCCTCGTGGCACCTTTTTTATAACATCTACGAACCCGCCGCGAGCGACCAGGGGAGATGGTACGAATCGTCGGTGAAGCTCGACCCCGCCCACGACTACCGTCTGACGCTTGACACTTCGGAAGAAAATCAAAAAGCCACCGTTATCATTTACGACCTGACGGCGGACAAGGAAGCCGACCGCGTTTCGTTCTATGTCAAGGGCATGAAAGCCGACGGGACCAACACCGCTTATCTCATGGATTTCGCGCTCGATTACCCGGCAAACGTCAAGAAAGACACCTCCGGTAACCCCTCGGATGATTTTGTTGAAATAACCCTCTACAACACCGACGAAGACCTCTATTTGCAAAACGTGCTGGTCGAAAACGTCAAGATTTACAAAAACGGCGAGGAATTCGTCTGGGACGAAACGCGCACCAACAACCGTGCCCTTTGGCCGGATATGACCGAAACGAGTTTTGACTACGCTTGCGTAAAAGTGATAACGATTGAAGACACCTACGACTACGCGTTCCGGGTTGACCTCGATATGAACAGATAAATTATGAAAAAATCCGGTTTACACCGGATTTTTCGCATTTTTTATTACCGGGGAAATATCTGTGTTAAATGCAGTATTAAAATAGGCTCTTTGTCAATAGTTGGGGTGAACCCGTAAACAAGAAATCAGGCAGCGGTT
>CAYOGQ010000169.1:0-3548 GCA_964403645.1 uncultured Ruminococcus sp.
CGCTCGAACCGTCGTGCCGGAAGTTGTCACACACGAAATTGAGCAGCGAAAAAGCCAGCGCGTCGTCGGTAAGAGCGTAACCGTCTATGTATTTTGCGTAGCCGTATTTTTGCAATATGGCGGGGGCTGGTTCAAAAAGCGTGTATTCGACGGTATAAGGGGTTGCCGAACCGACGCCGTCGTATACTGCGTATTTTTTCAACATATCTATGCGCGATATATCGGTGCCGGGAACGATCATCTGCGCGGGTTTGTATTCAAACTGCCCGTCCTCCGGCGTTTCGGATATGCGTTCGTATTTCACGGGCGTTTCTTTGCCGTGCTGCGTGTAAAAGCCCTCCAAAAATCCGTCCGCGCAGCGGACATGATAAACCATTCGGTATGTTTCGTCGTTGATTTCATAACAAAAATAACCGTCTTTTTCATAAACGCAGTTCGGCTCGAAATTGTAATACCCGGAGGAGGAAAAAGACATCTTCATACGCAGAGGTTCTTCGTCGAAGATATTGATCGTTTCGCCCATTTCGCTCTTGAACCATTTTCCGACAAGTCTTTTATCCATTGTAAATCTCCTTATTTTATTTTAAAAATTTTTCAATTTATTTACTACTTCAATTAGATTGGAACTTTCATCTTTTGATATGTTTTCCGATAATCTCGCTCCGGCTAAAACAGGAAGCCATTGTAATATATCGTTTTCCGAAAAGCCGCTTTTATCGCAATATACATTGAGATATGATTGCGCCAAATCAATTGAAAACTGAGTATATAATAAATAAGTCCTGCATACATCCGCTCGCGAATCACCCGAAGTAGCGTCCGCCCAGTCAATAATCTTTACACGGGAATTATTATAAATCAAATTGAAGAAGTGATAATCTCCGTGGCATAACTTATCATCCTTTTTTATACCATCCATTTTTTCAATCAAAGTGCTTTTTTGCTTGTTGTTTAAAAGGCTTGCGGAAATAATCTTTCTGTGTAGTCTGTCATCCATTTTTTCTATGCCCACCGCGCTGATAGAATTTATTTTAATTTGGATATCCGCAGATAATTCCAAATACTGCCTTTTTTTATGCTTTAAATTTTCCTCGCTTAATAATTTTCCAATGTTTTTTCCTTCGACATATTCCATGACAATAACTTGCCTGCCATTTATTTTTGTAACGTCTAATACGCACGGAACCGGTAAATTTTTTGAATAAGCAAATACTTGTTTACCCGCTTCATATTCCGCTTCGCCGCAGGGTAAATTTTTTTTGAATATTTTAAAAATCATTCCGTCAACGAGATAAATATCAGCTGTTTTTCCTGACGCGACAGGTTCACCCAAAAACATCACTTTGCTCCGTTTAAAATCTTGTGTTTATTATAACTGCCGCCGTGTATACCAACAGATACCGCTTACCATATCCAATACGGATTCTTCGATCCGTTTGGGTTGCGACGCAAAAAATTCCGCCGTCGGTTCGCCTTTTTTGATATTCCAAAGCCCCGCCACCCGACCGTTCACGGCGACAGTCGGAAGGCATATGCCCGATTTCATTATGACCGCGTTTTTGTATTCCGGCGGCAGGATCGCGCTCCTGTCCGTGTAAGACACGATCAGCGGGTCAAAGCCGGAAAGCAACGTCAGTTCGGGGATTTCGTTCATGTCCGCGTTGTCGTCAATATAATAATAAACGTTCTTGTTATGTTCAAACCGCAAATATTCGTCCAAGTCCAAAGCGGAAAGTTCCTTTTTCCTTTCCCCTCCCAACCCGAAAAACCAAGCCGCGTCCGCGAGTGTCGCGGGGCCGTAAGCCGTGATGAACCGTCGGAACAGTCCTGGCAGCACCTCCTGGGGCGTCTGCGTCGGTTCGGCGTCTATCAAATCGAAATCACGGCTGGTCATATCGCGGAAAGCGACCTTGCCGAGCCGCGCCAGCTCGCAAAAAATTCCGCCCCACGGGGAAAAAGCCCTGTCGATCGTCTCCTTGTCGTATTCGTCCGCGAATATGCGGCGCATTTCGGCGCGGGAATAAACGCCGTCTTCCATAAGGCGAAGCGCTTTGTCGGCGATTTCCATATACTGCTCCCCCCAGCGCCAACCTCCCGCGTGGACCGCGAGCAACGTCGGCAGGTCGTCCGGCGCCACGCCGTGCAGCGCATGATGGACCCACGTTTTGGTGAGCGCGGTCTTCCAGCCCTCCAGCCCCGCGCCGCGTATTAAAGCTGAAAAAGCGACATTGCGGTGAAACCAACAATGCAACCCGATAAGCTCGCGTGAAAGTTCGACAATATCGTCGCATTTTCGCGACAGATACAGCCCGTGCATACGTCTGCGTTGAATTTGTTCGGTTATCTTTTCCATTATCCGTTCCTTAAATATTTCAGCATTATACATAAAAATGTATCCACGGCGTCATTATAGCTTACGCCGTGGATAAAAACAAGATAAAGTTTATTTGCTTGCGAAGAAACCGGCTCTATGTATCTCATAGGTCACCCCGCCGCATCCGTTCAGATAGATCACGTCGTCCGTGACCGCTTTTAAGGACCAATACCAGCCGCCGTCGGGCGGAAAGGCGCAGCAGTCCGTTATAAAACAATTTTCGTCGGGCTTGTAATCTTCCAGAGTCATAAGGTTGTTTTCGATCATCCTGCACTCGTTTTGCCTGACGCAGGTGGTCGAAAGCATCGCCCACCCTTTTTCGCAATATCCGTTTTGCCCCACGCGGCAATAAACGCGCTTTTCGTTTATATTGACATAGAAAAGAATCGTATATTTTTGGGTGTCAATCCCGACGTTGAAACACCCTTCTCCATATTCAAAATACTTTTTCACGCCCCACAGCGCCATGCGCTTCGCGAGTGGAACGGAACTGTCCGCCGGATTATTCACATCAAAGTCCGCCATGTCGATTTTTTCCGCCAGCGTGAGGTCGAACGAAACGCCGTTATACATCGTGTAAACCATACCGCCGCCGTCTTTTATGTAAAAAGTGTCGCCGGAATGGTTTTCAAGATTTTCAGCGCCGGCTTTTACATTGCAATATTTTGCGCCCGTTTCTGGGTTTTTAACGCAATACATGGCGTCGGCGTCAAAACCGATCCCCAACCCATACACCGCCCCCACTGTCCCATGGTCGTGGTGCTTCAATATGCATGCGATTTCATCCTTTTTAACGCGCAAAAATGCAATGTTGAACTTGTCGATAACCGCGACTGTCGCGTCTTTTCCGCACCAAATGCCGTAATTGTTCATTAATAAAACTTCCTATCTGCCGCCGTCTCGGAAACCCACTCTTCCGGACACGTTCCACGGACCGCGGATATAAATATATTTAATAAAATAATTCTTAAAAAGTAATTATGTAAATTAATATAATCAGTATAATGCTATTTTACTTACTTGTCAACCCCTGACAAGGTAATATAGAGAAATGCTGTAAGTTTTATAAAATATCAAGTAAATCCTAATAGTGTATAAAGATAAGAAGTACAAAATATGAATTTCTGCGGTTGTCAAACATATGGTCTATTTTTTATTTTAAAGAAAGCCGTTA
>CAYOGQ010000170.1:0-3490 GCA_964403645.1 uncultured Ruminococcus sp.
GAGCGTTGTGTAGGATATGCCCTCGCAGGCTTCCCGCATATCTATAAGATATGTCCCGGTCTCTTCCGCGACATCGCGCGCAACGGCGTTGTACACGTCCAGCCATTCCAGGGGCGTGCCGACTTCCGAATACCACGATTTATCCTGCCCCTGGGCTGTATAGAAGATATCGGGATTGAGCGGGTTGGTGGTGAGCAGTATGGGCACCGCGCCGCAGTCTGCGGTCATTTGGATAAGCGTTTTCAGGTTTTGGCGGAATTCCTCCGGGGTGACCCGCGGGGTGCCCGGTGAAGTCATGATGAGGTCGTTCATCCCAAACAGCAGGGTTACGAAATCTGGGTTTTGAGTCGCCACATACGCCGGGAAGTGGGCGATCCCCTGGGCGGAGGTTATCCCGCCAATCGCGCCGTTGAAATAATACACGTTTAACTCCGTCGCCGCAGATCTGCCCCACGTGCCGTAAGCGGTTATGGAGTCCCCGTACACCACGAGCTTTTTTCCGTCAAGGAAAGGCGAAACATCAATTTGGCTTTCCTCCGCGGATGATTCGGTTTCCTCCGAAGAGTTTTGCGATGACTCGTTATTGCTGACATTTTCCATAAAACTCTCCTCTTCCGATTTAATATCGGCGTCAATACCGTTGTCTCCGCAGGCTGCAAGAGAAATTGTCATAAACATCGCCGATAAAAGTAAGGTTATCCTCTTAAATGTACGATTCATTATATACCCCTTTATCCTTTATCTTTATATCTTTATATTTTAATAAGTCTCGAATTGTGAGTAATATAATTCCGAATAAAAACCGTTTTGCGCCATAAGCTGCGCGTGGGTGCCCTGCTCCACCACGTTACCGTCGCGCACGACGATAATAAGGTCTGCGTTTTGAATGGTGGATAGCCGGTGGGCTATGACGAAGCAGGTTCTGCCCTTCATCAGGGAGCGCATGGCACCCTGTATCTTCCGTTCGGTTTCCGTGTCGACGTTGGAGGTCGCTTCGTCGAGGATGAGCATTTTGGAATCTATCAACATCGCCCGCGCGATGGTCACAAGCTGCTTCTGCCCTTTGGAAATATTTATGCCGTTATCGTTTAAAATGGTATTATAGCCCTGCGGCAGCTTGGAGATAAAACTGTGTATCCGCGCCGCTTTGCAGGCTTCCACCACTTCCTCCATGGTGACGTTTTCCTTGCCGTAAGCCACGTTTTCGTACACCGTGCCGTAAAACAGCCAGGTATCTTGCAACACCATTGTGAACGCCGAACGCAGTGACGAGCGGGTCACGCCGTAAATTGATTCGCCGTCGATGGTTATGTCGCCGGAATTTACGTCGTAAAACCGCATAAGCAGGTTTACGACGGTGGTCTTGCCCGCTCCGGTGGGACCCACGATGGCGATAAGGTCACCCTTGTCCGCTTTGAGGTTCAACCCGTGGATAATTTCCCGGTCGGCGGTGTAGCCGAATTTGATGTCTTTAAGCTCCACCCTGCCGCTTTCCGCTATCAGATCCTTTGCGCCGGCGATATCGGCTTTTTCGGGTTCGGAGTCGATTAAGCCAAAAACCCTCTCCGCCGCCGCGAAAGCGGACTGAAAGTCGCCGATAATGTTGGCGGTTTCGTTGATGGGACCGGAAAACTTACGCGAATACTGCACAAATGACGAGATGCCGCCCAAGTCAATACCGCCGTGAAGGTACATCAGCACGCCGAACACCGAAACCAGGGCGAGGGAAAGGTTGTTTACGAAGTTTACTCCGGGTCCCACGACGGTGCCGTAATATTCGGCCTTTGTATAAGCCGCCACAGCCGCTTCGTTCTTGATATCAAAGTGTTCGATCACCCGTTCTTCGCGGTTATATGCCTTGGTGGTCTTTTGACCTGCGGTCATTTCCTCCACAAAGCCGTTAAGCTCGCCGAGTTTCGCGGAACGTTCGCGGTAGAGCGGGCGTACCTTTTGGGTTATGATTTTGGTGAAAATTACCGACATCGGGATGGTAACCGCGAAAACCAGCACCAAAAGCGGGGCAATTTCAAGCATTGCGATAAGCGAACCGACCACGGTGATGATCGATTTACAGACTTGCAGCAGGTCGTTGGAGAGCGACTGGTTGACCGTGTCTATATCGTAGGAGATAACGCTGATGATGTCGCCCGCTTGATGCCTGTCGAAAAATCCCACCGGCAGCGTGACGAGCTTTTCAAAGACGTCTTTCCTCATCCTGTAAACGACCTTTTTGGAAAGGATTATCATAAGCCCCGCCAGTACGTACGCAAACAGTCCCGATAAAACATAGCATACGAGCATCAGTGCGATATAGTAAAACACCCGGTTAAAATCGGTTTCGCCTTTGCCGATTCCCATGGCGTTGATCGCCTTGCCGGAAAGCGACGGACCCAGCAATGCCAGGAGATTGGAAGCCACGACAAGGACTAACGCCAAAAGCAGTATCAGCTTATATCGGTACAGGTATTTCCAAAGGCGAATCAATATATATTTCTTTTTGGGCTTGACCGCGGAAAAAGTTCTTCTGTCGCCGTTGTTTTCGCCCCGCGTCAGGCGTCCGCCGCCGCCCCTGTTACCCATGGAGTTCATAGCTTGTCCTCCCCCATCTGCGTATCCGCGATAATTTTATATGCGGGGCAGTTTTTCATAAGCTCGTTATGTCCGCCCTGACCTATCGCTTCGCCGTCGTCGAGCACCAGTATCAGATCGGCGTGGCGAATGGAGGAGATGCGCTGGGTGACGATTATTTTGGTGGTTTCCGCATAATGATCGTGGAGCGCCTTGCGAAGGTTGGAATCGGTCTTGTAATCGAGCGCCGAGGAAGCGTCGTCGAGTAGGAGTATCTCGGGGTCGTCCGCGAGCGCGCGCGCGATTAATAACCGCTGCTTCTGCCCGCCGGAAAGGTTGCCGCCGCGCGGCGAAACCTTGTACCGCAGCTTTTCGAGATTTGCGTTTATAAACTCAGCAGCGGAAGCGTTTTCGGCGGCTAACGCTATCTTTTCAACGGAGACGTCGCGGTAATAGGAAATATTTTCGCCGATTTCAGCAGCCACCATGAAGTCGCTCTGGAAAGCATTGCCGAACTTCGCCCGGAATTCGTCGTTGGGGATGGTTTTGATATTTCTGCCGTCTATCAAAATCTCGCCCTCGTCGACGTCGTAAAAGCGATTTAAAAGCTGAATGACCGTCGATTTACCGCTGCCGGTCGCGCCGATAATACCTAATGTCTGACCGCGTTTTAAAGTAAAGCTGATATTTTTAAGGTTGGGTTCGATTTTATTGTACGAAAACGTGACATTTTTAAATTCTATATGATAAGGGCTGTCGGTTGCCGCGCCCTTTATTACTTGCATGTCCTCCGGTTCGTCCAGCACCTCCGCGACGCGCTTGGCGGAAGCCACGCCCTTGGTGCACATTACAAACACGTTGGTTATGCCGAGCATGGCGTTTAAAATAATGGTGAAATACGCCTGGAAGGCGATGATCACCC
>CAYOGQ010000171.1:0-3457 GCA_964403645.1 uncultured Ruminococcus sp.
CCGTCTATCAAATCATCGCTGCCAACCATATTTATACCGCCGTGGTCAAATTCGTCTCCGCAGAATCCCATTACGAATGTCACATTATGTCCGTTGGCTCCGGGCGAACGCAATGTCCAGTGCCGAACAATACCGTTATCATCAACGGTGCGGCGGTTGATATTGTATTTATCGCCAAACCACGGCCAATATTTATCCTTGCACCAATCACAGTTTTGATGAACTTCTCTCGTTTTTATCTGCCCGCTGTCCCCGAAGTATTTGAGAACCTCGTCTATACTCAGTAAAAATATCTTATCAGCCGTAGGATTTCCGCCGGGTGTTTTGTACCACGGGTTGTCGGGGTTTTCGTTTACAACCTCGACAATCCGAGCGCGGTCCGCCCCGTTAAATGACCGGTAAAACTCACCGTTTAAATATTTCCGCATATCGCAAGATTCCCAAGTGATTTCACATTCCCGATTGTGATACGGCATTTTCGCAATCACTTTTTCGGTGATGATGAGCGTTTTGTCCCCCCGTTTGTCAAGCACGAACCAGTCGTAATCCCCAAACCTGATTCTGCCTCCGGACGGTACCGGAATCGGTTTTACGGGAGCGCCGCAGTCGGGACACATCTCTCTGTTACGCGGAGCATTTTTATTGCATTTCGGGCAGATCATTTCATATGCCTCCTTACCCTTGGAGCAAGCCGGAAATCTCCTCCGGTCTTTTTTAGTTTAGCTGAAACACGCCGGCCGGCGGACATCTTATATCTAAAATACCTGCGATAATCCCTGGTATTCAAACCTGATAGGCTTAGTGCCGATTAAAAACCGTATCATATATGTTTTCGTGTTCTCATCCGCCGACTCAATAACGCCCTCGCCGAACACCTTGTGCTTAACCGGCGTCCCCGCCGGTAAAAACGCGGCGGCAGACGGCTTGCGAATGACGGTCTGCAGGGCGTGCTCCTCCATAATATCTTTGCCGATGCTGCCAATTCGCGTAATATATTCGTCGCCGATGTCAAACAAAAACCGCGAGGGCGTTTTCATATAGCCCCGGAAACCGAAGCCCTCGCTTTCGGTCATACAGAGCTGTCTCTTCGCGCGGGTCATGGCGACATAACAAAGGCGGCGTTCTTCCTCCAGCGCTTCCTCCCGGCGTTCCTCGAGCGACCGTGCGGACGGGAAAATCTTTTCCGAGAGCCCTGCAATGATGACGGTATGAAATTCCAGCCCCTTTGCGATATGAGACGTCATGATTTTCACGCAGTCCCTGCCGTCGTCTTCCGGAGCGTCACGGTTAAGTGAAATGTCCTGCAGGAACGACGAAAGGGTCAGCGGCTCTCCGTAATCGGCTTCCAGAGTGACGATTGATCTTGTCAATTCTGATACATTATCAAGCCTGTCCATTTCGCCGCTTTCGCGGATATACTGCTCATATCCCGTTTCAAGCAGCAGCTTTTGAAGCAGCTCCGACACCTGCGCGGCTACTGCGTATTCCTTCATGCTTTCGATTACACGCAAAAATTCACGCGCGCCGGAGCCCTTGAAAACCGGATTGTCAATATGCTTTTTCAGGGTTTCATACATGGTCGCTCTGTCCGCTTCGGCCTGCGCCCTGATGAACGCCATTTTATTTTTACCCATTTTCCGGCGGGGAATATTTACCACACGCTTAAAAGAAAGGTCGTCGCCATGCTCCACAAGGCGCAGATACGACAAAACATCCTTGATTTCCCTTCGTTCGTAAAACCCCACGCCGCCGTAAACCGTATACGGAATGTTATGCTTTAGAAAGCCCTGCTCGATAAATCGGGAAACATAAGCGGAACGGTACAGCACGGCTATGTCTGAATATTCCCCGCCGCCCTCCACATGGCTCTTGATTTTTCCGGCGATATAGCTGATTTCATCCGTATCGTTTTTGCCGTGATAGTGCTCGACGGGCGCTTCCCCTCCGTTTTGCGTATATAATTCCTTCTCGATGCGGTTTTGGTTTTTTGAAATCAATGCGTTTGACGCGGCCAAAATCTCCGGTGTCGAGCGGTAATTCTGATTCAATAAAATCGTCGTAAAGTCGGCCTTCAGCTTATGAATTATATGACCGGGGAAATATGACTGCGCTTCGCCCGAAAAATAATCCCGTATGTTCTTTTCAAAATCCAAAAGCACCGCCATGCGCGAGCCCCGCCACTCATAAATATTTTGGTCCGGGTCACCCACGACAAAGAAATTCTGGTGAAGATCGGTCAGCGTCCGTAAAAATTTAAACTCCTTCATGGTGATGTCCTGAAATTCATCTACCATCACATAATGCAGCCGGCTTTGCCATTTCTGCAGAATATCCTCATGCTTCTTAAACAGATAAATCGTAAAATTTATCAGGTCGAAAAAGTCCAGGCCGAAATATTTCTTCTGTTTTTCCATATAGCGAAAGATGATTTTCTGCCGTAAATCCTTTGGCTCCGCCGTGCCGATTTCGTTTCCGGGGACGGCCATAAAATCCATATAGTCGCCTAAATTTTTTTCATAACGGATCTGATCGATCATGAATTCAAAGGTGGCCGTGTCCATTTTTATACCGAGCTCTTCATACACCTCCTCTAAAATATTTTTCTGATCAGTGTTGTCTAACACGACAAAGCTCTCCGGATAAAACAAACGCCCGATATCCTCGCGTAAAACGCGTGTGCAGAAGGAATGGAGAGTTGACACAAACGAAGTGTCGATACCGTCGCCCAGCAACCGGCGCAGCCGGATTTTCATTTCGCGGGCCGCCTTGTTGGTGAAAGTAATGCAAAGAATTCCCGCGGGAGAAACACCTAACTCCTCCACAAGATATGCGTATCTCGCCGTCAAAGCGCGTGTTTTACCGCTGCCCGCGCCGGCAATAACGCGGACATATCCCTCGGTCGCAAAAACAGCCTGTTTCTGCTCCTCGTTTAGACTTGACAGGATTTCTTCAATTCCCATTTCACCATTCCCTCCGTGGTGCGGTCGGCTTCTAAATGTTATTGTCGACGTATTTTTTCAGGAAATTTAGTATCTCCATCGTGCAGTCAACAACTCTGTTATAACGGTGATTGCGGTTTGTGGAAAAATAACCGAAATAACCCCATGGGTCCTTAACCTGTGTCCCCCAGTCCCATACCCCGTCCGCGTTCCGGTTTTTCATCAGCCAATCCACCGAATCGGCAAGGTAAAGGGCAGAACCGCGAAACTGGTTTATATAGTTGAAGGTTGCCATCCATCTGCGTGTTTTGTTGTAAACGAAGCTTTCCGGCAGTTTTTTCGGAGTCTCCCACCAAAAATAGCCGTGATGATAGGCGTGCTCACCGTAGTGCCGGAGCATGGCCTCTTCTAACGCCGGGGGAACCTGATCGCGGCGTTTTAATAGCAGCTCTGTCTGCATGGGCACAAGCCGATCCTCCCGCGTCCGGAATACCTCATGCTGTGCGTCGCGTTCCCGT
>CAYOGQ010000172.1:0-3456 GCA_964403645.1 uncultured Ruminococcus sp.
GTCTGGAAAAACAACACGTTTCATTTCCCGTGGAATATCAACATCGGTACAAACGATATCACGGGCTACAAGGGCTGGAACAGCGCTTATGCCGCAAACGGCACTTACATATCAAGCACTGTCGGGATCACCGGGATTAACTTGAAATGGATTGCGGGAAGTGCGACGGTTTCCGTCTATGACGGCACTGAGATCATTTTTACCGAGACCTCGTCCGAAACCCTGACACAGGACGTAGCACTTCGTTTCGGCGTGGAGAACAGCATACTGTATATCCAGTACTGCCCAACCAACGCGCCCAATGATCTTCCGATGAAAACGCTCGATGTGAAAATCCCGGCGGCGCTTGCGGCCAATATGAGCACGTTCGACTTTTCGGGTGCTTCAGCAGAACTGACCGTTTCGGGACTCACGGTGAATGATCTGGACTGCGACGGGGTCTCCGGTCAAATTGACGCATCCGGCCTCACGGCGCAGACAGTTGACATCGATACGACTTCGGGTGAGATTCGGTACGAAGGCAGCTATGTGAAGATGAATGTCAATACGGTTTCGGGTATGGTGCGTATCAACAGCACAGGAACGGCGCAGGAGACCGAAGTGGATACCATGTCCGGCGCGGTGTCCTTCGCGGGGAAAGTCGGCGCGCTCAAAACCAATTCGGTTTCGGGCGAGGTTTTTACCGATGGAGTGATTTATGCTGACACGGCAGAAATCGAGACGACTTCGGGCGGCGTTTCGATGCAGTTTGCGGTTCGCCCCGCCGATTTGAAAATTGACACCATCTCGGGCGGAATCACATTGACACTGCCCTCCGACAGCGGATTTACGTTGGAATATGACACCGTCTCGGGCGGGATGGACTGCGCGTTCAGCGTTGTGATGAGCGGGCATAAATACATCAGCGGCGACGGCTCTGCCAAGTTTGACATCGGAACCGTCAGCGGAGGACTCAGAATTAAAGCGGCATAATAATAAGAGGCAGAGAGGATTTATACCGTAGGGGCGGCCCCATGTGGCCGCCTGCCGCACACAAATGTCCCGGTCGAAAGGCCGGGATTTTTTATTGGCAGAACAAGCTTTATTTTCCGTAGATTTTAGTTTTTAACATAATATTATAATGAAAAGGGAAAAGTATAACAAATCATGAGCGGGGGGAGTCATTATAACAAACAGTATCACAAACAGGCAGATATTTTTTATTTTATGCCTATTCCTTTAGCACAGCAAGGGGTAAGGGGGAAGCGAGGTTAACGGCAGAGAGAAGATTTTTGAAAAAACCGTTATAAAAAGCTCTGCGGTTTAGGCGATAAGTAAATTCGTCCAAGTACGCTTGAAAGTATTTTTCACCCAAACCATGATAGGTTCCGTCAATAAAGGCCTTGACGTTTCCGATGATCGTGTGAAGCCATTTCAGCATCTCCCCGTCTGCGCCGAAGACCTCATACTGATGAAAATAATGATCCGCAAGCGGTTTCCGGTAGCTCCTGTACGCGTCGCTTTCAACGACCGAACCCTCCTTGATACAACTCTTTGCAAACCGCCCGACCGTAATACCTTTGAGATCTTTGACAACGCTCATCTTTGCGTATTCCGGCTTTCCTTCTTCGTCTTTCGAAACCGCCACTAAAAACTTGATCTTATCGGTTCCCCTGCCTCTTTTCCCGCCTTTTTTCGTCCCGCCGTAATAGGTGTCGTCAAGTTCGACGACACCGCACAGCAGATATCTGCTGTCGCGTTCTCCCATGGCGTGCCTGATCCTGTGAAGCAAAAACCATGCGGTCTTGTAGGTGACCTTCAATGTTTTCGACAGAAATGAAGCGGAGCAGCCGCGTTTGTCGGTGGAAATCAAGTATATCGCGAGAAACCATACTTGAAGCGGCAGATGTGTTTTATGCATAGCGGTTCCGCTGGTCAGCGACACTTGATGGCGGCATTCGGCGCATTGAAAAATCTTACGGCTGCCGATGTAGTAAAACATGACTCCGCCGCATTTCGGGCACACCACGCCTTCCTTTTTCTTAAGATTGAGCAAGTGCTCTTCGCATGCCAATTCATTCCCGAATTTCTCGTTGAACTCCGCAAGTGACATCCCTTTTTTCTTCGCCATAACGCTTTTCCCCGTTTTCCGTTGTTATGGCTTCATTATATCAGCATCACTGTCCCATTTTACGGTCTTTTCTTTGCTGTACTAAAGGAATTGGCATAAAATTATTTTTTAACAGGCGAAAAAAAGATTAAAAAATCCCCGAATCAGCGGTTTCTGCCACCGACAGATGCGAGATTGCGCTTTTAATTTTTACAGTCTTGCTGTTAATCGTGAAACCATCAAGCCGTTACCCGTAATAATACACGGTTTTCTTGCCGATGGCAGCGTTTATTTGGTCGAGCATGGCGTTGCCGCCGTAGTTGAACATTTCTTCCCGGTAATCGTCTACAACTTCCTGAACAGTACGTTTGGAACTCGTAATCGCATTTTTGATGCAATCCCTATACAGCGTCTCCATATAATCATCTTTATTTATGGCTGTGTTTATGTTATTATAAATCGTTGTTCGATAAAATGCCGGAACCTCAATGATCAATCCTTTTTTTAATGAATCATACAAAAGTGTAAATCTATCATTTTGTCTACCCGCTTCGGTTTCCGATCCTTGACCGACAATGCCGTTTTGGCTGAAAACGATTTTCGCATCCGAATAGGGGAAAATATCTGACATGCCGCCGGTTAAATTCGGCATGGGAGGGTATTGAAAACTTCCGTCGGCGTTCTGCGGCATTTCTACTGTGACGGGTCCGTCGCTGTTCAAGACATAGTTGTTGGGAGAACCCAGCCAGCACTCCAAATAACTTTCTTTCGATCCGAACAGCATATTCAAAAACTGATTGATGGTTTCTTTGGGCTGCGGTGTGTCATTAGTCATGGCGAAACCACGCGTGGCAGTATTGGCCATTTGTGGGTATTCGGAATTTAAGGTTAATATTTCGGTGCAGTCTTCATAATCGAAGTACTGAACATAAATGGTACAAGTTGTACCATCATTAAAATCACCATATGTATCCCCAGAAAAATCACCAAAGCTGATAGACAATGCGCCCGCTTGATAAAGCTCCCGGAGATATTCAAGTGCGTCAACAGCGGCGCCTTTTGTTAAAAAATCCACACAACAATCTTCGGCGGGATCATAACTAAACGGATTTGTGGCTAAACCCATATTGTAAAGTCCGAATGCATTTAAGATATCGGTTAAACCGGTCAGATAATAAGATGTGAGAACAGGTTTACCGGTTGATTGAGTGTAAGCTTTCGCAAAGTCACTGAATGATTGGAGATCGGTAACGGTAATACCGGTCATTTTTAATGCTTCATCCTTAATCATGCGGGCGTTTTGCGCCGGAAATACATTGGCGGGTATCGCATAAATATGTCCGTCGATTTTAAAAGCGTCTTTTAAC
>CAYOGQ010000173.1:0-3364 GCA_964403645.1 uncultured Ruminococcus sp.
ACGACGGTCCTTCCCCCAACACGGAGGATCTGTTGAATTTTATCGAGGAAAAGAATATTAAAGTCACTTTTTTCACGGTGGGCAACCGCGTGGAAAATTACAAGCCCTACGGTGAATATCTTACGAGAGCGGTTTCGTTAGGCTGCGAAGTGGGCATACATGCCTACACCCACGAAAATTATTTTGACAAGTGTTCCGAAGATATTTATAATGACGAGCTATCCAAAACAGCGGATATAATATACCGATACGCGGGTTATTATCCCATACTGATGCGGCCGCCCGGCGGGAGCATAACTAAGACGAGGGTGGCGAACAGCGAGTATAACGTCATCATATGGAGCGTGGACTCGGAAGACTGGATCTATAAAGCGCGTACCAACAGCGAGCAGGCGCAGAAGAATATACAGATAATAGTCAACAAAATCATCCAGCGGGTGCACGCTTCCGAAGATCCCATCGTACTGATGCACGACCTGTATATGAATTCGATAGAAGCATTCAAAATAGCCGCCGAACAGCTTATCGCGGAAGGATACCAGTTTGTCACCGTCGCGCAGCTTTGCAACCTCGACGCCGCCACAACGGTAGGCAAGCGTTATTGGAACACGACTTACCTTGAGTAACTAAATTATAGCGGCGCCGCATATACGGCGGCGCCGCGGGAGACGCAAATGCTTTTTTCTGATTTATTGTTTTTATACGTGTTTCTGCCGCTGTGCGTGCTGCTGTATTTTTTGGCTAAAAACGTCAGGTCAGAAAACATTATTTTAATAATCGTCTCTTTCGCGTTTTATGCGTGGGGCGAGCCGCTGTTTGTCCTGCTCCTTTTGTTTTCCGCCAGTGTCAACTATTTTTGCGGACTGGGCATCGACCGTTACCGCGGCACGTCAAAAGCGAAAGGCTGCCTTATCGCCGCGCTGGTTTATAATTTCGGTGCTTTGCTGGTGTTCAAATACACCGGATTCTTTACGGCAAACCTCAACGAATTGTTTTCCCTTTCCCTGAAAATCCCAAAGCTGGCGCTCCCCATAGGCATATCGTTTTACACCTTCCAGATAACCTCTTATATCATAGACTGCTATTGGGAGAAGGTGGATGTCCAAAAATCCTTCACAAAGCTGCTTTTATATATCTCCATGTTCCCGGTGCTTTTGTCCGGGCCGATAGTGCGCTATTCCACTATTGAGGACGAGATATCCAACCGCAGGATAAGCCTGAAGGATTTAAATGACGGCGTGACGCGGTTTATCGTGGGGCTTGCCAAAAAAGTGATAATAGCAAACTCCCTCTATGATCTGGTCAAAAAGCTCATCGGTCCGGACGTCAAAATAGCCTCCGCTTCGTTCACCGCCACCGCCGTGGGTGTTGTATGTTACGCTCTGTATGTCTACTATGATTTTTCGGGGTATTCCGACATGGCGATAGGGCTGGGGCGTATCTTCGGCTTCCATTTCAACGAAAATTTCAATTATCCGTTCGTTTCGAGAAATATCGCGGAGTTTTGGCAGCGGTGGCATATATCGCTGGGCAGCTTTTTCCGCGACTACCTGCTCTATGTTCCGATATTCGGCAAAAGGCGCAAATATTTAAGTCTTTTCCTCGTATGGTTCTGCACCGGCTTCTGGCACGGCGCAAGCTGG
This sequence comes from uncultured Ruminococcus sp., assembly GCA_964403645.1. Taxonomy (GTDB): domain Bacteria; phylum Bacillota; class Clostridia; order Oscillospirales; family CAG-382; genus UBA1206. The sequence goes on from CAYOGQ010000173.1 coordinate 1,644, forward strand.
AACTTCATCTTATGGGGATTATATTTCGGGTGCTTTATACTTATAGAACAGCTTCTCGGCAAAAAGCGAATGAAAGCCATACCCGCCGTTCCCGCGCATCTGTTTTCGATTTTGATAATCGTCATAGGGTTCGGTATATTTTATTTTGAAAATCTCTCCGACCTCGGCAACTTTTTTAAAAATCTGGTGTTCGCCAACGGCAACGTGCTATCTTCGGCTTCGGCATCGACCGCCATTCGCGAAAACCTCTTTCTGATAATCACCGCGGCAATCCTAAGCATGCCCGTTTTGAACTGGTTCAAGAAGCTGGCGCAAAAGTCCGAAAAATTCGCGCTGGCTTCGAATTCCGCGGTTATCGTGTCCAACCTCATGCTGCTTGTAATTTCGAGCATAATGCTGGCGGACTCCACCAATAACCCATTTTTGTATTTCCGGTTTTAAGGCAAACGAAAAACGGATTTTACGAAAGGATGGATTCACATATGGAACAAAAAACCGAAAAACATTTTAAAAAAAATATGTCGCTTTTGGCAAAGCTCAACATCGCCGCGGTGGCGCTGACGGTGCTATTCATTTCCTGTTACTTATTATTCGCCGACCGCTCCACGGTTTCCTCCATAGAATCGCGCACGCTTGCCAAATTCCCCAAATTCACCCTCGGCGGTTATTTGTCGGGCGACTACACCTCCGGGATACAGACCTGGTTTACCGACACCGCGCCGAACCGCGACAAATACAAAAACAGCATCGTCCATTTAAAGGACATTTTCGGATTAAGTCCGGCGCTTAAAGTTTACGGTAACGACGGCGACAAACCTTCCGAGGACGAAAGACCGGTAGATGAGGTTTCGGACCCTTTCGCGGATTATACGAGAGAAGAATCGAGCCTTGACGAGCTTTCCGGCACAACTTCGGAAGAAAGTTCCGATATCGGGGCTTCCCAAGAAGAACCCTCCGCCCCGGATGTTTCCGAGGAAACGAGCGCCGAACCTCCCGACGTCGAATTCGGCATAGTCGACGAACTGTTGATCCTCGGCAACCGCTGTATGGAAGGATTCGGCGGCGATTATAAGGTCGGTCAGCTTTTCGCCAAATATGTTTCCAATTATAAAAGGGACCTCGGCGACAAAGTAAACGTGTACTCCATGGTTATTCCCGTGGCCTCGTCCATTTACCTGACCGGCGATTATTACGTCAGATACGGCGGCAATCAGATCGACAAGCTCAATTATATCACCGGAGAGTACGAGGGCACCGGCGTAAAACCCGTGGACTTATACGATGCTCTTAAATCGCATAAAGACGAGGAAATTTATTTCCGCACCGACCACCATTGGACAATGCTCGGCGCGTATTACGCTTCGGAGGTCCTCGCGAGGACGGCGGGCGTCCCGTTCAAACAGCTTTACCTCCCCGGAACCAAGACCGTCGACGAAAGCAGTTATAAATTAAACGGTAAATTTGACGAAAACGGCGTCCCAAAAGCGTTTTTAGGCTCGCTGTACGGCAAAACCAAAGCCAAGGTGCTGCTCGATAATCCCGAAGCCTTTACCTGGTACGAATATCAAGGCAAATATAACTGCGAATGGTACACTTATGATTATTCCGAATTGAAAATGACCAAGGATTCCTGCTTCCTTAAAGTCGGAGACGCATTTGTTTCGGCGTGGTATATGATCTTTTTGGACGGCGACAATTACTCTGTCAAGATAAACACCGAC
>CAYOGQ010000174.1:0-3316 GCA_964403645.1 uncultured Ruminococcus sp.
ATCGCCGAGATTTTTGATAACGCCGTACTCGTTTCCGTCCTTGTCGGTGACCGAAATGAACGTATCGGCGGAATCATAGGGGAAAGCCCTGTGGAAGAACACACGTCCGAGGTCCTGCCATACCGGTTCATCCGTAGGAGTCGTTTCCAGGTCGTCTTTTTTAACTTTCGGTATGAAAGCGTTGACGCAGGGGAAACCGTTGTCGGTTTCGTAAAACTTTGCGTTTTCAGGCGTCAGGTAAACCATTTTTACTATCTGTAAAAAATCATTTTTTTCCATATACATGACCATTCCTTTCTTGGCAAGCCGCGCAAATTGCCGCTTAAAGTTTATAGCGGGGCTTTTAAACGCTATTCTTCAATGCCTATCGTTTTTAAAGCTTCGACCTGCATCTTATATAGCTCGTAATATTTGCCTTTCTTTTTCAAAAGCTCGATCGCGGTGCCTTCTTCGGGCATCTTGCCGTTTTCCAGCACTATGAGCTTATCCGCGTCGCGGAGCGTCGAAAGCCTGTGGGCGATGATTATCGTCGTACGGTCTTTCGTCAGGCTGTCGAGCGCGTCCTGTATCTGCCGTTCGGTTTGGGTGTCCATGGCGGCGGTGGCTTCGTCGAGCACCAGAATGCAGGGGTTTTTTAAAACAGCGCGGGCGATGGAAAGCCGCTGCTTTTCGCCGCCGGATAATTCTTTATAACCGAAGCCCACCATGGTCTCATAGGCGTCGGGGTATTTGATGATGAACTGATGCGCGGAAGCAATCTTCGCCGCGGCGATGACTTCCTCGTTGGTGGCGTCGGGACGCGCGTGGCGGATGTTGTCCATTATGGTGCCGCGGAACAGGTAGGTTTCCTGCGATACGATGGCGACCGCCGAGCGCAGCGTTTCGAACGACATGCTTTTAAGGTTTACGCCGTCGATGAAAACCTCGCCCGAAACGGGGTCGTATAATCTGGTGAGAAGGTTCGCCAAAGTGGACTTGCCCGCGCCGGTCTGCCCGACTATGCCGAGAGTGGAACCCGCCGGAACATGGAACGAGATATGATCTATGACCACGCGGTTTTCCTCGTATGAAAAGGTGACGTCTCTGAATTCGACCTCGCCTTTTAAATCGGTAATGGTGACGGGGTTTTCCACCTCTTTGATTTCGGGTATGGAGTCGCTGATCTCAAACAGCCGCTGCAAGGCGTTTAAGCATTCCGACCACCAGTTGGAAACGTCCGCGAAGAAATCGAGCGGATCGTATATCATGCCTACATAGGCGATAAAAGTCATCAGCTTGCCGTAGTCAAGGTTCCCGGTGTGCTTCATCAGCTGCCAGCCGCCCACCGCCCAGACCACATATACGCCGATTTTCATCATAAAACCGAGCAAACGGAATATCTTGTTGGCCGTGACGCCGATGACCGTCTGCGCTTCCGCCTGCGCTTCCGAACGGTGCTGGAAGCGCTTGATTTCGGCTTCCTCGCGGGAGAAGGATTTGACAACCCTCATCCCGTTTAAGACGTCGGAGATTAGGGAATTGAAGGAGCGGCGTTTGGAATAGCTCCGCGCGTGCATTTTGCCGAACATCGTGAAGGTTATCTTAAACGCTATAATAAATATGGGTACGGTAATAAAAGTGTAAAGGGTGAGCAGCGGGTCCATCGAAAGCATCACTATAAGAACCGCTAAAAGCTGCAATATGTTGGTGACCAGATAAGGGAAGCCGTTGCAGAAGAACCAGTAGATGGTCGTGGCGTCGGAGTTTATCTGGGTCATCAGCCCGCCGGTCTGGCGGCTGGTGAAAAACCGCAGCGAAAGCCCGCCTATGGTGTCGAATATGGTCTTTTTGAGATCATAAACCACTTCGGCGGCGACTTTTGCGTTGATTATCCCGTTGAAAATGGAGATGAACAGCGAAATGAGCCTCACGCCGATGATCATCAGCACGATCTTGCCGATCTCGCCGTACATGCTGCCGCCCTCACTTAAGACCTCGTTGTAAAACAAGCTGTTGGAGACATACGGGGAGATGATGCCCAACCCCGCCATCAGGGCGAAGGTAAAGAGAATCATGTAAATGTATGACCTGTACTTTAAAAACAGCTTTGCCAAACGCTTGATCAGTTTGGCCTTTTCCATGCATTTGGGGCATATCTTGCGGTCGGCGTCGGGGTACCTGCGGTGGCACTTGGGGCAGAAATGAGCTTCTTCGTTCTCGCCCTTCAGCTTTTCCTCGTCCGCTTTGCCGTCCTTTTTGATTTGGTTGGCGGCGTCGCACAGCACGTTCGCGTCGTGCTTGCAGGAAGAGGTGAACCGCATGATCTCGACCGCTATGCCATCCATGGTGCAAACCGCGCGTCCGCCGGAGATGAACAGCTCGACCGCGAAATTTTCGCATTTTTCGATCAAATATTCGTTGTAATCTGTGCATTGGAAAAGCTCGACGCGGCTGTCGGACTTCGCCTTGCCCTCAAAGGTTACAAAGCCTTCCGCCACCGCGATCTTTTCCTTTGTCAAAACGGCATAGACATTCTTGTACACGCCGTCCTTACCCATGTCGCTTTCCATGGTGATAACGCACTCGTCCGCCGGGATACTTTTTTCTCCGAAAAACGCGACGAGTGCCGGGGAAAATTTTTTAAGCTCTGTCATTATAAATATACCCGCGGGATCTTGCAGTGAGATTGCATTATCCCGGAAAATTCTTTCCCGCGTCAGGCGGCGACCGCCGTCTTTGGCGCGTAAACCCCTGGCGTGGGACGCCCATTTTACGCCGTCACAGCATTTAGACAGCATAAACACATTATAATAATACAGTAGCATCCGATAAAAAGCAAGCGTTAAACTATATGTTTTGTGAAACTTTTGGTTGCGCGAATTGTACAACATGTACAAACAATCTTAACGGAAATTATCAAATAACTTAATAAAACCGATATATTTAATAAATTGCTCCTTAGATATTAAGTTATTATATTATTGACACAGTTACCGCCGGCATATAACATAAATACGCGTAAAGAGATAAAGTGTTATAATGTTAAAGGTAAACATATGACAGCCTATTGTCCGGTGATGAAAAAGCGGAACCGGTTTAACCCGGTTCCGCTTTTTAAATCCGTTGCGAATGATGTTATCAGTTTATCTTTCATTTCGATATAAAGCGGGATTTGGTCGAGCATACTTGTCAACGTCGTTTTTGATATAAATTTCCTATTTTGTCATTATAACAAAATCCGCCGTACAAGTCAATCGTCGTATAATTAAAATAAAAATCCGCATCTGCGGTTGTCAAACATATGGTCTATTTTTTATTTTAAAGAAAGCCGTTAATG
>CAYOGQ010000175.1:0-3260 GCA_964403645.1 uncultured Ruminococcus sp.
CTCATCCCCAAGGACAAAGCCGAGGACGAGGCGCTCCAGCCGTATATCGGCAAGCAGGTGGTTGTGGGCGTGCGTCCCGAACTTCTCCGCGACGACGCCGAAGCGATTAGCAAATATCCCGATTCGCTTATCGACTGCTATGTGGAATTCACCGAGCTTATGGGCTCCGAAATCTATCTCTACCTCGACGTCGCCAAGAGCGACGACGAGCTGGAAGACGAGGTCAACGTGATCGCCCGCGTTTCCTCCCGTTCCAGAACCAAAGCGGGCGACAACATCAAGGTGGGTATCGACACCTCCCTTATTCACATCTTTGACAAGGACACCGAACAAGTCATCGTCCATTAAAGGCTTAATTTACCTATCATGCGGAGCGTTTTTAACGCTCCGCATTTTTTTGAAATTTCTATTGATTTATGGCGGATAATATATATAATATTAATAAACGTACCAAATTTTTACATACGCTAATATATAATTATCGCAAGGAGAAGCTTATGCTCACCATAACCAACCTTTCCAAGTCCTACACGCCGGGTAAAAATGCAGTAAATAAACTAAACCTTACCATCAGCGACGGTGACATATACGGCTTTATCGGTCATAACGGCGCGGGCAAAACCACCACATTAAAAGCCATAACCGGGATACTTCCTTTTGAGGAAGGCAGCGTGGTGTTCGACGGGATCGACCTCGCGGCGCAGCCGATAAAATACAAATCGCGCCTTGCCTATATCCCCGACAACCCGGATTTGTACGAATCCATGTCCGGTATAAAATATATTAATTTTATAGCCGATCTTTACAATGTGCCGCAGGCGACGCGTGACAAAAACATACAAAAATATGCGGATTCTTTCGAGATGACTCCCAACCTCGGTTCGCCCATCTCCTCCTATTCGCACGGCATGAAGCAAAAGCTGACGCTCATCTCCGCTCTTGTCCACGAACCCAAGCTGTTGATCCTTGACGAACCTTTCGTGGGGCTGGACCCCAAGGCCGCGCATATTTTAAAAACTTATATGAAAGAGCTTTGCGCCGCGGGCGGATCGATATTCTTTTCCACCCATGTGCTGGAAGTCGCCGAAAAGCTTTGCAACAAGATAGCCATCATCAAAAACGGCGAACTTATCAAAAGCGGGCTTACCGAGGACGTCAGGGGAGATTCCTCGCTGGAAGAAATGTTCCTCGAACTCGCGGAATAAGGGGGCGTTTATGAAAAACAAATTATTTCTCCTGACAAAGGTCAACGTCACCGCCGTGCTTTCGCCCGCTAAATTCATCAACGCGAAAGCGGGCGGCGCCAAATACAAAAAGTTCGGTTATGCCTTGCTCTTCGCTTTCTTGGGGGTTTACTGCGCTTTTATCGTCGGGGGCATGACCGCGCTTTTGTACGACGCGCTTTCGGAATATAAGCTGACCCTGCTTATCCCCGGACTGTTCTTTGTCGCCGCGTCGTTTGTCATACTTATCACCTGCCTGTTCACCGCCCACGGATATTTGTTCCACGCCAAAGATCTCGATATGCTGTTTTCTTTCCCGGTTTCTCATGTGGATATCCTAATATCCAAATTTTTAATGCTCTATTTTTACGACCTGATGTTTTCCGCTCTGATCTTCGGGGTTTCCGGAGCGGTCTACTGCGTGCTCGACTCCGCCGGTGTTATGGGCTGGCTGTCGCTGATCGTCGGCATATTCCTGACGCCACTCCTCCCCCTTGCCGTCGGTGTGCTGATTTCGTATTTCGTGGGACTGTCGCTTAGAAAAGTCAAGCACAGAAACGCGGTGACCACGGTCCTCGCGCTCGCCGCTTCGCTCGTGCTGATTTATTTTTCATCCAACACAAATAGCCTCATCGCTTATATCGTTAAATACGGGAACAACCTTTATGAAGCTTTTAAAGCCTATTATCTCCCCGCCGGATTGCTTTTCGGTGCGTTTGACGGCAATTTTGTCAACCTTTTGATTTTTATCGTTTTAAACATCGCTCCTGCGGCGATACTCTTGCCCGTTATTTCGACGCGCTTTGCCTCGATAGTCGCAGCTTACGGCAGCACATCCGCGAAAGCGAACTACAAATACCGCCCGCACAAGCAATCCTCCAAGCTTCGCACCTGTTTTATAAAAGAGATCAAACGTATTTTCGCATCTTCCGTCTATATCCTCAATGCCGGGGTTGGGATTATCATGATGATTATCCTCACCGTTTCGCTGACGCAGTCGATAACGGAGATAGAAGGAAACGAAGCGAGCTTTTTAAACAGCGGAATCATGCCGCTCATCGTGATGCTCGCGCTGATCTTCTGCTGCACCATGAACGCTTCGACCGGCTGCACCTTCTCTCTGGAAGCCAAGACGCTCTGGATATACAAATCCGCCCCGGTGGAAGAGATGACGATCTTCGAAGCGAAAGCGCTCGCCAACGAGGTGCTGTACTTCCCTTTCATTATTATTTTCGGCGTGATTAATGCCGTCGTCCTGAACATGGATTTCAGATCTTCCGTGCTTGTCATCCTGACGCCGATTGTGGCGCTGGTTTGCTCGTCTTATTTCGGCCTGCTCGTCAACCTCGCTTATCCCAAGTTCAAATGGCAGAACGAAACGCAGGTCATCAAGCAAAGCGCGAGCGTGATGATCGAAATGTTCGCTTCGATGGGCTTTAATATTCTGATAATAGGGCTTTCCGTCCTCGCCGTCATTTACCTGAATATCAGCTTCTTTGAAATTATACTGTGCATCCTCGTGATCTTTCTGCTTTTGATGGTGTTCCTCGAATACCGCCTGCGCACCTGGGGCGTGGCGAAATTTAAAAAATTGTATTAAATCTATATGACAAACCCCTCTGCGCCCGAAAAGCTTATCGGTACGGAGGGGTTTTAATATTTTATTTTTTCGGCTCGGTAGCGATAAACATCCCGGCGTCTTTGGTGACATCTAGATAACCGTGCTTTTCGATTATTCCGGTAATATAGCGGGTAAAATCTGATACCCTCTCTCCTAAAATAATGTCTTTCACATTTCCGATACCTTTTGAAGACAAGATATAGTCGATGATAGGCTGCGCTTCCGTGATGTGCAAACTGTCTTTATATCTCAATAATTCAATTTTATTAAAATATACTTTCAACTTTTTTTCGCCTGTTTCCAACCCATACGCTTCCGTAATGGATTCATGCGCGAAATCTATCGCAGGATCGAAGGCGTATAAAATATCAATTATCTCTTTAAGATTGTTTTTTCCTATGGTTGTGGAATAAAAT
>CAYOGQ010000176.1:0-3211 GCA_964403645.1 uncultured Ruminococcus sp.
CAGAAATATATCAAAATCAAAGATACATCCCAAATTGATAGCGGTGGTATGAATATTTCACGGCGGTGTTTCCGGTTTTATATGCGATGGTGTTATTTATACGGAGGGATACGGAATGAAAAAGTTTATTACGGAAAACAAAGCCTTCACCATAACGGTTATCGACCACGCCAAAGACGGCAAGCGGCTGCACTGCCGCAACGGTCACGAGGTCGGCGATACATACGTCTGCGAATACGGCTGCCCCATGCCGACAAACGGCTGCGGCGGGTTCTGCTCGAAAACCATGATGAGCCTATATCGGCTTAAAGACATTATCTACGCCAACGGGGATCTGCGGTGCTTAGGCTTCCCGAACAACCACGAGATAGAGTTTCCCTGCCCGGACGGGGCGGTGTGGTTTAAGATGCAGATAACCGACCTCGCCGAAATACGCCCACTGACTGCCGAGTATCTTTCCCGATACGCCGAAGTCATCCGCCGCGGCTTCGCCACCGTCGCCAAAGATTTCGGTTTTACGCGGGAAAACTGCCCTAACCACACCGCTTTTATCACCGACGAACAACTGGCGGGCAGGATAAAAGACGGTTATTACCCCTTCGGCTTTTTTGTCGGCGACACCCTTTTCGGCTTCGTGTCGCTGACCGACGCGGGCGGCGGCGCGTATGAGATGAGCAATCTTTCGGTCCTGCCGGAATGGCGCCATTACGGGTACGGCAAGCGGCTGGTCGAATACTGTAAAGAAAAGATCATAAAAATGGGCGGCGGTAAAATTAAAATCGGCATCGTCGAGGAGAACACCGTACTCAAAAGGTGGTACGCCGCGAACGGTTTTATCCACACCGGTACGAAAAAATTCGAGCATTTGCCGTTTACGGTGGGCTTTATGGAGTGGAGCGTATGAGTGTCATTACGATTAAACAAGCGCAGGAAACGGACATCCCCATCATCGAAAATATACTGCTCGATACGGTAAATTGGTTGAACGAGCTGGGTCAGCCGTTATGGGGGGCGGACGAGGTCTCATGGGGTGCGCTCTCCAAAAAATATCAGATCGGCGATTTTTATATCGCGTATTCCGACGGCAAGCCCTCCGGGTGCGTGGCGCTGGTGGATTACGACCCCTTCTTTTGGCCGGAAGTGAAAAAAGGCGAGTCGCTTTTTATCCATAAGCTTTCCGTGATAAAAGCCGCCCGCAAATCCGGCGTCGCCGATGCTCTGATGGATTTTTTTGATGAGCAGGGAGTAAAACGCAATATCAAGACGCTTCGTCTGGACGCCCACGCCTTGCGCCCCAAGCTGCGGGCTTTCTACGAACGTCACGGCTTTGTTTGCGTAAAAGTAAAAGTTTTTAACAGCGGTAGGCAGTCGGCGTTTTATATCCGCACGCTGACCGATACCGTGCTCGCTCAAAACAAATCCTCATGGAACGCGATCGCCGACGATTTTTTCGGCGTTACCGCGCTGCCGACCTACGGCTGCCTGTGCCCCACCGAGGATGAGCTTCACTTGTTTCCCGGCTTGAAGGGTAAGAAGGTGCTCGACATCGGGTGCGGCAGCGGCCATTCATTAAAATGGTGCGGCGATCTCGGCGCGGGCGAGCTTTGGGGGCTGGATATGTCGGACAAGCAGCTTGATAATGCGGAAAAATATCTGAGTGAGAACGGGTATTTTCCAAAATTGCTTTGCTCTCCGATGGAACAAGATCCCGGCTTGCCGCAGGATTATTTTGACGTCGCGTATTCCGTTTACGCCGTCGGCTGGACCGTGGATTTGCAAGGGACATTTGAGCTGATTGCATCTTATTTAAAACAGGGCGGAGTGTTCATTTTCAGTTGGGATCACCCGTTTCTGCACTGCGTGGACGCGGTTGACGGAAACATATATTTTTCGGGCACATATTGCGAAAAAGAGCCGTTTACCTTTCATAAAGGCGAAAACCATAGCGAAATGCGCCGCACGGGGGTAAGAGGTTTACATATCGGCGGAGGCTATCCGTTGACTTTGTACAATCGGCGGTTTTCGGATTATATCAACGCCCTCGCCGCCACGGGGTTCGCCGTGGAGCGGGTGGTGGAAGAAACCGATCAAGCGACGTTGAAGCGGGAAGCCGCGTTTTCATCGGAATACTACGCGCCGTGTAAAGCGAAACGTTTTCCGCTGACGTTGATTATAAAAGCGAGGAAATTGTGAAAAACCTCATTTTCATCGAAGGCGTATCGGGTGCGGGCAAGTCTACAATGACGCTAAAACTATGTGAAAAATTGCGTAAGAGCGGTGATACGGCAGTATATCACCTTGAAGGCGATATAAAAAGCCCCGTCGATTCGTTTTGGAACGCGTATCTTATAAAAACTGAATATGACAATGTCTGTGCTATATATCCGGATTTTTCCTACGAATTATCGAAGAACAGTATCAATTTTAACGATTATGTCCTTGTGCGGTATCAGGATTTTGACCGGAGATATTATTCGCCCGAATTGTATGAATACTTGAAAGCTCGTGAATTTTGTTATAACCCTGTTAACCCTTTGCCGCATATCAAATATACAGAAATATTTTTTGGCCTTTGGCGGCGATTTACCGAAAGCAAACAAACAGTGCGGGATTTCGTTATTTTGGATGGTTCGTTTTTATACCATCAGATGAACGACTTAATTCGCAACTATGACGCTTCCGAAAAAGATATTATCCGTCATCTGATAAAATTACTCCGTGCTGTGCAGTCGTTAAACCCGATTCTCTTTTACCTAACATCAAAGGATACCGGCCGGCGATTGTTAAAGGTGTGGAAAGACCGTGGAAAAGCGGAACCGACAAAGGATGAGCTATCCTTTTGGACGAATCGCAAAGATATGGATTTGCGTATCCTGGAACAACTTCCGGTCGAATCACATGTTTTAGATATTTCAAATGAGGATTGGGACTCGGCGGTTGACACGATGTTGATACGCGTCACAGAAAATATGCCCATGATTGACCACTACGACATGCTCATTGATGAAAACAATGATCCCGCGCGCGACCCGGAGAAGCTGAAAGCATACATGGACAAGTGGGACGGCGAAGGGTTTATCGAAGCGATGCGGCTTAGCCCAGAAAAATCTGTGCTCGAAATCGGCGTTGGCACGGGGCGGCTGGCCTTACGGGTCTGCGGTCAATGCGCAAGCTTTATCGGGATCGACATTTCACCGAAAACCGTGGAACG
>CAYOGQ010000177.1:0-3137 GCA_964403645.1 uncultured Ruminococcus sp.
CTTGCGGTATCCCTCGCCCTCGGTTTTTGCAGCGCGTTGGCGTTTATGGTCAGAAACGTATACACCAAATCTTTTGTGGTCACGCTGACCATTATTCCCGCCGTGGTGCAGCTGCTCATAATGATAATTAACGGCAATATCGGCACCGGGATAGCCGTGGCGGGCGCTTTCAGTCTCGTGCGGTTCCGTTCCGCGCAGGGCTCGGCGCGTGAGATAGGCTATATTTTTATGGCGACGGCCGTGGGGATTGCCGTCGGCACCGGTTTTGTCGGGGTTGCGGTCATCTTCGCCGCCGTGCTCATAGGCTTCGCGCTGCTGCTTACCGTTACGCGCTTCGGCGACACCAAATCCACAGAACGCGACCTTAAAATCACCATCCCCGAAAGCCTTGATTACACAGACGTTTTCGACGATATATTTGAAAAATACGCCACCAAGGTGGAACTTTTAAAAGTCCGCACCACCAATATGGGTTCGCTGTACCGGCTCCATTACCGTATTATCATCAGGGATATATCCAAAGAAAAAGAATTTTTAGACGAGCTTAGAATCAGAAACGGCAATCTCGATATTATCTGCGGCAGGATAGTGAGCGACGCCGACGAATCGCTTTAATAAATATCTCTTATACATTAAAAAACACACCCGGTTTTGCCGGGTGTGACTTTTTATATCGCTATGACAGATTTATTCGGACATCACATACTCATATCCATGCTCCCGATATACCAGTTGCCGTCTACCTTTATGCAGATACAGCTTGTTTCGACGGTGTTGGTCATGCCCATGTACGAAATCTTAATTTTATAGGTAACCTCGGCGAACGCTTCTATTTTATAATCGTCTGCGTCAAAGTTATACTCGTACATGCAGTCGTCGAGATAATCCGAAAAATCGGAATCGGAACTTTTAATGATCTTTTTTGTTTTAATGTCCGTAAATTGAGCGCTTTGGAAATATGTTATGTAATCATCCATATCGAGGCGCGCCGACGCAGCGACAACGCTCCTTGACGAACCGGCGGGCAGCCCGTATTCGTCGGCGATCGAATCGACCGCAAAATCGGGCATGATGTTGAGCATGGCTTCGACGTCCATACTTGTGAAAGCTTCCGCAAGAGCTTTTACCGCGTCTTCCGGCGAGGAGGTGCCCACCGAACCGCCCAAGGTAAATATCAGGATCAGAGCCACGGCGATTACGACCGCCGCGGAAGCGATAACCCCCACCATCTTGGCGGTTTTCTTTTTCGGCTTGGCGTATATTGGCGGCCGGTATTGTTCTTGAAACTCATTTTGGACCTGAGGTTGCGACTGCGGGGGCGCTTCGTCCACGGCTACATGCGCGCCGCAATTGGCGCAAAAGGCAGACCCCTCGGGGAGGTTTAAGCCGCAATTAGGGCAAAACACAATATATTCACCTGCTTTTAAATATTATATTTTAATGCCGTTAACAATGTTTGATTAAGCTTAATCCTGATAAGCGTCAACCACTTTGGCTATGGCTTCCTCCACGCTGTCGTTTATGCTTTCGAGAGTGGATATGAGCGTGTCGGCTTTGGCTGTGTTAAAAAGGTTGTTCAAGCCGGAAAAACCGTAAACGAGCGCGGTATCGTAAACGATGCCGCCGAAAATGATGTCGAGCATCTTTTCGTCGTCCTCGGTATCCATATCCTTACCCTTCAGTACCGAAGTATAATAAGCGTTTGAGATGTTATTCTTACCGCCCACCGCGAGCAGCTCTATCATGTAAGCGCAGTATTCGGGATCTTCCGCGTTGAGCGGGATACAAATTCCGTAAGCCATGTTGGCGGTGCAGCTGGAATAATAATTGTCCTGGTTTTCGTCGTACTTGGGCACAGGGATCACGCCGAATTCCACGTCGTAAACCCTTAGTTTTTTAATCGCCGAAAACGCGAAGGTCATGAACAACGCCTGGTCGCTGCCGAAAATTCTGACCGTCCTGCCCCATTTGTCGGTTTGGTCGGTAAATTCGTTCACGGTGACATACCAGGTGCCTTTTTCGGCGAGATAGGTGAGGACTTTCTGCGCGACAGCGACCGATCTGTCGGATTTGCCTATGGATATCTGCGGGATATCCTCCGCGTTCTTGGAGCAGAGGGTTTCGCCCGCGCCGTAATACAACCCGATACCGCCGCCCATGCAGCCCCAGTTGTCGTTTTCGTCCATTTTTTCGTCGTCATCCCCCTGATGGGTCGCTTCCTTGCACATGGAGTAGAAGGTGTCGAGCGTCCATTTGCCCTCGGAGACAAGGCTATACATATCGACATCGGGGAAATATGACGTCATGAGTTTTTTATTGAAAGCCACGCCGCCGGAAACTATCTTCTGCATGAACGAAATATCGCCGGTGGTGAAATAAACCCTGTTGTTGACGGAAAGCGAATCGGTAGCGTTCTGGTCCCACCACGGCGCTTCTAAGTCTATGTAATCGGAAAACTCGCGCAGGTCGTACAGACTGCCCTCCTGGGCGAAAACGGCGCAGCTCGCCATGAACGGCATGGCAACGTCGAAGTTGCTGACTCCTCCCTGGATATAGGCCCTGAAAGCCGCGGAGACATCCGCTACGGGGACCGCTTTAATCTTGATCCCGTAATTATCTTCGATCCATTTATTTCTTGTGTTCACGCCTTCCACTATTTTGGAATCGGTCGTGTCGTACAAGGATTCGATCTCCTCGGAAAAATAGGTGGTTTGGGCCGTGTTGTCATAGACAAGCACGCGGAATTCGTTGTAATTTCTCCACTCGTTCTTGAATTCGGGGAGATTTTTGTTTACATACTTGCCGCTTTCGTCGGTATATTTGCTGTCAGCGGAAGATTCGTCGGCGGTTGTTTCTTCAGATGAGTCGGTTCCGGAAGGCTGGGACGTTGATTGGGTTTCCGACGACGTGCCCGAATTTTCGCCCTCCTCCTTACCGCAGCTTACGAACAGAGCCGATAATATAAACAAAACGCAAAGAAACAAGCATAACGATTTTTTCACGATTATTCCTCCGTATAATATTTTAAACAGTATATCAAACAATTGTTAAAATGTCAAGACAATTTGCCATTTTGAACCGCTTCATATTCTGCGGTTGTCAAACATATGGTCTATTTTTTATTTTAAAGAAAGCCG
>CAYOGQ010000178.1:0-3064 GCA_964403645.1 uncultured Ruminococcus sp.
CTGCGCATTCATCGCGGAAACGTTGGTTTCTTCGGAAATGCTGTTCATGGTTTCACGAATTCGCGCCGCCTCATCAAGCTGTTCACGCGCCGCTTGAGCAATGGTACGAATCTGTTCAGCGAGGCTGGATGACACGGACTCAATCTCTTCGAGTGAACGACCGGCGTTTTCCGCAATGTGAGCCCCCTCAACCACGTTCGATGTGGTTTGCTCCATCGAAAGCATGGCTTCCTGGGTGTCAGACTGGATCGTCTTAACTAGGCTTTCAATTTGCTTGGTCGCATTACCCACGCGTTCCGCAAGGCGCTGAACTTCGTCCGCAACCACGGCGAAGCCGCGCCCTGCATCACCGGCCATCGCCGCCTGAATCGCAGCGTTCAAGGCCAGAATGTTGGTTTGGTCAGCAATGTCGGTAATCAGGCCGACGATGTCGCCAACTTCCTGAGATGATTCGCCCAAGCGCTTGAGTCGCTTGGAAGTATCCTGGATCTGCTCGCGGATGCCTTCCATTCCCTGAATGGTCTGACGTACCGCTTCACCGCCCTTACGCGCCACGTCAACTGATGAACCAGCCACCTCGGCAGAGGTCTGCGCGTTCTCAGCTACTTCAGCTACTTTGGCCGCAATTACGCTCACCTGCTCACTCGCCTGTTCAATTCGCTCGGCCTGATCCTGGCTCACGGCTGACAGACGCAGGGAGGCATCCCGCGAGTCGTTCGCCGCTTCAGACACCTGTACCGAGGTGCGCTTCATCGTGGTAACCAGGTCACGCAGTGCGTCAATCGAGTAGTTCACCGAGTCGGCAATCGCCCCGGTAATGTCTTCGGTTACCGTGGTGTGCTGTGAAAGGTCACCTTCTGCGAGGTTCATCATTTCGTCCAACAGACGCAGAATCGCCTGCTGATTACGCTCATTCTGAGCGGAGGTCAATGCTTCACGACGACGTGCGTCACGCACCAGCACGATACCCAGCAACATAACAAACAACAGTGTGGCGACTGCAAGAACGTAACCAACGACGGTCACCATGAACAAATTATCGTGTTCAGATACGGCTGCTTTTTGCAAGTCAGATGCACTGGCGAACAGGCTGGTGGACAGCATATCCGACTGTTCAAAGGCGCGTCCAACCTCAATCAGCTGGGCGCCTTCGGCAAGAATCAACTGCACCGCCTCACGTACCGCTGTGTACTTCACCGCCATCTGGCGCAAGACATCGCGCGCTGCCGGATCCTCAACCTTTTCCAGCCCCGTGCCTTCCTTGCCCGTCAGCATGGCCTCAAGCGAACGCTCAAACAGCGCCGCATCACGCCCCAGCTTGTCGAGAGCAACCGAACTGAAGGCATTGCCGCTCAGCAACTGCAAGGTCGCAGTCTTGATACGGATAATCAGGAAGCTCTGCCGCTGCGCCAGATAAATTTGTGTCGGACTTGCACCAGCTCGCAGCATGGACTGAACAACCTCGTCACTCAGCGCAGAAAGCTCCTGGATTTCCTGGTTAATCAGCTCACCTGCTTCACTTACGCCACTGTATGTCGTCTCAGCCGCCGCAACCTGTTCCAGGCCTGGACGCACCTGCTCCCAGTTATAGCGCACCGTTTCAAGCTTCGGTTGAAGGGCGGGTTTGAGCGCCGGTACCCGATTGGACCTGTTCCCCGACTTCAGGTCTTCGAGCAACTGGTTGAAGATGATGATTTTGGCTTGCAGCGCGGTTGCCGCATCCGAATTGCCGGTTGAAGCACGCAGCGCATCACTCATCAGATCGGGCACGAAACGCTCAAGCTGCGTGGTCGCCAGACGCCACTGCAAACGGTTGTGATCCACATAAGCCACGTAACTGAATACACCCACCGTGGCAATCAGCATCACGACCGCCGCCATCATCAGTGGAATCACGTAGCGGCCTAGACCTGTTGCCTGTGCCTGCGTGCTCTGTGCCATGCCTCTTCCCCTTTAGTGCTTGCTCAAATGCATCCGTAAACCAAACCCAAACCAACAACCGGCTGCGCAACCACATGATCTGCGCCGACCGAACACCCAATGCGCCAGCGCTTAGGCCAGCGCAGAAACCGCTAAAACCGCTTCACCGTGGAGCAACTTTTGCAAGTCAAGAATTTTCCAGCTGCGCCAAGGTTCAATGACCTCCTCGAACACATAATCCTTCAGTTCAACCGCCGCTTCATCATAGGGGCGCCGCGCATCCACCTGAAAGTGACGCAACCCCAACGATTCGCTCACGACGAGCGCCAAAGACCATGTCCCCAGACGAGCGACAAGAAGACGCGCCCGACTGTCCGTACCGACTGTCCCGCGTCCAATCAAACCCAAAAAATCATACACCGGCGTCAGTTCGCCGCGACGATTGATGACGCCTAAAACCCAAGACTGCGCCAACGGCAAACGCGTCACTTCCGGCACGGGCAAAATCTCCGCCACCTGCTCTAGCGGGCTAACGAACGTCTCATTTCCTACCCGATAGGCCAGCGCCGTCCAGTACTGTGCAACCTCCTCACGTTGCGGCATGCCAACAGATCGCTGATGCGCAAGGGTTTCCAGTGATTTCAGTTGCATGAACGGCGTTGGCATCTTGATTTATACCTGAATGAATTCACGAATCGCGCGCAACAACTCGGCTTCTTGCACGGGCTTGGTGACATACCCCTTGGCTCCTTGGCGCATCCCCCAAATCTTGTCCGTTTCCTGATCTTTGGTGCTGACCATAATGACCGGAACATTTGCCGTTTCGGGCGTTTTAGACAGCAGGCGCGTCGCCTGGAAGCCATTCAAGCCAGGCATGACCACATCCATCAAGATCAGATCAGGTTTGGAAGCCTTGGCAGCTTCGACACCCTCCTCACCATTGGTGGCGAACGTAAGATTGACACTGTACTTGGACAGAATCGTCTTGAGAACGTGTCGCTCGGTGGGGGAGTCGTCAACGATAAGAATGTTAGCCATGATGATTCAAATCCTAGTTAAAAAATCCAATGCAACTCAACAACACATCATCGCCCAGCCGTTTCATGCCTGCCGCTGCCAAAATAACGCCGGTAAGGTTTTCCGT
>CAYOGQ010000179.1:0-834 GCA_964403645.1 uncultured Ruminococcus sp.
GATCGGGTTCAGCTTCCTCTTTTTTTAGACCATATCATTGTAACATATACATTTTTTCATATTTAAATATAGGTTTATTAAGATTCTTCGAGCATACGGTACGCGTCGATGGTCTCTTGCATGGAGGCGTTGAACATATCTATTTTCGATTCGCAATAGGAGACAATGCCCTTGTTATTGCCGAAAAACAGATTGTTATAGTATTGTATGCAGCCGCCCCAGTCGAAGATGATCGATATATCCACCAGCCTGTTGCGGAATATGATGTCGAGCATCTCCGGCGAATCGTCGTCGTCGGCAAACCGTTTTAGCTTTAAGGTGACCTCGTAATACGCACCCGTCACCGTTTCGCGGGCGAGGTACGCCATCGCTTCAAGGCAGAAGGTTATTTTGTCGAGGTTATCCGTGTTGTTGGTCGGGATAGCCAGCACGAAAAAGTGGTAGGGGTTAATCGTGGAGGCGTATTTGTCCTGTTCCTCGTTGTATTTCGGCATGGTGAGTATTCCGTAATGGATAGCCGCGTTCCTCATCTTTTCGCCGCTCACTGCACTGACGGTAGCGGGATAAAACAACGCCTTGCCGTCATAGAAAAAATTTATAACCTTTTCGCCGTCCGGATTGTCCCAGGCGTAATAGGTCTCTTTGAACGCCGTTATCGTCCTGTCGGTGACGGTGTCCATGATTTTCAAAAAATTGTTGACGTTTTGTTCTTCAGCCATGGCGAACACGGGCAAATCGTTTTCGTCTTTGTTTACCTGAGCTTTTCCGCCGCCCATAATGAGCTGATAGGTATCGAAAGCGATGCCCACCATTCCCCAGGTGTCGTCTCCGTTT
>CAYOGQ010000179.1:861-3058 GCA_964403645.1 uncultured Ruminococcus sp.
GCGACTTCGATCATCATTTCCCGCATTCTGTCCATGGTCCACTTGTCGTCATAGACCAGCTGATAGGGGTCCAGATTATAAGCGTTGGCGATGTCCTTGTTGAAAAACATGGCGTAGGTGAACTGGTCGTCCAAAAGCATAATGTCGCCGGTAACCATGTAAAGGTGGTTGCCGATGCTCATGTCCTCCTGAGTAACGGGGTCCCACCACACCTCATCAAGATTCAGATAGGAATTGTCAAGGTTGTAAAGGTCATAGCAGTAACCTTCCACAGTCAGCGGCGCTATCACCTTGGAGCCGTTGGCGATCACATGATAGTCCGCCGTGCCGCCCGCCGCGTCGTTCCTGATTCTGGTCATAAAATCGTTGAAACCGACGGTCAGCGATTCGTATGTAACGGAAAAACCGTATTCCTGTTCCAATTTCGCGTTCCGTTCAAATACCGCCATGCTTATGGGGTCGGACTTGCCGTCATCGTCGATATAGCCGACAAACTGCTCGACTGCGTAAGCTCTGGCATCCGTGCTCGTGAGTATTTTCAGCTCGAAACCTTTGACGTTGACATCCGCTCCCTCGAGCTGCGGCACAAGCGCTTCCTCAGAGCTTTCCGCGGCAGCGGAGCTTTCCGTTCCGGAAAGGTTTTCCTGCGACGACGCGTCCTTGTCCCCGGGTTCTACGCAGGCAAATAGCGTCAAGGCCGCCATAAGTACGGCAAGCGCAAAAACTATGGCTCTTTTTGTTTCCATGATATTACCCCCGTTTTTGTAAAAAATATATAAATAATATTTGTCGTACTTGCATTATATATCCATTATTATAAAATGTCAACAGCGGTAATAAATAACAAGGATAATTTTTACAGCAGGGGTTCCATGGGTTTGCCTTCTGCAAGCAATCCCAAAAGCCTGTCGCAGAGCATGAGCATACGCGGATAATGATAAGGTCCTTTCCACATAGAGCCTTTCTGCGTGTGGCTTACCGTATTATCCTTGTGCAGGTAACCGTACCATTCGCCGAAATCGCCGTCCGAAAAATGCCCGAACGAAAAATCGTGGACTTTTTTGAACCAATCGTAATACTTGGTGTCGCCGGTCAGCCCGTAGGCGAGGAGCGTCGCAATCAGCGCCTCGTCGTGCACCCACCAGAGCTTCATGTCATGCTCGAGCTGCTCGCAGGGACGGCCGTCACAATCGGTAAAATAGATAAAACCGCCGTTTTGTTTATCCCAGCCCCATTCGAGCGACCAGTCGAGAATATTCAACGCTTTCGCCAGCAGCGCTTCGTCCTTGGAATAAACCGCTTCGCTCATTAAGAACCAGCTGTTTTCCATGGAATGACCGGGGTTGATGCAGCGTCCGGCAGGGGTGTTTATGAATTCGCCCTCAGGTCCAACGCATTCGAGTACGCAGTGTCTTTCCTCTTTGTAATGGTATTTTATGATAGAATCCGCCATTTCGCGGGTTATAGCGGTATAGTAATCCGCTTTTGCGGCATCGCACCGACGCAGTGTCTGCGCCGACGAAACCAGCACCATGGGAACGGCGGACGCCCTGTCCGACCTGGTTTCGGCATAAGACTTTGGAGTAATCTTAAAAGGGTCGGTTTCGGGGTGACGGTAAAGACGGAGCATAAGCTCAAAGCACTCTTCCGCTTTGTCGAGCGCCGTTTTGTCGTTTTTCATCAGTCCGTATTCCGCCATGGAGATAACATAAAAGCTTTCGGAAAACATATAACGGCGCTTTCTCAACGGTCTGCCGTCGCGGGTGACGGTGAAGAACATCCTGCCGTCTTTATCAATGCATTTTTCGTTGAGAAACTTTATGCCCAGCTTTGCGGCTTCGACCCATTCGGGGCGGGGGCCGTAATTGTTGCAAAGCGCCGAAAACGTCCAAAGGCACCTGCCCTGGAACCAAACGGATTTATCGTCGTTATATGACTTGCCCTCCCGGTCCACCGACGTGATATAGCCGCCGTATTCGCGGTCGAGAAGATCGCTTTTCATCCAGAACGGAATACAGTCGTCGAGCAGTCTGCTCCTGTAAAATTTTTGGTAAGCACCGAAGATTTTGTTATCCATTAACCTAAACCACCTTTATTTATTGTTTTTCCATTTTATCACAATATTATACGCTTTGTCAATCCGTCAATAAAATATCGCATAAATGTAAATTCGATAAAAAAGTTTTTATACCTGACG
>CAYOGQ010000180.1:0-3035 GCA_964403645.1 uncultured Ruminococcus sp.
CATGTTACATCTCCATCAATGTTGAATTTATCTACATCATTAATGAGTTCAAGCGCATTATAGCATCTGTTAATTGCTTTGTCAAGCCATAATGACGGTTATTTGTATGCAAAATCTAAAAGGCAAAAATTATTTTTAAAATCTATTGACAAATTGATTCTGTTTGCTATAATTCAATCATAAATAGTAAGTAGTAAGTAATAAGTAATATGTAAGGAGATTTACCGTGAAAAATTTATCAATTACTCAGGAATATCTGTTATGTTCTTTAAACGAAAAAGGAAAATTGCCTGTACTCAACAGTGAAATACCGGTGTGTGTTTTGGCGGGCGGTTTAATTGAACTTTTGGCGAGCAATTGCATTAAAGCGGACGAAAAAAACAAGATTTCTGTTGTGGGCAAATTAAGTGAAGATCAATTCTATTTGAAATCCCTTTTCGACTCGCTAAATAAATCAAAGCCAATAAAAATTGAAGAAATCGCCAACGAATATGTATTATCTTTTACCGGCAAAAGAATGAATACATTGCTGACTGATATCGGAAATTCTTTGGCCGGCAAAGGTTGCGCAACAAACGAAAAATACGGCTTCTTCGGAAATAAATCCGGTTTTGTTCCGAATTCGGAAGAAGTGGATAAAGTGATACAAAAAATCAGGGCGGAACTTCTTGAAAGCGGAACTGTGTCCGAGGAAACGGCGGCACTGGTTAGTTTGATGGATAAAAGCAATCAAATTAAAAAATACTTTTCCAAATATGAATCCGAACAGTTGAAAGCTCGTTTGACGGAAATAAAAAAGGCTCCTTCCAGCCAATTTATTAAACAAATGATTGATTATGTTAATGAGATTGTCGCTGTTTTCACTGCGATAACAGTCACGCATTAAAGGAAAGGCGTATAATGTCAAGGCAAAGAAGTTTGGAAACGATAGAAAACTCCGAATATGTCACCATCGGAGAGCTTGTAAAATTAACAGGTTCGAGATACAGCACATTAAAATTTTATACCGAAGAGGGTATGCTGCTTTTTGAACAAGCAGAGGAAAATTTAACGAGACGATATAAACGTAAAGATGCGATCCGGCGAATTTCATATATTAAAACCTTGAAAGAACAAGGCAAGACCATTCCGCAGATTAAAGAAATTTTAAACCGAACAGATTAAATGAAATGGGAAAATATATTTTCCAAGACGCTCCGATTTTGCCGTTTTCAATTGTTTATTATATGAAGCATATTTAAAAGGAGGAAAAAGCGTGAAAGCGGATAAGGATATCGTCGAAGGGTACCTTGCCGAAATGGCGCGCGGGGAAACCGAAAGCGGTTTCTGCGGGCTGTACGAATATACCTACGACCTTCTTTATGTTTTTGTCCTTTCCATAATCAAAAATCGCTGTGAAGCGGAGGACGCGGTACAGGATTCTTACATAAAAATATTGCGTAATATTCAGAAATATCATCCGGGCACCAACGGGCTTGCCTGGATGATACAGATAGCCAAGAACACCGCTCTTAATTACAATGAAAAACAAGGCAAAATGATATCGGTCGAATACGGTACTAAAACGAAAAGTCATGAGGATAAAGTCGCGGAAGCGGACTATCTCGATTATGTGTTTAAAAAGCTTTCGGCAAAGGAGCGGCAGGTCGTGGCGTTGCACATTTACGGCGATTGCACCATAAAAGAAGCCGCCGCTTTTATCGGCATAACTGTCACAACTGCGGAATGGCGGTACAGAACCGCGATGAAGAAGCTCAAAGCTTCGCTTGCGAAGGACGGGGTGTATCATGGATGAATTGGAAATAAAGCTCAAGGAGGTGTTTATTTCTGCGGCGGCAAAGGCAAATCGCCCTTCCGCGCAGGAAGTGCTTGACGAATTTGAAAAAGAAAAACATGAAACCGCGCATTTCGGCAAAACGACCGTCATAGCGGCAATACTTTCGTTTGCTTTACTCGTCGCGGCGCTAACAAGCATATTGTTAACCAATGGGAATGACGGTGTATTTGGCGGCAATTCGGAAGCCGCGAGCGGAGCGCTCAATCAGGATAATTCGGAAGAAATTTCACCGGAAGAAACATCTCCAGAAAAATCGTCGGAGGATGAATCATCGGAGGATTTGCCGGATGATGAATCATCGGAAGAGGTTTCGACTCCTCCGGCAGATACGAATTATTCAAAGCTCGAGCTTGCGTATTCGGTCAAGGTGGGGGAGAGCATTTATTATTCCGACGGGTACGAAGGCTTTATCGCCGGTGTGCGGTCTTTCAATGTGAACGGTCACAGCACATACGCGCTGAGCAGGTATTCGAACAAACTGATAAACCTGAGCGACGGTTATTCCCAGCCATTGATGGTAGACGGAAATCCGATGGATTTTATATACATCAAAGACGCGGTTTACGTTCTGTATTCCGAAAATTATATATTTGAAAAGTTAATATTTGAATATCGTTCTTATAGTTATACTCTCCCGGACGGTTATCTTGCCGCCGACGTCGAATGCATGGATTCCTCGGACGGAAATCTCTGCCTGTATTTTACCGACGGAAGAACGTTGATACTTAAAGACGGCGAATTTACGGAAACTGACTTGAAACTGCCCTATACGTTAAACGGCGACACGTTCGAAGTGGCTTTCAAAGGCAAAACGGTTTCCGTAAGCGCCGAAAACAAGGACATTCGCTACCTCGGCTTTGACGAAACCGGCTTTTATCTGTATGAAACGGAGTATAATCCCTCAACGAACCGTTCCGAGCACACGGTGAGGAAGTATAATTCTTCAGGCAAAGTGACCGAATATGCGATATTTGATTTTTCCGACTGCGTGGCGCGCACCGAAAACCCGGTCATATATTCATACGGCAATATATATGTTATGAAGTGCCTTAGGAAAACCGCCGATATTTACAAAGTGACGCTGGGAAATTCCGACGTGTCACATATTGACGACCCTCCTGTTGACCCAGGAAAGGAGACGCTCGCCACAAAACATAAAATGGTGGCGACCCTGCCGGATTATCAACAATTACAATTT
>CAYOGQ010000181.1:0-2987 GCA_964403645.1 uncultured Ruminococcus sp.
ACAGATCGGATTCAGCTTCCTCTTTTTTTAGACCATATCATTGTAACATATACAATAACTAAAAAAACACAAACTAATTTCATATCCGCTTATTTTTTCATTAATATAATGATAGCTTTAAAAGATTGAAAAACGCGGTTAAAAAAACGGGGTTGCTGCGGTTTGTTTTGACAAACCACGGCAACCCCGTCAGACGTTACATGATAAAAGCTATGCGATATTAGAAAATTTATTTATCTTTTTTTAATGACAACCGCGCCGGCAAGAGCTACTACGGAAACAACCGCGAGAGCGATGATTCCGGTGTCGCCCGTATCGGCGGTGCCGTCCTGGCTGGAATCGTCAGCGGAATCGGAGGGAACGGATTCATCGACGCTTTCGGGAGCGAAAACCTGCGCTTCGCCTATGAACATCCAGTTGGTGCCTGCATTTACAAGGAACTGAGTTTTGACATAGCGAGCGGACACTTCGGCTTCGACAAAGTTGTTGACGATCATATTGCCGTTAACAAAGGTTTCGCCGTCTTTCAGGAAAGGATCGACGTCATAAGCGCCGGCGCCCAGTTCGGTCCATTCGGTGCCGTCGACAGAGTAGAAATATGTAAACGCCGAGGGAGCGCCTATGCCGGAGTTTTGGAGATTGCTGACAACCACGTTAATTTTATTTATGTCGGTAACTTCTCCGAGATCAATGACTATTTCGGCATAACCTTTTTCAACATACTCGGTAGAACCGCTGTTGAATCCAACCCAGTTGGCATCACCGTATGACGGGCCGGCGGGGATTATACCGTCGGTTAGTTCTTTGGCGTCGGTGTCGGGCCAGTTCTGGTTGCCTGTGGCCGGGTCGACATAAATACCGGCGGAGGTGTAGGACTTGCCCACGGCGATACCGTAGTCAACTTCCACGACATAAGGAGTGATGTAGGAATAGGTTTCGTAAGTATCGTTGTGGGTTATATGGTCGTAGTTTGCGTCCACGGGGTAATTGGAATCGACGACGGGATCGTCAAGATCGATTCCGACAAGGGTATAAAGGTCGCCGACGGCGATCGTCTTAAGGACGGCGCCCCAAGCTTGGTTTTTGTCGTTTATGAAATTGGGGCATTCGGAATAAGGAACATCCTGGAAGTTGATGCCTTCATAAAACCATTCTGTGCCTGTGGCGGTGGCGAACAATTCGGGCCAGTTGTTGCCGCAGTTGGATTCGATGACAAACTGGTTTTCGCCTATGGTCCAGCTGGGACCGGTACCGGAGGAACCGTAAACTTCTATCGCTTTATAAGCGCCGGTTTCTTCGTCAAGCTCGAACAAAACGGCGTCTCTCCACGGGGATGTGAATTCGCCGGTGGTCTGGATGCCGACAACGCCTTCAAAAGCGACGCTGTTGGCCAGCATAATGCCCACGTCGGTCGTAAGGTTCGCCGGTTCAGCGCTGGTGGTGGTCAAATCCTCCGCCGATGTGGCAAAGCTTGCAAAGCAGACGAGAATCATTACTAAAGCTACGATGATGGATAATGTCTTTTTCATGCAATTTCTCCTTTAAATTTTATGCGGGAATATTTTCCGTGCGCGCGAAAATATCTCGCGCGCGAGTGGAAATGTTTTCCACGCTTTGTGTATTTTATTATATACCGTCTTAATAATTTTGTCAAGGAAAATTCTTGTTTTAATTTTTTAAGTATTAAATGTTATCTTTTCTTTAAAATCATCGCACCGGCGAGGGCTATTGCGGAAACAACCGCGAGAACGACAAAGCCGTTGTCGCCTGTCGGGGGAGTATCGGGTTGGCTGGTTTCTTCGGAGGGTTCTTCGGAGGGTTCTTCCGAAACTTCGATGATTTCGTTTCCTTCGACGACCACTTCGAGCTTTTCGATAACGATTTCGGCTCCGCTGACGGAATAGATTTCTATCGATGACAGGGTAATTTCTTCGGTCTCAATCGGCAGCTTGCCCGAAAAAGCGGCGCCGGCGGTCCAGTCGCAATAAGCAAGTTCCGAAAACGGAATTTCAAATTCATAAACGCCCGGGGTTGCTAAATCGCCCGCTCCGTCGAAAGTCGCGTCTTTAATAAAATGGTGCACAAAAATTTCGTAAGTTCCGGTCGTCTTATCGCTGTCGGGAGTGGATATACGGAAAGAGGTACCGCCATTTTTGAGTTCAAATTTAACTTTAAGCGTGGCTTTGGCAATTTCAAAAGTGTACGGCTCGGCATATTCCAGATTAGCCACGGGCCATTGACTCGCGGCTTTTACGGTGAGGGTGCCGTTTTCGTCGAAAGTCGCTTCCGCCGTAACGCCGTTGACTTCCGTATAAGTAATGGTCGCGTCATTGGGTATGAGGTTATATACGGTGTCGGGTTCTTTTTCCGCCGATATGGGCAGAGCGAAGCAGGTGAGGACCAATAATAAAGCAATGATAACGGATAATAACTTTTTCATGTTATATTACGCCTCTTTTCTTAATGATCACCGCTCCGGCAAGCGATATGGTTGAAATGACAGCGAGGGCGATAAATCCGTTGTCGCCTGTCGGGGGGGTGTCGGGTTTACTGGTTTCTTCGGAGGGTTCTTTGGACGGTTCTTCGGAGGTTTCTTCGGAAACATCGACGATCTCGTCGCCTTCGACCACTACTTCAAGCTTTTCAATCACCACTTCGGCGCCGTTGATGGAATATATCACCAGTCCCGTCAGAGTGAGCTCTTCGACTTCGATAGGCAGCTTGCCTACATAATTCGCTTCCGCGGTATAATCGCAAAAAGCGAGGTTTGAAAAAGGAATTTCGAGTTCATACACGCCCGGGGTAACCAGGTCGCCCGCCGTGTCGAAAGTGGAGCCTTCCGTAAAATGGTGCACATAAATATCGTAAGGTTCGTCGTTCTCGCCGGTTTCGGTGGATAATAAACGGATTGAGGTGCCGCCGCCTTTAAGCTCAAATTTAACTCTCAATGTGGCTTTTGCGATATCAAACGTATAGGGAACCGCATA
>CAYOGQ010000182.1:0-2947 GCA_964403645.1 uncultured Ruminococcus sp.
TATTGTTACTATAACCTATAACTTTTCTGTTGCACTTGTTTCTATAAATTTGGATGGAATATATAGAAAAATATAAAACGATATGAACTATACAAGTTTCGCTTCCTTTTTCAAAGGAAGATTGCCCCATAAGGGCAAACACCCCCGAAATTTTTTAGATAGCTCCCGAGTATGTCTCATAACGTCTGCCTTAAGACCGACGTCGCAAACAACCGCTGAATAGAAATGTTGCGATGTCGGGTCTGAGGCTGTTGTATGTTTGTTTCTCTTACTTATTTAAACTCTTAATTATGGAGGAACTTCTTTTTCTTTAAACTAAATTAAAAAACCTAAATTAAAAGTAAGCTCCCGGCTATTTCTTTATATTATTTTTTCTATCAAAGCTTTCCAGACAGGTAAAACCTGTATTTTAAGATTATCGATTATTGTTTCTTCTTGTTGGTCATAGGTGATGATAAATCATGTTGTAAGATTAAATGCTTTCATAGCTTCCAAAAGTCATTTTGTTTCTCTTTCTTTGTTCTCAAAATTTAATTCTCGACATACTTGTATCGCCTGATTTATTTTTGTTCACGTTTTTACTATAAAATCGCACTCTTTCCCCTTTTGGAAATAATAAAATTCTTTTTCTTGTCTGTATAGATGTATCGCTACGAGATTTTCTAATTTTTTACCGCGATTTTCTGAGTAATTGGTTGCTAGATTAATAAATGAATTATCTGATAAATAGATCTTTTTAGGACTTAAAATAGATTTCTTGGGAGAAAAAGAGAACTTGCTTACGCCTATGACAAAGAAAGCATCTTGAAGATAATTCAGATAGTTCCCTAGTGTTTTCTTTGATCAATCGATATTTTGGCTTTGTAAATATTCATAAAATTTTCCCAGCGAAAATATGGTGGCGTAAGAATTGACTATATATTTCATGAAATATTCAAAAAGAAATTTGGATTTAATTGCATATCTTTCGAGAATATCTTTGTAAAAGATTGTTTTGTAATAATTTTCTATCGTTTTTGTTTTTTCGGATTTTTCTTGTACTAGCAGTTCACCGAATCATCAGTATTCGACATATTCCTGCAAGATATTCATGATGTCTCCTTTTTTGATAGAATATTCAATATTTTTTGTTTCGATATGATGATACTTGATTATTTCCTCAAAAGAAAATGGCAATATCAGTAAATGATGATACCTTCATCTCAATTCTGTTGAGACTTCTTCCAAGAGAAGCTGTGAACTACTTCCAGAAACAACTATCTTATATCCATTGTCTTTGAATGTTCTTAGAATTTTTCCATAATTTTTGAGATTTTGTATTTCATCAAAAAATAGATAAATTGGCTTTTTGCCATACAATTCGTAATGAGCATCAATCAATAGTCATAAATCTTTGGTCTGAAGATCTATGAGTCTGTAATCTTCAAAATTAACGAAGAGAACATCGTTTTTGGCAACTTTTTTAAGTAATCAAGAAATAATCTGATACATAAAAAACGTTTTTCCTGCTCTTCTCGGTCCGATGATAGCCAAAATCTGAGAAAAATCTTTGTCAAAAGAGTAGTTTCTCTCTACTATTTCAGGAATTTTGGACTCCTGCCATTCTATAAGAATTTTCTTAATTATCTCTTTCATGTGAATTTGTATTACACAATAAATGCTATTTGTGTGTAATGTAATGTTTTTTTGTGAATATTCAAGAGTATTTTCCAAAATGGAAACAACTCAAAACTATATAATTCTCTTGAAATAAGTCAATAAATCATTATTATAATTCATGAAATCGGTTTTTTTTTAACCTCTTTTTAAATAATCTTACTATATAGTCTGCAAAAAAACTTGAATATATTTGAGTTGTTGTTATTTAACTATTAATTAAATTTATAATCATGGAAAAGGAAGATCTAAAAAAAATTAAACATATTCAGGAGAGAACAGAGATAGTTAATGAAATAAAAGCCATTAAAGGATTAAAGTATGTAGTTAAGGAAAAAAAAGACGAACTTATTCAAAGTCTTCTTGATAAAAAAGGATTATCTCAAATAATATATGATGGAAATGTAGTTTCACTTATTCAAAATCTTCTCGATAAAAAAGGATTATCTCAAATATCTGCTAAAAGGAATTGTCCTTTTCCTCAACATCAAGGATATCTTGATCTTTGGGAAATATTTAAAAACAAACCAAAGCTGAAGAAATATATGAAAGAGAATATTAGAATTTCAACTGATGGTAAAATCGAAATAATTAAGATGAAGAAAAAATTCTCTCTATTGCAAGCAGAGCATGATGGTGAAACTATATTTGAATGAGAATATAAAGATACATCTTGAAAAAAATGAATTAAATGAGTGACATATTTGAGAGGTTGCTTAGCAGAAAAAATGTGTGAAAAACAAAAAAAAGAATTGCTTAATAATAAAGCAGAGGTAGAAGAATTTATAAGTTATTTCCCATGAGAATCTACAAAAGAGAAAATATTATCTCTTGTAAAACTATTTGGTTTAAAAAAAACTGGATCTTTGTTTTTTAGAAGTAATTGTCGATATAATATCAACGAGATTGGATATGTAGGACTTTCGAAAGTAGGTGGCTATATCAATCAGTGCGGAGTACATTTTTATGACAATATACATGGAATTAGATGGAAGAGTAAGGATATAGCAGACCTTTATGAAACTAATCAGAGAGATCCAATGCCTTATATCGTTTATGAGGATTGTTAAATTTTCTGAATATAATGTAAAAATTGTTTTATATGAAGCTTAAGAATTTTAAACAAAGTTAAAATTCTTGATTTTTTTGTAGTTGTTGGTTTTCTAAAAAAAATAAACTAAATTAAAAAGAAGTTCCTTCATTCTTTCTTTATATTCGTTAGTAGAGAAATGACATACAACGTTCGCGACTAGTCTGACGTCGAAGATGTACAGATAGTCGCTGTTATAGG
>CAYOGQ010000183.1:0-2905 GCA_964403645.1 uncultured Ruminococcus sp.
ATTATTAGTTATTATATAGTATGTAATATCGCTATCATAGAATTGCGGATAATCTCCTAATGCCCATCCTGATGAAGTATCTGTCGTTGGTAAATCCGATAAAGGTAGCAATTCTGATGGAGTTGTACCATGTTTATTAGCCCAGTTACCTGTGTTTGTTCTATACCAAAAGTGATAATCGAAATCATATGCACCATTTATTAATTGCTTTCCGAATCTCATTACGATCATCCATTGGTTGCCATTTAAAATTGACGAACTATCTCCAACAGTCCATCGATTATTAAAATTATTATTAAGCCATGTGGTCATATCGGTTTTTAATACATTTAAAATTTGTGTATATGTTGTTAACGGATTTATAAAATCTTGATATTGAGAATAAGTTATTAATGCAGGAATATTTTCAGTGAAAAAAGCATATCCTTGGCAATTTACCGTGTCTCTGTTGTCAACAACATAAGGTTTACATCCGAAATATATATATGTAATCGATATATATGGCTTGTTATAACTGTATTCAGTAGACAAAAAAGTTTTAAAATATGATGTACTCGACTCGTTGTCGTTTTTTAACATTATACCTTGCAGCACTTCGGTATAATCGGCTTTCCATGAAGCAATTCTGCTTGTGAAGTCAAACCCTACAAGGACCTGGCTTGAACTTCCGATGCTTCTAAAATCAAACGGCGGACTGCTATAACCGTTCCACTCGGTATTATTATATGTCGCTGAGGATTCAGTCCATTCACTTCCAGTATATTGATATGCCAAAATTGTTGCAAAAGTGGAATTTCCGGAACCTTCATAAACATATAAGGTGGCATTCGTTATGGCATTCGCGGTTAAATAAATATAATTTTGATTAGTCAAGAGCCCCGGGAATTTAATTAACGCCCGTCCCACGCCGTAATAATCTGAAGAAACATAGCCTAAATAACCGACGATGTTAAAGCCGTTACCTCCGCAAGCAATGCCCTGCGCGTAGCTGCCGTTATATATCGGAACATCCTGTATCGTTTTGCCCGTACCGCTTCCTGAAGTAGCGATTTCAAAAGACGGATCAATATAGACCGGGTAAACCGTTTTGGGGTTGTTTAAAAAGCTTTCATCGGCGGATATGGTGATTAAATATTCATATTCGTTGATGTAGGTTAATTTGATGCTGTTATCAAGAGAAAAGTGTGTAAAATCGCCAAAATCGTTTCCCGTATAGCTATCGTACATATATATGGGATTCATTGAAGCGATTGTTTTATCTTTGTCCTTTAAAACAATGTTGCCGTTTTCAAGTTCCCCGGACAAGCCGTTTGTTTTCAATATGAATTCAAATGACGAATCCGTGTTCTTTTCAAGGATAATATCCTCCTTAAATCCCGTAAAAGTCGGGGTATATTTCAAACTGACACCTTTTCCAAAAACATCTTTATATGATACCGAATCCGCGCATTTAGTAGCGCCATTCTGTTTTACATAAGATGAGGTGTTATTTGCATTGGGTATGAGCTCAATTGATACTGAATCGGCTTTTAAAAAAACTCCGGTATCGCGGTTTATACTCTTGGGTAAATAAACGTTAA
This sequence comes from uncultured Ruminococcus sp., assembly GCA_964403645.1. GTDB lineage: Bacteria > Bacillota > Clostridia > Oscillospirales > CAG-382 > UBA1206. Next base: position 1,581 of record CAYOGQ010000183.1, read on the forward strand.
TATCGTTATCCGAATTAACGTATGCGTATTTTCCTGCATAATCCTTTTGGTCAAACGTGCTGTATAGTTTATTGCTTTTATCACATATGATTCCTTGGCTGTTTATGTATTTAACCGCATCCCCGAAATAATACATTGTAGCCGTCGAATCGTTGTTTTTAAAAACAATTGTGTTTAAATCGCTTTCTTCCTCTCTTAACCTTGCAATATGGCCCTTTTCGGAAATAAGCGATTCGTTGATAACAAAAGGATTATCGCTTGCAGGAAGAACACGGGAGCCTAAAACGCTTTGATTTTCGTCAGTTGCGGCTGACGCATTTGAAGAGAAAATGAAAAATGACAAAACAACTGAAACACATAGGAATAATGACAACAGACTTTTCTTAAACGATGTTTTCATTTTTTTCTCCTTTACATTATTTTTAATATCCGTTGCGATGATTCTGCTACGAAAAGCCCAGCGATGATATTGTTAAATTTTTCCTCTTCACTATAAAGTATATACCAGCAAAAAAATAATTCAATAGGAAAGTTCCACAAAATTCCAAATGGATTTTTGTGCTAAATTTTTGCCATGTTTATCTCCGTTCATAAAGAAGGGGTATTGACATTAATAAAAAACGGTGTTATTCTAAAAACTGGTGTATATTATCTTAGAAGGAGGGGTGCGGATGTCGGACGTCGCCATTGTCGGCTGCCGCGGATACGGCCCGGCGGAATGCCGCGCCGCCCTCGAGGTGGCCGTGTCGAACGCCGGCGGCTTAGACTTTATCCGCAAGGGCGCGAGGGTCGTCATAAAAGCCAACCTCGTTTCGGCGATGCGCCCCGAAAAGGCCGCCACGACCCACCCCGCGCTGCTCTGCGCCCTCGCCGATATGCTCGCCGAAAAGGGCGCGGACGTGGTGGTGGGCGATTCGCCGGGGGGCGTCTACAACTCGCCGTATGTCAACCGCATCTACGCGGCCGCGGGCGTCAGGGCGGTCGAAGGGCACGGCGCGAAGCTCAACCAGGATTTCGGGCAGTCCAGGGCGTCCTTCGGCGGGGCGAGGGTGGCGAAGGAGTTTTTCTACACCTCCTACCTCGACGACGCGGATTATATAATTAATTTTTGCAAGCTGAAATCCCACGGGATGATGGGGATGTCCGCGGGCGCGAAAAATATGTTCGGGGCGGTACCGGGTATCATAAAACCCGAATACCACTATAAATACCCCGACCCGCGCGCTTTCGCGGGGATGCTTATAGATCTCAACGAATATTTCAAGCCGGTTCTGACCGTCTGCGACGCGGTGGAGGGCATGGAGGGCAACGGTCCGACGGCGGGT
>CAYOGQ010000184.1:0-2720 GCA_964403645.1 uncultured Ruminococcus sp.
GCAACATTTTTTATAAGCACTATACATATTATCAAAACTAAAAATATTTTCCATTATTACAACTCCTTGTTTATGGTGCTACTTACAACCGTAAAGCACATCAAAGACTTCGATTTTTAATCTCTTTTTGTTTGAGATTAGGGAAGCACAATTCCTTTTACTATTCCGAGTTCGTCTTATACTACTTCTCGGCAATTTATTTGTTTAGCAAAATCAGAGAACCACACGATTGCTGTTATTCGTATTGTTGTTGTTGACATAGCCATTACTGTTCCAGTTGCAAGCATTGTTGCTGATCGACAGGGAAGGCGATTATTAACTATGCACCCATAATTCTTTTTTTGTCAGATTTCATTATGTTGTTTATTAGATTTACTTCTTGTCCGATTAGTAAGCCCCATTTTTCCCAATGCCGACCTTCCAAAGAACTTTTATATTTTTTTAATATGTTTAGTTTTATTGTTAGTTTTGACAAACACGCAAGTGCATTTCTGAAACACATTTCTCGCAGATTTGAATAAGTCCTTAAATCCCAACTATTAGCCTCGACAACAAAATTTGTTATATCGCTGGCGAGTTGATAGGTTTGCTTTACTCCGAAATCCTTTTTTCTCTCGGGGAATTTTGCACACATTGCAGATGTGAAAGCTTCTAGTTCTTCCGCAACACTTATAAATTCCATTTTTGATTGAGTTCTACGATATGTCGGAACACTCATTTTCAATCTCCTTGTACTCAAATACACACATTTTATTTTTAAAAGAACAGACTAGATATTTCATTTTTTTAAGTCCTTAGGAGCGTGCTTTCGCACTGCTCCGATTATTTAAGATTATAAAGTAAAGCAGAGAACCACACGAGTGCTGATATTCGTAACGTAGTAGTAGACATAGCCATTACTGCTCCAGTTGCAAGCACTGGTGCTGCTCGACAGGTAAGGCGAGCGTGTCCAAGAATTACTTGACCTATTAAGCCTGCCCTCTTGATATTGATTGAAATAAGGGAATTGTTCGCCCTCTAATGCGTATTTAGAATAGTTATTAATTCTATCACTAGAACCAAAAACTTCGCTATCACTCGGCATAAATAGCCAGTCCTTAGTTTCAATTATAGTGTTGTCCGCATTCGCAGTTGTTTTGTTTGTAACGGTTCCACCATAACCAGACCAAGTCTTATTTTTAACTTGTGAAATGTATGGAAGTATATCGTCGGAAAGACCATTCCAAAAAGCACCGTTCACTGTTTTTGTTTCTCTTGTAAAGTATTTTGTGTTTGCAACATAATCCGCTGGCAGTGTTTTTTCAACCCATAATTTATTATCGTTGTCCCAAATATAAAATGTTCCAGTGGTTGCACTCGTTACACTTCTATTATATAAATGAAATACTTCACCCTCTCTAAGACAATTTTGTCTAGGAAGACAGCCCTCCCAAGAAACACCATTTGAGTTTGTGCTGCTATCAGTCCAATATTGATAGTCTGCACTTGTTTGTCCTTTTTGAATAAAAGTTATGCCAAATCCACCGCCGACTTTTTCCTTGATATTAAAGCCCGCAATAACAAATATTGTAACAGCATCGGTTGTTGAGCCCATAAAACTTTCAATCTTGACTTCGTCGCCAACACTCCACATATATTTGGCAAAGTCTTTTATTCCTGCTTCCTTAATTTCTGCAAATGTATAATCTCTTAATGCTTTTCCAACCTTACAATTAAATGTCCCAGTTCCAGTAACGGTAATTGAGTTTGTCCACAACTCATTATCTTCTGCATCTGTCGCTGTTACTGTATAGGTTTCTTGCGTGTTTGGAACAATAAAGTTAATAACCGAACCTGTTGAGCCAGTATTTTGAGTATCAATAACAGTGTCCGAACTATCTCGTAGTGTGAGTGTAACATTTTCCAGTTCGGCGGTAACAATAACCGCATCTCCTGTTAGAGAATAATTTTGTTGTATAGACAATATATTGTCTGCAACTATGTCAAGGGTTGAATTTTCCGAAACAACAACATTCTTTACTGCAAGGTTCTCAATGCCCTTTGTTCTCGCCAATTCATATTTATTTAATTGATTATAAAAATCACTTGAACTTATTGCCATTTTTATATTCCTCCTACTGTGACATCCATCAAGTCTGTCATAATTTTAATATTTTCTTCCGTGTAATCGCTTTCTGTAAGTATTACATTTTTATCGATTAGGGAGCGACTTAAATCCATTGCCCTTATAACTTCGTTTGTGGTAATTCCACCACCTCCGCTAACATTTACAGTGACAACACTATACCCGTCAAGTCCGTCATCGACGGCATTATAAGTGTCATTTTCTGTTATGTCTTTTGTGCCAAATGTTTTTACGACTACTTTTGGCAAACCACTTATTGTTGAATTATTCATTTTTTATTCTCCTTTTAAAGTTTCAACAGTATCTACAACTGTCCACGAAGTATCGCTAAGAGTTATAGTCAAATTAGAGATTTTCAATTCTGTATTACCATTAGGGTTTGCGCCCAAATATCCAATACCTAATAATTCTAAACTTGTTGGACTAGTGCTTATATATCTAATTCCATTAACATTTAACCATTTTCTTGAATAAGTATAACTATAATAAGAACCTGCGGCAGGAACCCAATTTGGAGTATATTTATCAAGTAAAATATTTTTAATGCCTTCTAAACTTGTAATTGCAGTATTATTAGTAAGTATTAATTCAAATG
>CAYOGQ010000185.1:0-2707 GCA_964403645.1 uncultured Ruminococcus sp.
GTCTCTATGACGTAGTTGATACTGCTTTAACTGACTCGACAATCGTTGACGTTGACATCTATATTTATTATGACGGTTCTGCTGATGTTGTTACATCGAACAAAAAAGCAGACCTCGGCACAGCAAAAATCGACCTCGCGTTTGACGTTGAAGTCGGTGAAGGTGCTTAATCAATAGTAATATAAATCAATCACTATTAATAATTTATCAATCAAATACTATTTAGGAGTCACACCATGATAAAACCCCGTAAAAAGCTTGTCATCGCCTTTTCGCTGATACTCATTTCGGCGGCGATTGTCGGCACCGCTTCCTACGCGTGGTTCACCATGAACGACAAGGTAAGTTCGGGCATGGATATCCAGGCGGTGGCGGCGAAGAACTTAGTCATCAGCGAAACCACAGACGGTCCTTATTCGACATCAGTCGATCTTTCCGACACGGGCGTCACCAAATCGCTCGCGCCCTGCTCCACCGCCGACTGCGCGAACTGGTATGTCCCGGAAGGCGACACGGGGATCGACATTGAAACAGGCGTCATATCCGGCATGACCCCGTTTTCAAAGCTTACCAGCACCACGGGCTATGTCAGAACCGGCACGGTATATGTAAAGGTCGCCGAGGATTCGGCCGACGCGGGATTTTCGGCGCTGTATGTTTCCGGGATCAGCGTCCGGCGCGACGACGCGAATATGTCCGACATAACCAACACGCTCCGTATCGGCGTGGTCTGCGGGAGCAACGTATTGATTTTCGATTATTCCAGTATCTACGGCAGCGTTCTGACAGACGTGGTGAGCGGAATTGACGGCTCCGGTTATGCTTTGTTAACCTCTCTAAACTCAAATTCGGCGGGATCTTCCGCGACGGCGAAGCTTGCGGACACAATCAGCTCCGATCCGACCCGGATCGACATCTACCTGTGGTACGAAGGGCAGGATTCCGAATGCACTTCCAACAATTCCACAACTATCGAAAACATCAACGTTTCGATCGAGTTCAGGGGCGAGCGGTAATAAAATCCCGCCGACGGCTGACGGCTGACGGCTGACGGATATCAATTTAAAGCAAAGAGCACCCGGGGCGGCGGCGGCTTACATTTACTTTTCCCATTGAAATCTTGAATTTCATTGTCGGATAAGTACAGACCATAAAGCCGCGCCGGGTGCTTTCTTTATGCCGTAAAACACGGAAAATATGCAAATACCCGGCATTTTGCGGGGTTTTGCGACCGATTGCGCCTTTGTGCGAGTAATTTCCCCAATTCCCTATTGACATATATTAACAAGCAATGTATAATAAAATGAGTTTTATTAAATATCTGTTAAGAGGTGGGCATATGAATACAAAAACCAAAAAAACGTTCTCGATAATAGGCAATACCGCCCTCTGGTTGTTCGTAATATTCGCCGTTATCATAACGGCGATGGTGCTTTCTTCCGCCAATAACGAAAACGGACTGGCATCATTCAACGGCAAAAGCTTTATCGTTATCAAAACGGATTCGATGAAGCCCGCGTTTGAGGCCGGGGACATGATAGTTGTGAAAGCGCTTGTCGGCAGCCAAAAAGCCGAATGCCTTGTCGGCGACGTGATTACATACAGGGCCGACCTCGACGGCGACGGCAACAAGGAGCTGAACACCCACCGTATAACGGAAGTTTACGAAGAAAACGGCTATGTCTATTACAGAACCCGCGGCGACAACGGCGACGGCGACAACAACCCCGATACCGTAGCGCCTGTCGATGCAAACCCCGTCGTTTTCAGCGATATTATCGGCAAATGGACCGGAACGAGCTATTGCGGCGTGGGGAACATCATTGCTTTTTTGCAATCCTCAACCGGTTTTCTGCTTGTCATTGTCCTGCCCTTGTTGTTGTTTTTCGTCTTTGAACTTATCAGGTTCGTACGCGCCCTCATAAAAATCAAGAGCAAAAACGGCATTTCCGCCGAGGAAGAAGAAGAAATCAAAAAGCGCGCCGTGGAGGAATACCTCCGCCGGCAACAGCAGCAACAACAGCAAAAGGAAAAGTCCGAAAACAACCCCGAAACGGACAGCTCCGACGAAGGCGGGAACTGATTTTAAGCAAGCGGCTCGGCGTGCTTAGCACGCAACGCGGCGCGCTAAGCGCGGGCGTCCGCGACGCCATGTATATTTATTTCTTTATACCGGGAGACTAAATTTGATGTGTTATAGCCAAAAGGTTATTTATTGATATGGATGAGTTTTTAAGTTGGTTTTACGCTTTCATGAGCACCATGCTTACGGACGGCGTATGGAAAATCATTTCCAACCTTTTTAAGGGTTTGGTCCAAATATTCGATTTCCCGGGTTATTTTGAGCAGATGGGGCGCTATTCGGAACATTTTACTTTTTTGGAATGGTTCTGCGCCATACTCGCATTTATTCTCGTCTATTCGATATGGTTTATCATAATATTCCTGTTGGTGCTGCTCACCCGTAAATACATACGCTTCCGCCGCTCCATAATATCCAACGACGACCTTTTGGAAGAGCTTAGCAACCTCCACCGCGATGTTTTAAGGCTGACTAAGGAAAAAGAACGAATACTCGCCTTAAAGGTAGGCACGACCGGCGTATCCATACAGGAAATCAGCGCCGTGATCGGCGAAGCGTCGGCGGAGACCGCGCACGAAACGGCCGAAAAGCCCAAAGCCGAAGAACCCGAAAAAACGCAGGCAG
>CAYOGQ010000186.1:0-2689 GCA_964403645.1 uncultured Ruminococcus sp.
CCTGCTTTGATCCTTTTGCGGGGGACTTAAAATATAACGGAATTATTTTAGGCAAAGCCGTCGCCGAACTTCACAAAGCTTTAAAAAACATTGAAAATCAAATTGATTTCTACGATTCCGACTTTTATAATGAGTATATGACATGGATGGCACCGGAACTTGAAAAAAACGGGGTTTCGTTCAAGGACGGCGTAACGGACAGTATGAATTCTTTTTTCGGGCAAGAGTATAAAACACTGCCAAGGCAGTTGATCCACCGCGATATTCACACGAGTAATCTCATTTACGAAAACGGGTTGTTTTCTTATATTGACTTCGACATGAGCCAAAAAAACGCGCGTGCGTTTGATATAGTCTATCTCGGTTGTTCGCAGCTGGTCGAAAATTATAAAAATAAAACCCGACTGGAACAATGGCGCGAGATGTTCCGCGGGATTTTACAGGGGTATGAAGAACTGTCGCCGTTATGCGAAAACGAAATAAAAGCTTTGCCCGCTCTTTTTGTCTTTGACGAAATTCTTTTTACGGCGTTTTACTTAAAAACCGGTCAACCGGAGATTGCAAAAAGCTGCGAGGAAATGACGAATTGGCTGTACGACAATATCGCAATGCTCATAGGTTGATGTGATAATTCGATATTTTATAAAGGAAAGGAAAACCATTAAGTGGCTGATATAAAAATTATATCCGTCCGTAATTACCCCGATTATTATAATGATGCGGTCAATTATTTTTCGGGTAAGTGGGGAATCGACCGCAGGATATACGAAAATTCGATTGCGGATGGCATTATAACTAAAAACCCGCTTCCCCGTTGGTATCTCATGCTCAAAGACAAAGATATAATCGGCGGGTTCGGGTTGGTGGAAAACGATCTTATGTCTCGCAAGGATTTATCGCCGTGGCTTTGCGCGCTGTATGTTGAGGAAAGCGAACGCGGCGGCGCACTGGGTTCGCGGTTGCTGGAGTGCGGCCGTTACGAAGCTTATGACTTGGGATTTGATAAAGTATATCTCTGCACCGACCATATCGGTTATTACGAAAAATACGGATGGCGTTTTTACGGAACGGAAAAAAGCGAGTGGGGCGGCGACACGCGGGTATATATTGCGGACACCATAAAAGGGCTTGAGGAAATGTCGGCGTTTTTTGATAACCGTGCTGATACATATGACAGCCATATGCTCGACGAATTAAAGCTTGATGAGTTTTACGAAGCGGTTGCAAATTGCTTCAACACGCCCGTAAACCGTCTGCTCGACTTGGGCTGCGGCACGGGTTTGGAGCTTGGGCGTATATTTGAACGGTTCCCCGAAATGGAAGCGACGGGAATTGATATGTCGGCCAAAATGTTAAACAAGCTGAAAGCGAAATACAGTGGTAAAAAGATAAATCTGATATGCGGTTCATATTTTGACGCGGATTTTGACGGGTTGTACGATTGTGCGCTGTCAACCTACTCGCTGCATCATTTTGACGAAAAACAAAAGCTTGAATTATATAAAAAAATCCATGACGCGTTGACACCGGGAGGACTTTTCGTCTTTGGCGACTACACGGTATCCACGCCGGAGCGCCAGAATGAACATTTAAACGAAAATAAGATAAAACGCCAAAAACAAGGCATAACGGAAATCGAGTTTTATCATTATGACACGCCGTTAACGCCCGAAACCGAAATGGAGCTGATGAAATCGGCAGGGTTTAAATCAGTCGAAATCGTACGGCGGTGGGACAACACAAGCATTATCATCGCGAGGAAACGGGAAAATGATGGATAAACCGCATGGTATCGTAATATTTGGCGCCAACGGAGCCGGGAAAACAACGCTTGGGCGCGAGCTTGCTCGCGTCATGAATTTCAAGCACATGGACATTGAGGATTATTATTTTGAAAAATCCGAAATACCGTACACTGTGGCAAGATCGCGCGAAGATTGTTTGAAATTGATGCTCGCCGATATCGAATGTTATGGCTCGTTTGTCATCTCCGCCGTTACGGGTGGTTTCGGCGATATTATCCCACAATGCTACGAACTTGCCGTTTTTCTATCGGCGCCGGCCGAATTGCGTATGGAGCGCATAAAACAGCGCGCGTATGAAAGGTTTGGTGAACGAATCCGCGAAGGCGGCGATATGTATGAGAATCATTTGAAGTTTGTTGATTTCGCATCCTCGCGTGCCTTAGTGCCTATTGAACAGTGGGCTAAAACGCTTTCGTGCCCCGTTATCCGTGTTGACGGCACAAAAGATTATAGCGCGAATGCTGCGGAAATAGCGGAATATTATTGTAAAATAAAAGGTAAGGTAAAATAATGCTCAAATTACCAAACACGCTCATCATTTTACCCTATGACCCGAACTGGAAAACCGAATTTGAACGCATCCGCGATTATTTGATGAAACAAATCGGCGATTTGGTTATCGAAATCAAGCATGTTGGTAGCACCTCCGTCCCAGGGTTTTGCGCCAAACCGATCATCGATATCATCGCGGTTATGGAATCATACGATGTTTTCCCGTCGATCGTTTCCCGCCTTGAAAAAGTCGGGTTTGTGCATGAGGGCGACTTCGGCATCAGAGGGCGCGAGGCTTTCAAGCGACTGGTTTCCGATGATTTTATGGATTATCATTTTTATGTGTGTCCCAAAGACTGCGAGGAAAACCGCCGTCAGACCATATTCCAAAA
>CAYOGQ010000187.1:0-2675 GCA_964403645.1 uncultured Ruminococcus sp.
ATTAACGGCTTTCTTTAAAATAAAAAATAGACCATATGTTTGACAACCGCAGACGGCGTTACTTAGTCTCTGTCATTTTACTGTTGACAATCATATAATATATGTTATAATGTAGTGTTATTATTTTATAAAATGTAAACAAAAAACGCAGTATGCGGATATTTGGCAAGGGTTAACATATGAAAATCAAATTAATGTCATTCAATATACAACACGCGAGGAATTACAACTACCCCGACGAGGACAGGATAGACTTTAAGGTCATGGCGGACGCCATCGCGTCCCAGGGGGCGGATATAATCGGTTTGAACGAGGTCAGGGGAGAAGGCGAGGACACCGCCGGGTATGCCGACCAGGCCAAGGCAATCGCCTCGATTTTGGGCTATTACTATTTTTTTGCTCCCGCGATAAACATCGAACGCCACGGTCCTTACGGCAACGCGCTGATTTCAAGATTTCCCATTACAAACGCGGAGATAATCCCCATTCCCGACCCCGAGGACAGGATCCCCGGGCATGGCTTTGAGACGCGTTGCATTTTAAAAGCGACAGTCCGCGCGGCGAAACCGCTCACGGTTTTTGTCACCCATTTTGGATTGAATCCTTCGGAAGCGGACAACGCCGCTTCGGCGGTCGCGCAGGCGCTTTCCGATACGAACAACCCCAAAGTGCTTCTGGGGGACTTCAACCTGCTTCCCGAAAGTCCGATACTCGACCGGATACGCATTGTTATGGCGGACGCCGCCGACGCATTCGACAGCTCAAAATACAGCTATCCTTCCGACAATCCACAAAGAAATCTCGATTATATTTTTGTATCGGACGATATCGAAGTCATCGAAGCGGATATACCGGCGGTGGTGGCTTCCGACCACAGGCCGCATACGGCTTTGATCGAAATATAGCGTATCTGCTTTCAGCCGTCAAACGTCAAACGTCAACCGTCAAACGTCCTTTTTCAACGACACTTCAATATCCTTCATGTCCATAAAATGATTAGACAGCTTCAGCTCGCCGCCGCCGGCGATATCAAAGCAATGCGTGTAACCGTATGTCGATTTATATACGGCGTTTATTTTTCTGCCGTCGCCGAAGGTTATGACTACCTTTTCGCCGCCCGATAATACGAGTTTACCCACCAGACAATCCATAATTCTTACCTCTGTTTGTAAAACAAGTCCGCCTTTCGGGCGGACTTGTTTGTTTTACTAAAATACACTTTACTAATTGGTATTATTACGCTTCTTTTTTGTCGGTTTTATTGCTTTTGTCGGCTTTTTTGGAATCTTTCTTGGCGAAAAGCGTCTCGCTGTCCACGAGAGTTATAAGAGCCATTTCGGCGCCGTCCCCGCGGCGGGGACCGAGCTTATACACCGCGGTGTAGCCGCCGACTCTTTCAGCGTAAAAGGGAGCGATTTTATCGAAAAGTTTATAAACGACTTCTTCTTTTTTAAGGAACGAGAGCGCGCGCCGCTTGGAAGCGAGGGTGCCGTCCTTCCCCAAAGTGATTATTTTATCGGCGAGAGCGCTAACTTCCTTGGCGCGGGTGACGGTGGTTTCAATTTTTCCGTTTTCAAGCAGATAAGTCACCATACCCTTGAGCATAGACATTCTGTGCTCTGTCGGTCTGCCTAATTTTCTTGTTCCGGGCATTGGAATTGCCTCCTTCTTTATCGAAATGATTATTCGTCTGATTTTTTCAGGGAAAGTCCGAGGGAGCTTAGCTTCTGTATAACTTCCTCCAAAGATTTTTTACCGAGATTTCTGACCTTGATCATATCTTCCTCGGTGCGGTTTATTAAGTCTTCCACCGTATCTATCCCCGCGCGCTTGAGACAGTTGAAGGAGCGCACCGACATATCGAGCTCCTCGATAGTCATATCCAAGACCTTCTCCTTAACCGCTTCCTTGCTTTCCACCATCACTTCTGTGTTCTTGGCTTCGTCCGAAAGCTCAACGAACAAGTAAAGGTGGTCGCTCAATATCTTCGCCGCAAGCGAAACGGCTTCCTTGACGTTGATGACGCCGTTGGTCGTCAGCTCGAGGGTGAGCTTATCGTAGTCGGTTATATTCCCGACGCGGGTGTTCTGCACGCTGAAATTGCAATTTTTAACGGGTGTGAATATAGAATCCGTATAAATTGTTCCGATTACCGGGAGGGAGTTCTGTTTATTCTTTTCCGAAGAAACATAGCCTCTGCCGTGGTCGAAGGTTATTTCCATATAGAAGGAAGCGCCTTCCTCGAGGGTGGCGATATGAAGGTCGGAATTAAGTATCTCTATATCGCTGTCGCAGCTTATATTCCCGGCGGTTATCTCCATCGGGCCTACTTCTTTTATAAAAACGGTTTTAGGAGCAGTGGGATAAAGCTTTGCGATCACTCTCTTTATATTGAGGACTATCTCGGTAACATCTTCCTTAACTCCTTTTACGGTAGACATTTCGTGGAGTACGCCATCGATTTTGATATTAGTGACAGCTACGCCGGGGAGCGAGCTTAAAAGCACCCTTCTCAGGGAGTTCCCGAGCGTAATGCCATAACCACGTTCAAGGGGTTCGATAACAAAAGTGCCGTGTTTTCCATCCTCGCTTATATCCGCGGTAGTAATGCTCGGTCTTTCGATTTCGATCATTGTATAAAACCTCCTTTATGGTTTCAATTATTTGGAATACAA
>CAYOGQ010000188.1:0-2598 GCA_964403645.1 uncultured Ruminococcus sp.
GGGTACCGTCGCCGCCGCAGGCGTAAAAGCGCGTCGGTTCGGGATGAGCATTGCAATATGTATCGACATATTTCGCGGCGTCGTAAGGTCCGGCGGTGAGATAAATTTCGTAATTGAGCGGCTTTTTGTAGCTTTCCAGCCCCGCTTTTATATCCGAGTAGGAATTTTTAACGCCGGCGGCGGGGTTCACGATGAAAATGTGTTTCATAATGTTTCCACTTCTATAAAATTTAAATCAAAATTCCTCTTAACCTTCCCTTATGGGGAAGGTGGATCGGCGCCCCCCGCAAGCCGAGATATATGGGGTATTTTGTAATGTATAATTTAATCGTGCGGCATAATTAATTAATTGCCTATAAACATATTGAAATCCGTTTAATTCTATGGCATAATATACCCATCCCGTTTATCGTCAATATGTTTTCTTAAAAGGAGAATGTTATGTTTAAAATACTTGTCGTGGAGGATGACAACGAACTGCGGAACCTGTTTATGAAGGTGCTTTCCAAAAACGGGTATATGCCTTACGGCGCCTCCGACGGCGAGGAAGCGCGCCGGATAATCGACAGGGAATACATTGATCTTATTATATCCGACCTTATGATGCCGAAAATTGACGGTTACGAGCTTATAAAGGCTCTGCGCGAAAACGGCTCCGTTATCCCTATACTGATAATCACAGCCAAGGACGGCTTCCGCGATATGCAGCAGGGTTTTTTGACCGGGGCGGACGACTATATGGTCAAACCGGTTAATGTAAACGAAATGGTGCTGCGCGTTGGTGCGCTGCTTCGGCGCGCCAAGATTATAAGCGACAGAAAACAGACAATCGGAGGTCTGACACTCGAATACGACAGCATGACGGTTTGTTACGGCGGAGCCAGGGATGTGCTGCCGCAAAAGGAATTTCTGCTTTTATATAAGCTTGTTTCATATCCCAACCGCATATTCACACGCCGCCAGCTTATGGACGATATCTGGGGGATAGATTCCGAAACGGAGGAGAGAACAGTCGATGTGCACATCAACCGCCTGCGCGACCGTTTTAGAGACAACCCCGATTTTGAGATATTGACGGTGCGAGGGCTGGGGTATAAAGCGGTGAGAAAGTAGTTCGGGGGAATGTCTCCACAGGAGAACGCCCCATCAGTCTCGGCTTTCGGAAGCCGAGCCAGCTTCCCCACAGGGGAAGCTTAAGAGGAATTTTATTTTAATATTAAAGGTGAGTTATGACCGGCGGAAAAAAGTGGCGCATCGGCTTATACTACATAATCCTCCTTGCGGCGGTCATGGGGGGTACAATTTTTATAGGTGTCGCCGCCGTGGTGGTGTTCAAAAATTTCGGCGTGATAGAGAGCGGCGAGAGCGGTTATTCCATCGCTATGGTCACCGCCATCATCACCAGTATGCTGCTCACTTTTTTGGCGGCGCTGATGCTCGGCAAAAACATCATCACGCCCGTGACCAAACTTTCAGAACTTTCCAGCCGCGTGGCGAAGGGCGATTTCAACGCCACTCTGGACGCCAAAAGCTATATCGACGAGATCCAGACGGTTATCGACAGTTTCAACGCCATGGTGAGGGAGCTGGGCAACAACGAAGCGCTTTCAAACGATTTCGTGACGAACGTTTCGCATGAGTTCAAAACGCCCATAGCCGCCATAGAGGGCTACGCCACGCTGCTGCAAGACTGCGCCGTCACGGAGGACGAAAAAAACGAATATGCGGAAAAAATACTATTCAACACAGCAAGGCTTTCAGAGCTGACGGGGAACATACTTCTGCTTTCCAAGCTGGAAACGCAAAATATCATTACCGATAAGACACGTTTCAGCCTTGACGAGCAGCTGAGGCGTTCGATACTTTCATTGGAAAACCGCTGGAGCCGTAAAGATATCACCTTTAACATAGAAATGGAGGAAACCGATTATTACGGTTCGGAGGGGCTGCTTGCCACGGTGTGGGCGAATATCATCGGCAACGCCGTAAAGTATTCGGGCGACAGTTCGGAAATCGGCGTCACGCTTGAAAAGACCGCGGATTATATCGTCGTCACCGTCAAAGATGAGGGCATAGGAATATCGGCTGAAACCCTGCCGCATATTTTCGATAAATTTTATCAGTGCGACCTTTCGCACCGCACGGAGGGAAACGGGCTGGGTTTGACCATGGTAAAGCGCATACTCGACCTGTGCGGCGGCAGGGTGGAAGTCAAGAGCGAACCGGGCGCGGGCACCGAGTTCACGGTTTACCTGCCGGTCGAAAAATCCGAAAAACAGACATTGTGACGCATTTATACGTTGAAAATTTAAAATAAAAACTATACTTGTTTATTATAACACATAAAACTTCATTTGCAAGAAAAATTGCCTTGAAAGGGTAGATAGTATATGAAAAAACTTTTCGCGCTGCTGTTGGTGTTCGCGTTCCTTCTTACATCCTGCGGAAAGAACGGCGACGAAACTTCACGAATCAACTCCGCGGAAAACACGGATACCGAAAACGAAAGCGACGCGGAAACGAGCGGCGAGGAGAGCGAACCGCTCCCGGCGCAGATCACGCACAGGACGCTTGTCAGCGTGGGTAAGAGCTATAAGG
>CAYOGQ010000189.1:0-2574 GCA_964403645.1 uncultured Ruminococcus sp.
GCTTGGGCTGGTCTGTACGTCCATTTCGTTCAAGGCACGGCCACCAATAACAATAGGTGCGTTAAGGGGTATATCCTGTTGTCCTGCTTTTAATAGGCTTTTCTTGGCCAACGATGCATTGTCTCCATTTACGGGTACTACCTTTAAAATATTTGCACTACGGTCAATATCGTACACAAACAATTGCAGTGGCGCATTGGCCATTTTGGTAGTTCCTAATGCTTCGGCGTAACCTCCCACACTTGGGATAAAAATAGTATCGTTGTTCCCATAAAGGCTTACATTGCCAACGGTCAAATCAAAGGCTGATTGGTTAGCTGCTACTACGGCTGCTGCTACAACATCGGTAAATGGTTTTACTTCTACACTGTAATGCCTTGCTTTAATGCTGGTAGTTGCTCTTCGGCTTCCCTTCATGCCTGTTCTAAACAATTGGTCGAGTGGTGCATAACTTGGCCACATCTTGGTCACTTCTTTGTCAATGTCATCCAAAAGTAAATCGGAAGCATTAGCATCAATTGAGTCAGTTGTTAATGCGGCATCGGTTACTACAGCTCCGACAGTTCCATAAATAACACCCGCTGCCCCAAATAAGGGGATTGCAAAAATCAAACAAATCAGGGATAGTATTGCCATCGCCCCGAATGCGATTCTTATTGTTTTAAAAATTTGTTTTTTCATTGCTTTTATAATTTTTAATTAAACTCTGAATTCTGTTCTCGCTTTAAAAATGTTTTGCTTTTTAGCACTGCCCGGAGGTACTGCGCTTCCTTTTAGGTCGGGTATTCCGTCTCCTTTAAGTTCTCCTTGTTCCTTGTCCATCAAGTCTGTAATCTTGGTGTTCTTCCCTTTCTGTTCGCCTATCATTTCGGCGTTCTTTAGTTCATCGTCCAAGTTCATATACTTGTAAACCACTGTTAAGAGTTCTTTTGTTATTTCGCCTTCACCCACTGCCGATATTAACTTGATAGTCATATCCATAATAGGGTTAAACTCTTCGTAGCTAATGCCGTTTTCAGACATAAAAGCTTCAATGGCGGCACGGGTTTTGCCTTTGTTTTCCTCAATGCGCTTCAATTTTTCTTCTGAAGCGGTGAGTTTTTCCATTCTAGCTTTTTTGTTTTCTTCCCATTTCGAGAAGTTGGGTTCTCCTTCTATTGGTTTAATGGCATCCATATCAACATACTTGGCTAATGCCACCCAAAAATCTTCTCCGTTTCGGAAGTCTACAATGGCTTGTGCTAAATCGGGTTCTGAATTAAAAAGTTCGGCTAGTTCGCGCAACGCGTCAAACTGCTTTACGGCCCTTAATAGTTCGGCTTTGTTTTCTTCGGTTACGGCAACGTTTGGAAAGTATTTGGCTATGCCTTCATCGACAATAGGTTTTGTTGGTGTTTGTCCTTCATCGACCGGAGCGACTCCTTCTATAACTTCCTCTGGCGGGGTAGTTTCGATAGGTTCTTGGTCTAGTGTTTCTTCTTCCATAATTTCTTTCTTAACCTTGTTTAAGTTTAAAAACAAACCAAATTTATTTTAACAGGTCAAATACTGCATTTTATATATTCCCATAAACAGGAATTATTTATATTTGTGAAAATTTATTGTTATGGCTCGACCTCGAATTCATGATAGGGTAACTATAATGCGGGTGTATAATGCTCTGTTGGCAAAAACCAAAGAAGACAACTTGTGTAGTCACCTAGATCGTAGATATTATTGGCAAAAGGTTTCAGATATTTTATTGTCCGAACACAATCATCGTGTTACACCTGAAAACGTGCGTAAAATCATTACTTACGAAATCAACCATCAAAAAACGTTGGTCAACTCTGAAATAATCAGGCTTTATGGGATTCATAAAAATGAGCCGTTTGTATTGGTAGTTAAAGCTATTTCAAATACAACAAATACTTCTGTTAGCTATGTCGAAAATGTTATAAAAAGGGTATCTGTTTACCAAGTAAATCTTAACAATGAGCGTTGCCCAAATAATATCTGATAACATTAAGCGCAAATCGAAATTATTTGAGCCTTACGATCCTATTGTCGGTATTGGTAGCCCTTTGGAAAGGGAAAAAATATGTATTGATGAACTTGGGGAGTTATTTCTACCTGTTGATTTCTTTAAAACTTCTATTGGAAACGAATTTTATACTTGTGGTAGTTTTGCCAAATTTGCCGAAGATCACGGAATTTCTGCCGACGATGCCTTTAATCTTTTCTTAAACGAGCGTTGCGACTACGACTTTGAGTTCTTTGCTGCTTATGCTTTAACCATTGAGGATAAAGACACTGCCGAGCAGTTTAAATTTATACTTCGCAAAGCTCAGCGCAAATTATTATATGCGTTGGAAAGTATGCGACTTGCGGGTGTACCTATTCGTGTAGTTCTCTTAAAGGCTAGGCAGTGGGGTGGCTCTACATTAGTGCAGATGTATATGTTTTGGGTACAACAACGCCTTAAAAAGAACTGGCATATTTCTGTTTGCGCCCAAGTAGATGATGCTGCTAAAAATATCCGGAACATGTACGAAACTGCGGCCAAACATTACCCAGAGCTTCTAGGTAGTGTAT
>CAYOGQ010000190.1:0-1883 GCA_964403645.1 uncultured Ruminococcus sp.
CATGGATTTCATACCCGTATTCCGCTTTGTATATCTCTTAATATAACCACCACGCGCCGTGAAGAGGAGCATCTTGTTTGAGTATCGAGCAGTTCTTGAAAATGATTTTACTTATGGTCGTAAATCCGCCCGAATTATCAAGTGATAGTATTGTACTTTTGCCATTTTTTCGGCAAGAAACCACCTTGCAATCGTGAAAATTAAAATCATCTGCAAAGGCCGGCAAAACACCGTCAAAGCACCTGTTATATTCCTTCCAATATTCATTCATAGCGGATTCAACAGCCTTTTTATTAGCTTCGCAATAGGCTGTGATATCTTTTTTAATATCGGCGCAAGCGCGGTCCAAGGCTAAAACACGAATATCAGCGATTTTTTGTAAAATGTTATCCGGAAGGTCCTTCTTCAAACGTTTAATCCTATGCAATAACGCCTTTTTAAAGTTTTCCTTTTCTTCCGCTGGAACAAAAATGCACCTCTTTTCAAAATCAAAACGCGCCTGCTCACGTTTTTCGAAAAAACTCCTTTTTTCTTCTCCTAATTGCTCGGGCGTAAGGGAATGTACGAGATTATCATCAATATAAAATTCTTCCGGATAAAAGTCCTTAAAGCTGACTTTGAAAATATTCTTCATTAATCGCAGCCAAGCTCTCTCCTTGTCGTTATATAGATTCCTGAAATATTCTTCGGAAAAAACCGCCGCGTTTTTTGTGGCTTTTAAAAGCAAATGAAAATCAGTTCTCTGCATGGTTTCATACCATTCTTTTGTCATGAATTTCATTTTAATACCCCATTTCACCGCAGAACACGGCGATATAAACAGTAGCTAAAAGGCATGCTCCGTTTCGTAAACGGCTCATACACAAATAACCGGATTACAATAAAACCGCTGTTCAACTTGATTACCAAAGTCTATAAATCGGGCCCGCATTCCGCGAGGTCTGACATAAGCCCTGTCTGATATTGTTTTTCAAACAACAAATCATATAACCGATTGCGCCCCCGCAATGCCTCGTGTGAGCCCCGGCCCGCGATACTGCCGTTTTCCAGTAATATGATATCCCTGCAGTTGGCAATCGCAGATAATCTGTGAGCAATGGTGACAACCGTTTTGCGGTCGGATAATTCCGCGATTGCGGTGATAATCGCCATCTCATTTTCGCTGTCAAGCGCGCTTGTCGCCTCGTCAAATATAATAATGTCAGGGTCCTGCAATATGGTCCGCGCGATTGAAAGGCGCTGTTTTTGTCCGCCCGAAAGTTTTATGCCTCTCTCGCCGATAACAGTGTCTAATTTGTCCGGTAGACCAAAAACAAAGTCATAGATATTTGCCCTTTTACAGGCCTCAAGCAATTCGCCGTCCGAAGCGTTCCGGTTCGCAAACAGGAGGTTTTCACGGATTGTCAGATTAAATAAAGGCGGCTCCTGCATAACGATTCCGATTTTTTTTGCGACACACTCGAAAGAAATATCCCTCAGGTTATAATCCCCGATAAAAAGCTCACCCGATACGGGCGGGTATAGTCCCATCATGATTTTAGCCAGTGTACTCTTTCCGGAGCCGCTGCGTCCGACAAGGGCGATACTGTCCCTGTCCATAACCCTCAGGGATATGTCGTTAAGAACATAGGGCTGGTCATCGTAATACTTAAAACATACATTTAGAAGCCTGATCTCGTTTGGCAGGTCTCTGATAAAGGGCTTTTTTTCTATCGGATATTCCAAAATCTCAAGCATACGCCCGATATTGGGCGCGTCTTTTTTCAATCCGAGAACCGAATCTGTTATAACCGTTATATTCTCGAAAAATTGCCCGTAATAATTCATGAAAGCCAGAAGAATTCCCACATTGGTGCGGCCGCCGATTATAAGGAGCCCGCCGA
>CAYOGQ010000190.1:1893-2521 GCA_964403645.1 uncultured Ruminococcus sp.
GCTGCGGTTTATATACCAGTATACCTGGTTTATCACAAAAACACGGGAAAGCTTTTTTCTGTAATCCTGCAGTATTTCATTGTGTGCGTTTTCCAGATTGTTGGCCTTGATTTCCTTCCAATTTTGAAACGTATTATGCAAAAAGCTTTCATACTCTCCGTTAAGCGCCCTTTTTTCCTCGCTGACACGTCTGACCTTTTTACCCATAATCCTTGTAAACCAAAAGCTCAGGGGGACCATAACAAGGCCGGTCAAGGCCAAAATCCAGTTGAGATACAGCATAATTCCGGTTATTATAACCGCGCTGGCAATTGCGTAAAAATAATCAAGTATATGCGTTGTAAAAAAAGACTCTGCCGTGCCGGCGTCGCCCTCAAGCCTGTATTTAAAATCGCCCGTAAAAAAATGTGAAAAGCCGGCGGCATCCATTCTCGTATATTTAGTGAGCATACACCTTCTTACCGAAACTCGGAACTTGAAAAACAGCTTGTTATGGCAGACCTTGCCCGCCGAAATGCCGAGCGTCTCCAATACATAAACGGCGACATACCCACCCACGACCAGAACCAGCAGGCTCAGCCTGCCGCCGACTAAAATATCATTGACGAGATGAAGGTAGAGCAGCGGG
>CAYOGQ010000191.1:0-2465 GCA_964403645.1 uncultured Ruminococcus sp.
ACTTGGCGGCGGGGACTATGCCGTAGTTGACGCCGAAATTTCTGAGTTTCTTTACCGCGGAAAAATGGAGAGCCATAAACAGGGCGCGGTTCTGACCGAAAACCTCGACAATGGTGCCGTAAACGTTGGATCTATCGGTCCAATCGGCTATTGTCGCCATCCATGTTTTGGTTTCGGCGGATATTTGAAGCACCCTTTGGGAAACGTCGAGAGATCTGCTGGTGGAACCTATTGCGATAATGGGATAATTGTTAGCGTCCTTTGTCACGAGCTGTTCGCCGCAGCCGTAGAAGAAGGAAGGACCGGTGTCGAGTATGCCCCACATATCGCTTTCGTCCATCACATCGTCGTCGACGATAACGGAGGTCACTTCTTTGCACATACCGTACAGCTTGTCGAGGGTCCAGGAGCCATTGTCCACTTCTGCGTAAATATTATAATCGGGGAAATAGTCCGCCAGAAGGTCTTTATTGAATGCGATACCGGAAGACACGATTTTTTGCATAATAGTCATATCGCTGGCTGTGAAAAAAACCTTGTCGCCTATCGAGACCGCTTCCGTTGCGTTTTGATCCCACCAGGGGGCGTTGAGATCGATGATATCTGAAAATTCGTAAAAGTTATAAAGCGACCCTTCCTGCGCGAGAGTGGCGCAGTTCGGCATAAACGGCATAGCGGCGTCAAAGGTATGCAGACCGCTGGATATTTCCTCTCTGACTTCCGTAAGCACGGCCGCCACGGGCACGGCTTTTACGGTTATGCCGTAATTATCACGAATCCAGTCGTTCCTTTTGACCACACCGTCGACGATAACATCGTCCGTGGTGTCGTACAACGGCTCGATATCCTCGCAAAAATATGTAGTTTGCACTTCGTTGGAACAAACGAGCACCTTGAAGGTTTCGTATTCTTTCCATTCATCTTTGAATTCCGGGAGGTTCTTTGTTGAATATATACCGTTTTCGTCGGTATAAGGGTCCTGGCTGGCTTCATGAGACGCATCAGCCGCGCTTTCATCCGATAGGTTTGCCGTTTCGGATGCGTCATCTTTGGATTCCGCGGAGCTTGCGTTTTTGTCTTCGCCTTCGTTGCAGCCGACGAAGAGGGAAGTCGTCATAATAAGGCACAGAAACAAGCAGAGGAACGTTTTTAGTTTCATATCGGTTCATTCCTTTCATTGTTGAAGCATTTATAATAATCAATAAATTATTAATAAGTATATCACAGCCGCGGAATTATTTGTGAATAATATGTAAATTCCGTATAACGGAAGCTTTTAAATATAATGACGCAAATATTATTTCTTGATTTATACGAAGGTAAATGGTATTATTATATAAACAATTGGAGGGGTTTATATGTG
This sequence comes from uncultured Ruminococcus sp., assembly GCA_964403645.1. Taxonomy (GTDB): domain Bacteria; phylum Bacillota; class Clostridia; order Oscillospirales; family CAG-382; genus UBA1206. Next base: position 1,364 of record CAYOGQ010000191.1, read on the forward strand.
TTGCAGATATTATGTGCCGGGTGAAATGAGCGAGTTTATGCTTTTAAAATATTTGGACGCGATTAATAAGGCTTCGCCCAAAAACGGTGAGATTTTTCCCACAGACCTTTCGCCGGTCATAAAAGGCGTGGACGTAGATAATGGTTTTAGCGGAAAAAATATAGCCGTCTCCGCTATGAAATGGGGATTTTCTACCTCCAAAGGCCCGATTTTTAACGCGCGCGGTGAAACATATGAAGAAAAACCCTTTTTCCGTCCTTACGCGAAACAGCGCTGCGCCGCATATTGTTCCGAATATTACGAATGGAAGGACAGGGTAAAGTACGCGGTTAGGGCAAAGGACGGTTCTCCGATCTTTTTGGCGGGGATATTCCGCGAGCTGCCGACCCAGGGCAGTGAATTTACGATTATCACTTTACCTCCGGTGAGTGACGTCGAGCGGCTGCACGACCGTATGCCGCTCGCCGTAAAAAATGCCGCCGCCGAGGAATGGCTCGGCGGCGGGGATATAAGCTATGTTTTCCGCGGGGTGCAGGAATTGTGCTATGAGCGAGCGTAACCCAAAAGCGGCAGGTATTCGCCGCGAATAACGCGGTATGCCGGGCGGTAAGCTTCCCGGTAAGCCGCGCTGTGGCTTATCGCCGGACAACCGTAGGATTTGTATTTACATATAAACGCCGCGTAATCGTCCTCGGTGAAAGCAAATAACTCCGGATTATCGGCGACAAGCGAAGCGACTTCCGAAAGCGCCGTCAATAATTCGTTTTCATTGCCGCAAATAATTGCCGATGTGCGGGAAAAGCAGTCGGAGAGCGCCGGGAGCACGGCTTTGTCCATGGGTTGGAGGTTCACCCTAACGAAACCTCCTCCTATGACGGCATATTTTTCAAAGCCGCGGTTTTTTTCCACGCTGTCAAATTCTTTTTCCAAATAGTGTATACAGTCCCCTCCCGCGAAGTGCGCCACGCCGAAAACCGACTGGTGGCAAAGCTTGGCGAAATCCTCAGGACGCATCAGGGGATATTTTGCGGCGTGCGACAGTATGATTTCTTTCATAATAATTTCCTTGACAATACGCGGGCGTTATTTTCCGAGTATCTCC
>CAYOGQ010000192.1:0-2433 GCA_964403645.1 uncultured Ruminococcus sp.
AAGCCTTCTTCGGTGTTGAAATGACAAGGGGCGGAAATTTCGCGACACTATACTATATCCTGACCCTCGCCGTCTCCGCACTGTTCTGTGTCTTGATAGACAGGGTAAACAAAAAACAGACGCTGACAAAGCTGCTAAATTAACCCCCACCGTCGTAGGGCGCGTCAGGGATGCCGCTAAGGAGCCGGTGCGTCAGGGATGCCGCTAAGGAGCCGGCGCGTCAGGGATGCCGCTAAGGAACGGCGCGTCAGGGATGCCGCGCCCTACACCACCACCACCACCACCACCATCACCGCCGGCGGTGACAAATATGGTTATTCCGAAAATGGTGTCGTCACTTAAGCGTTATACCAATAAGCAAAGCGGAATTGATTTATGGCAAGATTGTTATTACGACCATATTATACGAAACGAGCAGGATTATTTAACTCACCTAAAATACATCGAAGAAAACCCCGTAAAATGGGCCTTGGACGAAATACACAAAAACAAATAAACACTATAATCCCCCCCCACCATCACCGTCGTCGTCGTAGGGCGCGGCATGTTATACTCTCCCTTGCTCGGAATATACCACATTTATCAGAGTAAGGAGCTTGGTATACACCGTAACAAATATAAAAAACGAGTGTGATATACATGATAACAATCCTGTTTCCTTATATAGCCATACCTGAAATATCCGGGGATATAAAAAAAGACGTGAAAGCCCTTCTTTTCCTTAACGGGAAGGAAAAAACCTTTCATCATTCTGAGGCAGTTGCTTTGGTAAACACGCAAATTGCCGGTATGAACGGGCTTGATATTAAATTAACCGAAACATGCGGGTTTCTGCACGATATAAGCGCTGTCATTAAACCCGGAGACATGCTTAAATACGCAAGGGAAACCGGTATGGCAATCGACGCCGCGGAGGAAAAGCACCCGTTTTTGCTCCACCAGCGAATGTCCGCGATTTTATCTGCGAAGCTTTTCGGAATTAAAGACATAACTATACTGTCGGCAATCGAATGTCACACCACAATGAAACAAAACCCGTCAAAATACGATATGTCACTGTTCGTCGCCGATAAGCTCTCCTGGGATAAGGAGGGGAAACCGCCGTTTTATGATATAGTGAAATCCTCGCTGGACATTTCACTTAAAAAAGCCTGCCTTGCCTATATGGACTATATTACCGATAACGGTCTGCTGCTCTGTCCGCATAGACAGTTTTGTGAAGCACGGGAATATCTACACAGGTTTATCAATGATAATGGCTGAATACACCTGTCGGTTTAAACGGTTATCACATTCCCCTCGTCGTCGTAGGGCGCGGCATCCGTGACGCGCCGTTGACAAATTTACGCACGGCCGGTCAAGACGCCGTGACCGACGATGCGGTATAATACTCACGAAAAGGAGGTTGATTCGAATGGATACGGCGGAATGTCTTCAAAATGCGATTAATTTTATTGAGAGCGATCTTTCGCGAAAACCCGATTATACGCAGATAGCAAAGCGGGCGTGCATGTCGGGCTTTCATTTTCAACGTATATTCTCAGCGGTTTTTGGCTTCACGGTCGGTGAATACATAAGAAACCGGCGGCTGACGCTTGCCTGTGCCGAGTTGTTGTCGTCCGAAAAAAGCGTGACGGAAATCGCGCTCTCATACGGTTATGACACACCCGAGGGCTTTTCAAGGGCTTTCTGCCGTTTTTTCGGCTTCAGCCCCTCGGCGGCGCGCAGCCGGGGGTGCGAACTTGAGACGTTTGAAAAAATCTCCGTTTCGAAAATATTGAGAGGGGATACCGACAAAATGGATGACATGAGCAGTTACGCGAAAAGAGGATATTATGTCAGAGGTAACTCGCCTGTTTATTTCACAAGGGACATGGAGAAAACCTGCGCGTGGTTTCGCGACGTACTGGGCTGGTACGGCGATATATGCGGGAAAAACGATGACGGCTCGGCGGTGTACGGCTGCGTGTTCGATTACCCCGGCGAGCTGATAGTTACAAACCTGACCCCGTTTCGAGGCATACACCTGTTTAACGGAGAACCCGTAAAAGGCGTTGTAGGGTTCATAAGCGTTCAGGGCCTCGACAAACTCCATACGCTCGTAAAGGACAACGGCTGGGACAAAATCACGGAAATAACGGCTCAACCCTGGGGCGCGAGGGAATGCGCTGTCACGACACCCGACGGCTGTGTGATACGCTTTTTTGAGACAACCGATTAAAAAGCGGCGGAGTTCCACAAAAAAAGGGCTATACGCATGTAAAGGTGCGTGTGGCCTTTTTCATTGGCTTCTGATATAATCATTTTACGGTAAAACAGAGGGAGAGGGGTAATTTTAATGTTATATCTTAAAAAGCTGTCACCCGACGACGGGCCCGAGAGATACGAAATGCTGCAGGAGATAACGGCCAACGACAACGGCTTTTATAACAA
>CAYOGQ010000193.1:0-2422 GCA_964403645.1 uncultured Ruminococcus sp.
GTCGAAATATCTTCCAAACGGCTGGGGGCTACCGCCGTACTCAAAGGGAAAATTACCGTGGCAATGTCCTGTATGTACAGGAACGCGTCACGGTGCCCGACCGCTTCAAGATGATCCTTAAGAGGCTTTTGATCTATAGTCATGCCTTCAAGCACCAGGGCGGTTTCTTTCAGCGTGAGGGTATTTCCTTCGATCGCGTTGGAGTTATAGGTGAAATTAATCATAAACTGGTCGCGCAGCCGTTCGGCCTCGCCCTGTGTAAGCGGACGAATATTTACCAACTCGGCTTTTTTTGCGTCGATTTTTTCAAGAATATTTGCTTTGACGGAACGTCCGTCAGCCGGTTTTTCCACATCGGCGGGAATCATATATAATTTCCCCCTCTGAACCACGCCGGGAATCCTGCCTTCGGCGCACAGAACACGTACACGACGCGGTGAAATCCCCCATCTGGCGGCGGCGTCGGATACTTTTATATATTCCATCTGGATATCCTCCGGATCATTATTACATTATTATTGTACCGCTTTTCGGGAATAAAGTCAATGATAAGGCAAGTAATTGTTCCTATATTATTAAAACAAGTTTTTCAGCCGTTTGTAAAATTTCGAATAAGAAAATGGTTTGCTTGACAAACCGCCATAAATTTGCCATGATTATTACGGATCCGGTCAATAATATTAGTAAATCCGTATTATGAGGATTTATCATATCGTCTCTAGAATTCCTGCTGAATCAAAACAGCCAGGAACTTTAACAGCAAAAACCGGCAGCGGGCGTAAGCTTCTGCCGGTTTTTACTGAGTCTGCTTAGCGGGAAAATTTATTTAAGGCAACACCGCACAAAAACATTTGCACACGCAGACGAAATATGATAGAATAAAGACATGGAAAAACAACTTACGATAACCAACCTCTGCGACGAGCTCGCACAGGTGAAGACGAAGAAAAAAGAGTTTTTAGCGCAGATAGAGCGCATAATCCCGTGGGAAGAATGGATAAAAATGACCGTACCGTGCTATTATCCGGGAGAGCGCGGAAACAAGCCCTACGGACTTGAGCTCATGCTGCGTCTGCATTTGTTGCAGAATCTGTACAATCTTGCGGATGAGGCCACGGCTTTGGAAGTCATCGACAGCCGCGCTTTTTCCGATTTCTGCGGAGTGAATTCAAGCGACGAAGTGCCGGATGGGGACACCATCGGGCGGTTTCGCAATATTCTGCTCAAGAACGGCTTGCAGGAAAAGTTCTTCGCTCAGGTCGTCCGTCTGCTGGAGCAGAGGGGACTGCTGCTGAAAAAGGGCACCATTGTCGATTCCACCATCATCGCCGCGCCGTCGTCCACCAAGAATCAGGAGAAAAAGCGGGATCCCGAGGCTCATTCGGTTAAAAAGGGCGGTGCATGGCACTTCGGATACAAGGCTCACATCGGAGTCGATAAGGACACCGGACTTGTTCATACGTTGGAGGTGACTCCCGCCAATGTCCACGACGTGGATGTGACACCCAAGCTTCTGACCGGAGAGGAAGATGTCGTATTCGGCGACAGCGGTTATCTTGGCGCCGAAAAGCGCGAGGACGCGGTAAAACGCAATAAACAAGGCAAGAAAATCCGTTATAAAGTCAATCGTCGCCCGTCCCAGATCAAAAAACTCAGCGCCGGCGGTCAATGGTATGCCAAAAAGTCGGAGCATAAGAAATTTTCGGTCAGAGCCAAAGTGGAACATGTTTTCGGAGTTGTCAAGGGCTTGTTCAGGTACCGGAAAACGCGCTACCGGGGTCTGCGACGACAGGCGGCAAAACTGAATATGATGTTCGCGCTGGCGAACCTGTATCTGGCTGACAAGCGCCGCTTGCCGGTCTGATTGGGTGTGCCTTCATGCGCGGGAATTTGAGATGGTTATTACCTTCTTTATTTTTTTTTCGATTCTAAGGTGGTTAACCGCTTATTTTTATGAATTATGCGGTGTTGCCATAATTATATAACTGCTCATAATTGATGTAGGGGGTTGATATGCCGTTACAAATGGTGCATCTCGGCGTGGCTCATTTTCTCGCCGAAAATCTGCCGATAAACGAAAAAAATTATTTCTATCTCGGCTGTATTTCACCCGACGCCGTGCATATGCGGTCGGGATTTGTAGCGAGTGATAAGGCAAATTCTCATTTATACAATCAGGATTGTTCGGTCTGGAAAAGCAATGCCGTCGATTTCATGGCGAAAAACCGGGAAAGCGCGCACGGGGATTTTTATTCCGGATATGCGGCGCATATACTGACCGATATTATCTGGGCGGAAACCGTTTATTCGGAATTTAGGAAAAAGTATGCCGGGGACGCCTCCCCCGTTCAGGATCAAAAATGGGCATATTACAACGATACCGACATACTTGATTTTTTACTTTATGAAAGATTGGAATTCA
>CAYOGQ010000194.1:0-2366 GCA_964403645.1 uncultured Ruminococcus sp.
TCGCAGATGTAGACGTAATCCGCGTTCTCGCTGATGGGCAGATCGCTCACATCCGGAACGTAGCTGAAGTTCTTGTCCTTGCTCGTGGCAACGATGTTGACGGTGCCGTACTTCTTCGCTTCCTCGGCGGCCTTCTTCGACCACGCGCCGGTGACAATGTAGTCCGCAACGCCGTTCTTCATGAGGTTCATCGGCACCATCGCAAACTGCAGCGTCGCCCCGCCCTGAATGAAGAGCACCTTATAGTTGCTCGGAATGCCCATCAGCTCGCGCAGATCCGCTTCCGCTTCGTCGATAATCGTCTGATACACCTTCGAACGGTGCGACATCTCCATGACGCACATGCCGCTGCCCTTGTAGTTGAGCATCTCCGCCGCGACTTCTTCGAGCACCTCTACGGGCATCGTCGCCGGTCCTGCCGAGAAATTGTAAATTCGGTCGTACTTCATTTCACACGCTCCTGAAAAGTTTTTCTTATTGTTGATTGGAAAATCGAGACGTACAGGTACATTATATCCTTGCTATATCGGTATTTCAACACAGAATTAAACAAAAAGTACGGGAATCAAAATAAATTTTTGCCTATATGTTTTCTTTTTCCGTCAACCATAGCGTCCATTCAAACGATCTCATCCGTTCGCTTCGTTCGCCTGCAACGATTCGAGTCGAAAAATCCGCGCCTAAGATCAGCGCGGACATGATGAATTTTGATTGATTCGATGATTTCCCAAATCGACTCCCTATTTTGCTTCGTTCGCTTCGACCAGAGCGAGCTCAACCGCCTTCAGAAACGCGTTCTGATCGAGCGTTGCGCCGGACTTTGCGTCGATCACAGGCGACTGTGCGCGGAGAACTTCTTCGGCAAGGTCGCGGCTCAAATCGTCACGCTGCGTTTTTAAAACGTTGATTCCGGTGATCGCGTGATTCTCGATCGTTACTTCGACGATATTGGTAAAGCGAAATCCGTTGTATTGGCCAACGTAGATACCGTCTTTTGCCTGCGCCAGATCCACCGGATGAAGGACAATGTGTTCCGTCTTTCCCTTGCCGAGGAACGCAACGATCACCATGCACGCGAGAAACGCGAGGAATCCAATGCCGAACCATTTGAGGAATTTCTTCATGCTCGATCCTCCCGAAACGCCTCCGAACAGAGTTGAACGATCTTCGCGATCTGATCGTCCTTTTTCTCGCCGGACCAATTCACAACGCCCATCGGCTTTGCCGCGATGCCCTTTCCCTTCAGCAGCGAAAGCAGTTGCTTCGTCGCGTTGTTCCCGCCGAACAAAGCGCTCTTAAAATGCTGGGTGATAAAACAGAGCGTTTTCGTCGGTTTGAGAGCGCCAATCTGCGAGAGGTACGCCGTCATGGCCGGATCCAGCGAGAACGCCTGCACCGGCGCGCCAAAGATGAGCGCGTCGTACCGATTCGGATCGGGGGTCGCCGTTAAGCGGAGTTTCGCTTTCGGATCATCCGGCGAGAGCACGCTAAAGCGCTCGACAGCGGCGGAGAACCCGTCCTGAACCAATCGCTCGCAAATCTGCTCCGCGACATAATTCGTGTTGCCGGTTTTTGAATATACGATGATTCCGATGTTCATAGTTACCTCCCTGAATCAAATAAGTAATCCGTAGCATCGTCCAGATCCCGATAGAAGGACTCCTTGGATAATCCATTGCTGGAGAAGTACAGCGCGAGAAGCCCGTGGAGCGTGTAGATCATCGTCTTTGCCGCGACTCGCACCTCTTCCTGTCGCAGCAGTCCCTGTTCGACAAACGCCGCATAGGCGAGGCTCCAGCTATCCTGAAATTGATCGTCGTAGTTTGGGCTGGGTTCGTTCTCGAAGCGATAGGCGTAGAAAAACTGGTACACATTCGGGCGATCCAAATAGTACTGCGCGTAGGCGCGATTTGCGCGCTTCAGATCGTCCACTGTTTGATACGATCCCGTCTCTTCTGTCATCAGGCTTGCGACCATGTCGCGTATCAGTTCTTCCTTTACGGCGAAAAGCAGCGCGTTCAGATCGGAAAAATAATGATAGATCGTCGCATAGGAATAGCCGGTCTCCTTTGCGATCTTTCGTACAGAAAGGTTCGTAATTCCTTCGTTTAATACCATTTCTTTCGCCGCGCGAATGAAGCTCTGCTTTACCTGCTCGCTTTTGAGTTTCGCAAATTCTTCCGCGGACATACGGCACCTCCAGGATATTAACAATGTTCCAACGTTTGAACAGTGTTAACTTATCATGTTATTTACAGGATGTCAAATCAAATGCATGTAAAAGAATCGCCCGAGAGCGGTAGCTCCCGGGCGATGCAATGCGTTTGATAATTCGGTCAGTTTAAGTCGATCAGTTTTGCCTTGAT
>CAYOGQ010000195.1:0-2349 GCA_964403645.1 uncultured Ruminococcus sp.
GCACTAGATTCTTCGTTTCACTCAGAATGACTTTGTTTTTACTATATTCTTCATTTCATTCAGAATGACTTTGTTTTATAGTAAGTCTTTACCCCACCCAACCCTCCCCATGGTATGGAGAGGGCTTAGTTGCGAGGCACCCTCTCACACGTAGTGGAGAGGGGGAATGAGGGGGTGAGGTAACTTTACTACTTGTCATCCTAAGCGTAGTCGAGGGATATTGTAAGCACTAGATTCTTCGTTTCACTCAGAATGACTTTGTTTTTACTATATTCTTCATTGCATTCAGAATGACTTTGTTTTTTTAAATGACGTTGTTTTTTTATACAAAAAAAACCCGCGGAAGAAAAACTCCGCGGATCTGTTTATTTTCTGATAACGATTTTTTGATTTGTTGACCCCAAATCATTGCTTATCTTGGCATAATATACGCCACTGCAATAATTTGACAAATCGATTGATTCAGTATTTTTTGTGGACAAGATAAGTTGCCCCATAGTATTATATACTTGTATTACCTTGATACCTTCACCTTTTACGGTGAAAATTCCGGAAACAGATGGGTTTGGATAAATAGAAACATCTATCTTGTTGTTTTCAGCAATACCAGTTTGTGAGCTGGTTTTGTTGCTGAAGATCATACCATCTTCAATAGATTTTCCACCTTTACCAGGAGAAGACATTGCAGGAGCAGAGTTACAACCACCCTCACGGATGGCTACTATTTGATAGTAAGTCTGGCTATAAATGCCAGTATCAACATAGCTATTCATTGCCCCTGGAACAGAGTCCCATAGGGTTAATTGGGACATATCAGGTCCTCGGTATATGTAGTACTGAGATGGCGTAAACTCCCCGCTCTCATCTTCATAATGGTTCCAACTCAATGGAATTTGCCCAGGGTATGCACCCTGATTGGCGAGTAGTAATATAGTGCGATGATACGCAGATTTTTCTGATTCAGTCCCACACTCATCAACAGCACTTATGCGATACATAGCCGATTGAGTTGGCGGAGTAGATGCAACATCAACGAAAACATGTTCACTATCAGCACTGACGTTTCCGATTAATGTCCATTCACTGGTCAGTTTGTAGATATTATACGATTCGACCGTTTTATACTCCGGATCGTAAAGACTCGGCTCATTGTCAGCAGACCAGATAACCTGGTTCTTTACCATACTAGAATCTACAGTTACCACGCATATTTCTGGCGTTTCTGGAGTTTCGTAGAATCGTACTGTCTTTGATACATGTTCGCTGCAGCCGCCTTCTGTGACGGTACAGCTGAAATACATGTCGTCGTTGACATAAATAGCCCTACTGGTGTCTCCGGTAGACCACAAATACGATTCGTACTCGTAGTTGTAGTTCGGATCTACCACTAATGTGGTATCTCCACAATATGGGCCGACACCTACAGTGAAGGTAGGTTCAGGATAGTTTTGAACTTCGATACTAGCCCCGCTATTGTAGGTACCACATACATTGCTTACCGTAAGAGTATAGTTATGAACTCCGTCAGTAGTAATTATAGGTGTAATACTTTGTGTAGAGTCTCCTGTACTCCAAGCGTAGATATCCCAATCGGGACCCGCATCAAATACAGTGTTGACTGTTTGGTTACAGAAGATGGTATCTGATAAGATAGGAGCAGAGAAAGGGAGAGATACAACTGTGAAAGTGTCGCGAGTAAATCCGCAGATATTTTCATTGATATGAAGATAAACACCGGGTTCTGTAATAGTAATTGGAATATCTGTGGATACCCAATTGATGTTATCTAATCTTCTCCAGTAGTAATCACCAGCAACACCGCCAGTACTATAAAATCCAAGAGTAATACTTGGTCCACACATGTACATGTTTTCTTGAGTAGCATCTATATGACCAGCGCCACTAAGTGTATATGTTATTGGAGACGGCGCAGAAGGGTACAATTGTAATGAACAACCTTCAACATTTCCATCCCACAAAGCTGTGATGCTATATGTACCTACTACAGGTGGAGTATAGATGAGTGAATCACCTGAACCTACTAATACACCATTGATACGCCATAAAGTTGATCCGTATCCAACTGGTTTGTAAAAGATATAAGTGTCAATACCATTTGACTGGCAGAAAGGTTGTACTCCTGCCGGCATTTGCAGATGAATAGTATCTGCCTTCACTTGGGTGGTAAACCCAAGAAGACTGATAAGTACAAAGGAAAAAAAGAAAAATAATTTTTTCATTGTTTTGATTTTTATTTTGTTGTTATTATTTATTTTAATGATCAGTGGCTTCGCATGCAGGGGATACCCGTCTGCTTACCACCCAATGAATGATATAGGGTCAATATAT
>CAYOGQ010000196.1:0-2265 GCA_964403645.1 uncultured Ruminococcus sp.
GATCGGGTTCAGCTTCCTCTTTTTTTAGACCATATCATTGTAACATATACATTTGGTTAAAATTTATTATTTATCCGCCATGATTTTTATGCGGCGAAGCTTAACGCAAAAGACTTTTAAAAACGCGGGAGGGCTATTTTTCCCTTTCCCGCGTTTCCTTTACTTCCTCCGCGGAAAGCGGGATATCATAAAGGTGCTTGAACGATTCGGCTTCGTGTTCCGTTTCCGGAATAAATTGCGTAAGCCCGGTGCACTCCGTGGATGATACTACCGTGTTGATATCCGAATACGGACGATTTTGATCGGTCTTTTTTTGCTTTTTTTCATTCATATGCTTTAAATCACCCTCACCTTTAATATACTATGTAAAAATACGGGCGATTATACTATTAATTCGGGTTTGGTCTTGATTTTATAGCCGAATGGTATTATAGTATTGTATAAACCTTCGCCTTCGATGTATTCGTCGCTTAAAGTGTCGTAAATTGGAATATGATGTTTCAAAACGGCATATGACATCAACACCACAGGGCGGCCGGCGATAAAATAAACGGAAAGTTACATAGTGCCTGCGCGTTTTCCGTTTATAAATAAAGGCGATATTAATTAATTTTGGGGGATTCACAATGGTCGAGATAAAACCCGTACGCACCGCGAAAGAGCGGAAAAGCTTCATTACTTTTCCGCTGGAGCTGTATAAGGGGAACGAATATTTTGTACCCGTGCTATACAGCGACGAAAAAAAGATATTTAAAAAGAATTATTTTTATTATGAAACCGCGCGGGCCGAATACTTTTTGGCGTACCGCGACGGCAGGGTCACGGGGCGTATATCGGTTTTGGTTCAGGATTTATACAATGACAAGCAGAACGAAAAGCGTGCACGCTTCACGCGGTTTGACTCCATAAATGACACCGAGGTTTCAAACGCGCTGTTTACCGCCGCCGAAACGTGGGCAAGAGAACAGGGCATGGACACCATATGCGGTCCGTTGGGTTTTTCCGACCTCGAACGCGAGGGGCTGCTTATTGAAGGCTTCGACCAGCACCAGACCTTCGAGGAGCAGTATAATTATGAATATTACGCATCCCTGATCGAAGCCTACGGATTTATCAAGGAGGTCGATTGGTACGAGCACCGGCTGACACTGCCGAAGGACGAAAGCTTTGACAAGCTCAGCCGCGTCAGCGCCGTAATGATGAAAAAATTCGACCTACATATAGGCACCGCCAAAACCAACGCGGGTTATATTAAAAAATATGGCAAGGAAATTTTCAACCTGCTCGACGAGACCTATTCGGCTTTATACGGCACTTTTCCTCTTACGGAGAGCATGAGAAAAAATCTCGCCGCTAATTTTAAATTGATTATCAATAGAAAATATTGTATCGTGCTCTTCGATAAAAACGAAAAAGCCGTGGCTTTTGGCATCGGAATACCCGGAATCGGCAGAGCTGTGCAAAAAAGCGGGGGACGGCTCACCCTGCCTTGCCTTTATAGGTTGTTAAAAGAAAAATACCGCCCGACCACCATCGACCTTGGACTTGTGGGCGTGACACCGGCTCTCCAGAATTTAGGAATCAATGCCATCATGCTCTTCGAGCTGATGAAGGAGATGAGAAAGGGTAGAGTAAAATATTTCGAAACCAACCTCACGCTGGAAACAAATGAAAAGGTGCGCGCTCAATTTATATATTTTGAACATTTTCAAAATAAAGTCAGAAGGTCATATGTTAAAAAAATAAGCGATAACTGAAATGCAATATAAAAACCGGCGTAATTAAACGCCGGTTTTTATTAGTACGCACTTTGTTCAAGCTTTACGTAACGACTTTTTCTCTTAGGGGAAAGGAATAATAAACCATTCTTATTGTTCCTCGAACGCGGCGATGATTTCGTCTATCGAAACCTGAACGCTATCCTTTATGGCTTCGATCTTGGATACAATGTCCGTTGATTTGGCCGCGATAAGCTCCGTCAGAATGTTATTCAGCCCGGAAAAGCCGTAAATTACTGCGGGGTCGTAAACGATGCTCCCGAATATTATATCGAGCATCCGCTCGGAATCCTCGTCAAGTAAATCCTTGCTTTTTAAGACGACGTTGTAATAGGTGTTGGAAACATGGTTTTTACCGCCTATCGCCATCAATTCGCACATATAAGCCGAATATTCCGGGTCGGCGACGGACACGGGTATGCAGACGCCGTAAGCATAAGCGGCGGAGCATTTGGTGTAATAATTATCCTGATCCTCGTTATACTTG
>CAYOGQ010000197.1:0-2261 GCA_964403645.1 uncultured Ruminococcus sp.
CGACATGACGCGGCGGTCGATCCCGCCGACGGTACCGAAGCGGATAAAACCGTCGTCGTCGATATGCCTGACCATAAAGCCCACTTCGTCCATATGAGCCGAAAACATCAGCTTGTTTTGACGCGGCTTTGCTCCCTTTTTAAAAGCGATAAGGTTACCGATTCCGTCAATTCTGTAAGACGTGGCGTAGGGCTTTATCGCTTCCGCGATAATATCCCTCACTTCGTCCTCATACGACGACGGACCGAACGCGGAACATAATTTTTCAAATAAATCATTCATTCAATAATCATTCCTTTCCTGTTGACCGCATGTTTGCGTCGTTATCGCCACGGGAGTAATTGCGGCGGTAACGCCGTAGGCGATACCGCGTTTTGACCGCAAAGACGCAAACTCGTTTTCGAAAGATTTATCTTTCGGACACGTCCCCGAGATACTCCGCGAAGCGCGCTGTTATCTCCGCTCCCGTTTTCACGTCTTCCAAATTTATTACCTCCGCGCCCGTGTGCATATAACGAAGCGGGACCGAAAGGTTGGTGCAGGGGATGCCCGCGCGTGTGATCTGTATGTGATGGGCATTGGTGCCGGTCCTGCCCGGCTCGGCCTTGAGCTGAAACTTAATCCCGCTTTCGACGGCGCATTTTTCAAGGGAAGCGGTCAGCGCGCGGCTGGTGGTGGAGGAATAGGAGAGGGCGCAGCCCGCTCCGAGCCTGATGTTTTCAAGGTAATCGAAGCCTTCCGGCATACGGCAGTTGCATACGTCGAGCACCAGCGCCCAGCTCGCGTCGATAGCGTAAGCTGCGGTTTTGGCGCCCACGCCGCCTATCTCCTCGCCGCCTGAAAATTGGCAGCATATGTCTATTTTTAGCTTACTCCGGTCGATAAGCTCCACCGCTCTCAAAATCTGGGCGATACAAATCTTGTCGTCCAAGGACATGGAAGAAGCAAAATTATTTTTAAGCCGCATGGTCGGAGAATACAGCCTTGCGAAATCGCCTATCCTCACCAGCTTTTTCAACTCCGCGCCGTCCATGCCGGTGTCGATATAAATGTCTTTCAGCTCCAGCTTCTTTTCCGCTTCGCCGGGCTGTTGCAGATGCGGCGGCTTGGAGGTGAAAATACCCCGAAACGCCTTTTTACCGTAAACGGTGACCTCCGAAGCCGGCAGCACGCGAGTGTCCACACCCCCCGCTGCGACAACCGATAAGAAACCGTCGTCGTGCACCTGCGACACGATAAACCCGATTTCGTCGAGATGTGCGTCGAGAATCAAGGCTTTCGCGTCAGGTTTGCCGCACCTGATAATCCCCACAAAGCTCCCCGCGGGGTTTACGAAAGTTTCGTCGAACATCCCCCCGCAGATTTCCGAAAGCCCCGCGAACGCCGCTTCCTCATAGCCGGAAACGGAGGGCAGGGCGGTGAGCCGATCCGTTAGCTCATATATCCTTTCCATTGTTGTGCGTGTCTTGCAGTTTGTTGACTAAGTCAACAAACGCGTCTCCTCTCTCCTCAAAATTTTTAAACATATCGTAACTTGCCGCCGCGGGTGAAAGTATGACCACGTCCCCCGGCAGCGCGGCTTCGCGCGCCGCGGCGACGGCTTCCCCCATGGAGGACACTTTTATGATTTTCCCCGAATAGGGAAGTGCTTCGAGTATCTTTTGAATTTTTGGTCCCGTATCGCCCATGATTATGACCGCTTTGGCTTTTTCTTCAAACAACGGACCCAGCGGGTCGAGCGGGATGTGCTTGTCGTATCCCCCCGCGATAACGATCACCTTCTGACCGAACGACCTGAGCGCCGCCGCCGTCCGGGTGGGCGAGGAATCAATGGAGGAATTGTAATACTTCACGCCGTCTGCCTCGCGTACGAACTGCCCGCGGTATTTGACGCCGGGGAAGCTTGATGCGATTTTTTGTATGATATAACTTGTCGTATAGGCTGACGTCGCTGCTATGGCTTCGCAGTAATTATATCTGTTATGCTTGCCGGGCAGCAGGATATCCGAACAGTTTATTATCTTCTTGCCGCAATCAAGGATGGCATTGTCATCGAAATAAACGCCGTTTTTTAAAATTTTTATACCCGAAACCGCCGCCGTGGGGACGGGTATCTCGTCCGTGAAACCCATGGTAACTTCGTCGTCGGCATTAACCACGCAAAAGCCGCTTTTCATAAAGCGGAATATATTCTTTTTCGCATCTATGTACTCGTCCATGCCCCGGTGCCAGTCAAGATGGTTCGGGGCGATATTGGTGAT
>CAYOGQ010000198.1:0-1634 GCA_964403645.1 uncultured Ruminococcus sp.
TCGGCGGATTGGTCCCATAGGTAAAGAATCCGCGTGGTGCCGTCGGGGTTGCGGAAATCCTTATGGGTATAATCTATACCCGAATCTATTATGCCGATAAGCACGCCGCTGCCCTTTAAATTATATCCTGCGGTTTCTTGCACTTGAGTTAAACCCGTGGTATCCCGGCTGCGTTCTAACTGATAAGTGACGGTTTTGGGCAGTTCGTAGAATTCGACCTGCGGAATCTCGATAATAGAAGGGATGCGAAAAGCGGGCAGGGTAATAATGGCGTAGTTTTCATCCAGTTCCTCCGCGACCGCTTCCAGCCGTTTCGCTATCTCGTCGAGACTCCCGTGGTATTTGATTATTAACTCAATGTTTTCAGTGGGTTCAAAAAGATGAAATTGCCGTATGAGGTTTTCCTGTACGTTCATTTATATGACTCCAAATCAAGGTTTAAACTGGCGTAGGTTATATTTTTTTATGCGGTTTCATAAATTCTTATGACTTAGCTATTTTTGAAAGGAATGATGGTTATAATGAACGGCAATCAACCACTTACGGATATCGGCTATCTTAACGTAAATGTGTCTTCGTTCAGGAGCGCGCAGCCGATTCCCGAAGCCACCGTGACGATATCACGGGTTGATAAAGAAGCGGGTATTAACGAAACGATAGAAGTTTTCGAAACCGATTCCGCGGGTCAGACGGTCACGATGGAGTTGCAAACTCCGCCTTTCGATCTTTCGCAGGCACCGTCGCAGATAAAACCTTACGCCGAGTATAGCGTTAACGTCACGGCTCAGGGATATATCAATAAGCTTGTGGAAGGCGTACAGCTTTTTGCGTTTCAGACGGCGATACAGAATATACGCATGAACGCGGTACCGGGGCAGACGGCGCCGCCCGAACAGATTATTACCATCGCCCCAAACACGCTTTGGGGGAATTTCCCGCCGAAAATACCCGAACCCGAGGTGAAGCCGCTGCCCGACGGCAACGGATTTATCGTGCTGCCCAATCCCACCATACCTGAATTTATGGTGGTGCATTTGGGTCTGCCCGACGATACGACCGCGCAGAATGTCTGGGTGCCTTTTAAGGAATATGTCGCAAACGTCGCCTGTTGTGAAATTTATTCGACCTGGCCCGAACAGTCGATAAGGGCGAACATACTTGCCATAATATCTTTCGCCCTAAACCGTGTATATACCGAATGGTACCGGGGAAAGGGCTATAATTTCACCATTACCAACAGCACAGCCTTTGATATGTTTTTTGATTACGGACGCAATGTTTTTTATAATATCGCTAACATTGTTGACGAGATTTTTACCACTTATATAACCCGCCCGGGGATACGGCAGCCGCTCTTCACCCAATTCTGCGACGGCGACCGCACGCGCTGCGAAGGCTTGGAACAATGGGGTTCCAAAAACCTCGGCGAACAGGGGCTTGACTCGCTTTCTATACTTAGAAATTACTACGGATCTAATATTTATCTCGCTCAGGCGGAAAAAGTTCAGGGTGTGCCTATCTCGTACCCGGGGACTCAGCTGACCGTCGGCTCCACCGGCTTGGATGTCAGAACCATACAGACGCAGCTCAACAGCATTGCGGACAGCTATCCCATGATTCCCAAGCTTAGGGTG
>CAYOGQ010000198.1:1644-2252 GCA_964403645.1 uncultured Ruminococcus sp.
GGCATATACGGACCGTTAACTCAAGAAGCGGTCAGGACTTTCCAGCAGATATTTTACCTTCCCGTAACCGGGACGGTGGACTTCGCCACATGGTATCAAATTTCTAATATTTATGTCGCGGTGAACCGACTTTCCGAATTCGGTTAATGGCGGCTTGAGTTTATTATCCTTTCCGAAAGTTCTATGGATTGGCGAAGGGCGCGCTCGTTTTTCACGCTTATCCATTGGTTTTTCGGCAAATAGCCGGGATGCCTGACACATATGCAGTACATCCGCGGTTCGATACCCGTAAGACCGCAGGCCGTGTCGTACGGCAGTTCGATGGGTATGGTATAACCCGCGGTGTTGGTCTGTCCGCGGTAAACGAGCATATGCTTGCCTTCGGAGCCGTGGTAAACGGTTACGTCCGCGCCGGCGACGGGGGAATGTTTTTCCTTGCCGGTATAGACGTTCACGTTCAGACGGCAATAATCTTTGACGCCGGCGGGATATAGCTGGTGAAAAGCCGGTGTTGCCGGCGTTTCTGCATCCGCTCGCGTCGCGGATAATGCCGTTTCAATTTTAGGCGAACGAAGGTAAGCCATCACTCCTTCAGCGATACCCTGAGC
>CAYOGQ010000199.1:0-2249 GCA_964403645.1 uncultured Ruminococcus sp.
AGGCGTTTCCTGCGACGAGGATTCCTCATCGGAAGCGGCGGCGCTCGATTCGTCGGGTTGTTCGGAGGATTCCTCCGATGATTCGTCCTGCGGCAGCGACTGCGCCGGGCTTTCGTCGGATATAGCTGAAGTCATGCTTTTATCGTCAACGCCATCCTTGCTTTCGTCGTGTCCGCCGCCGAGGTTTTTCGCCAAAAGCGTGGCGGCCAGGATCATCAGCGCGCAGAAGAGGATAACGGTTATTCGGTTTCGCGTGCTTTTCATAAACTTTCACTTTCTTTTTTTGCGGGGAATCGTTAAAGTCGTTTGCCGCGGTTTTAGCGTCATTTTATAAATACGTCCCGGTAAACCGAAAGGTTTCGTCGTTATTTATATTTATATAAAAGTTTTTACGTCCCCGCAGATAAGCAGCCCCGCGACCACCGCGAGCATGACGGTAATAATGATAAGACCTGTTATTACCCCGAATTTTTTTATCTTGACGTTTAAAATAAACGCCGTCCCGAGAAGCAGGTAGGACAAGCGCGTCACCCAAGCCATGATCCCCGGAGCGATGAGGGTCATAAGCAGGGTGAGCGGAGGCAGCACAAAGCAGATTACCGGGATAGGTACGCCGGTGAACTGTTTAAGGTTCAGGTCCTTGGTTTCGGTAATCGCCTGGGTGTTGAAATACGCCAGTCTTATGGCGCCGCAGCAGGCGTAAAACAAAAGGATAATTATGTCGTACCATTTATTGAGTCCGTATATGTAAGCAATGGCCGCCGGGGTGACGCCGAAGGAAACCATGTCGCTGACGGTGTCGATCTGGATGCCGAACATCCGTAACCTTCGGTCCTCCTTGTTGGCGTGCCTTGCGACCCTGCCGTCGAACATATCGCACAGCCCCGCGAGGAGGAGCGCCATAACCGCCAATTTGTAATGCCCTTTATAAGCGAGAAATATGCCGCCTATTGCGGAAGACATCCCCGAAAGCGTTATGAAATTCGCAAGATTATAATACCCTATAAACATTGTGTTTTCTCCTTCTCATATCTCAATCACTCAATACGGCGTTTTGTTTTTCAAGATGTCGAAAAGCTTCACATAGCTTTCATGGCGGCTTTTTGGGATAAGTCCGTTTTCCGCCGCCGCGATAACCCCGCAGCCCGTCTCTTTGGTGTGTCCGCAGTCGCGGAACCTGCAGTTTTTCGCGTATTCCCCCATTTCCGGGAAACATGTTTTCAATTCCGCGAGCGTGAGCAGGTCGTAACGCTCAAAATCGAGCGAGGTGAACCCCGGTGTGTCGGCGATATGGCCGCCGGAAGGGGTGACAAACAGCTCGGTATGGCGGGTTGTGTTCCTGCCGCGCAGGATTTTTTCGCTGAGTTCGCCCGTTTCGGCGTGGTATTCCGGGAACATGGCGTTTAACAGGCTGGATTTTCCAACACCGGAAGGCCCGGCGAAAACCGCGGTTTTGCCTTCTAAAAAGCTTTTTAGCGCATTTATGCCCTCGCCCGTGTCGTGGCGCGTCCGGAATGTTTTTAATCCGCATTTTTCGTATATTCCGGCATAATCGTCCCCGCTTTTCAAGTCGGTCTTATTCACCACGATAACGGTTTCCGCTTTTGCTTTGACTCCGATACAGGTCATTTTGTCCACATAGAACAGATCGGGGGGCGGGTTTGCGGAAGCGATGATTATGGCGAGTATGTCGGCGTTGGCGAAGCCGGGGCGCGGGAAAGAATTTTTGCGCGGCTCCAGATCTGTTATAAATCCAGTGCCGTCGCCGTTGTCCTCATACAATGCGAAATCGCCGCAGAGAGGTTCTTTCTTTTCCAGCCGAAGGCGCGTACAGGCCTTGCAAACGCATCGCTCCTCACCGTTTTCCACGGTAAAAAAGCCTTTGCGCCCGACTATTATCCTGCCGCGTTTTATAATTTTAGAACGTCTGGTGCTTTTTAAACTTTTGTCTACGGTCGGCATAAATCAACCCGGGCCGTCGCTTAAAGTTATATAGATTTCCGTGCCAAACGCCACTTCGGTGTTGGCGTCGGGCGACTGACTTATGACGGTGCCGAGCGCCGCGTCGGAAGGCTCGTAGGAGACGTCGCCCAGCTCAAGCCCCAATTCCATAAGCGCATCGACCGCCTGATCGAGCGTCTTGCCGGTCAGGTCGGGAACCGTGGCGGTGGTCTTTTTCACGCACACCGTGAGCCCCAAAGCCAGAAGGCCAAGCAAAATTCCGTTTCTTCTGGCAGCGCTCAACGAGG
>CAYOGQ010000200.1:0-580 GCA_964403645.1 uncultured Ruminococcus sp.
GTTATGACTTTGAAACCAGAACATTTTCATATACCGTCGCTTCGGAGACACATTACCTAAACTTTGATATATATAACGGGTTCAACTTCGACCCATCTTCCGGCGGATCAAGGATCATGCTATATTATCTTGGTTCCCACGGGATGGACACCGGGGAAGCGAGTACTCTGAACTACACCTATTACAGCACCCCGATATCCACATCCATCGGTTCCAAAATTACTTTTAAAGGCTTTGAATTTACCAAAAAATCCATCTCCGAGCTGCTTAATTACGCCGTGGGCACAAACGGGCTTATCGAAAAATCGGTGGGCTGGAACCTGACATCGGCGGGCGAAAAGCTTTCCGAGATAAATTCCTCCGTGTTCTTCACCAAAGGTTATAGCTTCGATCCATCGGCGGAGGACGCGGTCGCGCGGTTTACTTCGGAATTTTCAAGGTTTTCGTCGCCTTATAATATTTATAACACCGTCACGGAGGAATCGTACGTCGGTTTTTATGACTACTACGCGCCCGCCGGTACCGCTGCGTTCGTTATAGACGAAGCCAGCCTTACCGCTCCGGTGTTCGTGAACATCAT
>CAYOGQ010000200.1:590-2218 GCA_964403645.1 uncultured Ruminococcus sp.
TCGCCACCACCCAGTTCGACATCGAATCCGACCTCGAGGAGGATTACCTGCGCTATCTCGCCCTGTGGCGGGTTGCCGGCCTTTCGGCCGGGGAAGGAGTCGCCACGGCGCTTTATCCCTGCGAAGGCGGCGACGGCACTTCCGCCGCAGACTATGCCAACACTTTTTCGCATAAGCAGACCACCCCTGACTTTGCAATCCCCCTCCCCAACCATTACGGGTCGGAGGGGAGCGGAGCGTCGTACGCCAACGTGGACGATGGGGAGTATATACTGAGCGACCCCGAATATAACGAGGATTATCTTATCGCCCATACTTTCGTCATTACCTCCCCGGGGGTGTATTATATGGGTTCGTCCTACGGATCGGTGGCGATCAGTTATATTTCAATAGACAACATGGCGGAAGGCGAAGCCGCAGGCGGCATGGGATTCGGCGATGATTTCAGCATCGACTTCTGCCACGGCGGCATCGGCTTCGAAACCTCCGCCGAATTCGACGCCGAAAACAGCGACGCCGTACTCGCGGACCTCGCTTATGTCGGCTCCGACGATTGGTACCACAGCAACATATTCCCGATGTTCATTAACGGCAGCTCTTCCAATCTGACCGATTATATAGACATAGGCGTGACAAGGGTTTTGAATTCGGCGACCAACATCTCGACCGTCAATATCACGGCACACTCCAAGGCGCGTATCGCAGGCGGTATCCTGTACACCAACAATAACAGCATATCGCAGCGAGCCGCACGAAAGGTGAGTTTCAACGTTTATTGCGAAGGGCTTGCCGCGGGGGTTTCCCCGACCGACGCCACCGTCTACTGGACGGCTTCCAGAGACGAATCCGCAAGCAGGTACCGCCTGTATTCCAACCATACTTTCAACGCCGCACTCTCGTACAACTTCTTCCTGACCGTCGACGCGGGTAAACCGACGCTCGGCGCGGCGGGGGCGTATTACTGGACGTGTGACGCCGACGGGCGCCTTAAAAATCAAGACGGCAGTTACCTTACATATTCCGCCGGCGCATTCACGCTGCAACCGGACGCTTCCGCGGATACGGTCTGCGTATATTACTATGACGGCGGCATCCAGGTTTTGGCGACGGATTTTATCAACGGCGGCGTTTATTTCTTAAAGACGGCGGGCGGGGACATGGTCGTCATAAAACCAACGCCGTAAAGTTTGGGCATAATAAAGGAGCGGCGGCTTAACGTTTACCGCGGCTCCTTTTTATTAAATAATATTGGAAGGAAAAAGTCTGATGAAAAAGCTGGACAGAGAATTTTACGACAGGGACTCCGTCGCGGTGGCGAGAGATCTTTTGGGAAAGATACTGGTGCGGCAGACAGACGGGCAAAGGATATCCGCGGAAATTGTTGAAACTGAAGCTTATATGGGCGTCACGGACAAAGCCGCCCATACCTATGGCGGCAGGCGGACTCCGAGAGTGGAGGTGCTGTACGGCGACCCCGGATACGCCTATGTCTATTTGATTTACGGATTATACAGCTGCCTTAACGTGGAGGCAAACAATGCGGGCTCCCCGCAGGCGGTTCTGATCCGTGCGATACAGCCATCGGAAGGCTTAGAGTACATGGCGCAATACCCTTACGGCAAAGCATA
>CAYOGQ010000201.1:0-2194 GCA_964403645.1 uncultured Ruminococcus sp.
GGCGCGATAAAAGAATTTACCGAATTCGGATCGGGTTTTAAAATTGCCATGCGCGACCTCGAAATCCGCGGTGCGGGCAACCTGCTCGGCGCCGAACAATCGGGCAATATGACGGCGGTCGGTTATGATCTGTACGTCAAGATACTCGAAGAAGCGGTCAACAATGAAAAAGGCATCATCCCGGCGGTGAAAAAAGACTGCCTGATCGAAATTGCCGGAGACGCGTTCATCCCCGAAAGCTATATGTTCTCCCCCAAGACGCGCATCGATTTTTACCGCAAAATCGCGCTGCTCGATTCTCCCGAGGACCGCGACGACCTAGTGGACGAGATGCTCGACCGGTTCGGCGATCTGCCTGTCTCGGTTACAAACCTTATGGATATTTCTCTTTGCCGCAACACCGCGTCGAGCTGCGATATAGAAAAAATAAGCCAGTCGGGTAACCTTATCGCATTTTATGCCAAAGAATGCGATATAGAAAAATGGTCGATTCTCGCTTCCTCGCCCGAATTGAAAGGGAAAATAATGCTTTCGCCCTCGGGTAAGCACCATTTCGCTTATAAGCTGAGTTCCGGCGAAAACCCCGTGGATTGTATGCGCCGCGTGCTTGCGGTTTATTCGTCATTATTAACAAATTAGATATAGACTGCCGGTTTTATGGGGTGTATAATATTTAGTACGAATCCTCCGTTAAAACAAATATATTAATAAAAGAGTATGCCCCGGTAACCTTTTTCGTCATATTTTGGAGAAAGGGATGTTATTTTAATGAAACGCATTTATAACGTTGTGGTGCGGTTCGCGGCGTGGTTCGCCGCGGCGGCGCTGTTGTCGCCGCTTTTTATATCTTGCTCGCGGAAAAACAGCGAACCGGTCATGTCCTTTCGCGGGGAGGAGATTTCGGTGGGGATGTTTTCCTACATGATGGCGTCTCAAAAAGCGTATGTGCGGGATGTTTTTGAAAGTTATACCGCCGACTATTTTGCGGTCCACGGCAATTACCCTTACGGAACAAACGATTTTGATGAGTTTTTAAAAACGGAGATGCCTTCCGGCGGAGGGCTGACCTATGCACAAAACGCCTTCGACACCGTGGCGGACACAGCCAAGCTGTTCGTGGTGGTTAATTATTTTTGCGGAAAATATAACCTCCGCGTTACGGACAAATCCGTCATATCCGATATCGAAGCGACCATGAGCGAAGACATGGCAACCGCGGGCGGCAGGGCTATGCTCGACGAAATACTCGCCCCGTACGGCGCCGAAACCGAAACCGAAAAGGAATATCTCTATAATATGGCGCGGGTGGATCTGCTCTATGACTATTTATACGGCGACCGCGGGACGCAGCGTCTGGCGGATTCCGTCGTTTCGGATAAATTTTATAATGATTACCGAAAAATCGATTTTATATATTATCCATATTACACCTATGATACAACCACCGGGGACAAGCGTAAATACGAGGATGAAGTGATCGCCGGCATGAATTCCAAAGCGGAAGACCTCTATGAAAAGCTTTCAAACGGCGAATACACCTTTACGAATTTTGCCGACCACGACGATTACGCGAAGTATGACGAGGGGCTGTGCTACACAGACGGAGTTCTGGAAGCCGATTTTCAATCGGCGGCGGACGCGATAGAAAAACCCGGCGAATTGTGCAAGGTTATATCCGACGACGGATTTTACATCATACGGCTTTTGGAAGCGGGTGAAACCGACCTGCAAGCGTATTATGACGACATTTACACCGAACTCGCCAAAACCGCTTATTACGATTATATCGAAAGCTATTATTCCGAAGTGAGCGCGGACGCTCGCAAGCTCGCGGAATATGATTTCGCCGAATTTACGGCGCTCGACCTCTCTAAATAACCATATCAATTTACCTCGGTTTGTGCGGCGGCTGAGATTCATTCCGAAATAACGCATGGAGGAACCTTATGAAAACATTTAAAGTAAAATTAAAATTTAAAAAAATCGTCTGCCTT
This sequence comes from uncultured Ruminococcus sp., assembly GCA_964403645.1. Taxonomy (GTDB): domain Bacteria; phylum Bacillota; class Clostridia; order Oscillospirales; family CAG-382; genus UBA1206. The sequence continues at coordinate 1,995 of CAYOGQ010000201.1, forward strand.
GTTCTCGCGTTGGTTATGCTGATACCGCTCGCCGGGTGTTCGGAGTCGGGGAGCGAAAAACCGGTCATGACTTTCCGCGGGAAGACGCTCGGTACGAACATGATGTCGTATATGCTGACCTCGCAGGAGGTGTACTGGCTCGCGTTCAGCAACATCTATCTGCCATATGTTTACCAGAACACCGCCGATTACCAGAGCCT
>CAYOGQ010000202.1:0-2166 GCA_964403645.1 uncultured Ruminococcus sp.
GCGATGATTTAGCAAAAGGATGGTTTTGTTTTATATGATAAAGAAAAAATTGTGTCTGGTTATAGCGATAGCTTTAATTTTTATTAGCGTCGCCTGCGCTGAAAACGCCGATCCAGCTTTAAACCCGACATCGTCGGAATATTCCGAAAATATCACCGCCGACGATCTCAACGTCACCGTCAGGTTTTTCGACGTGGGTCAGGGTGATTCGATTCTCATCGCCTTCCCCGACGGCGGTTTTATGCTCATCGACGCCGGAGTGTATAACAATAAAAAAGCGGTTACGGACAAGCTCGGCGCTTACGGAGTTGAGGTTATCGAATACGCGGTGTTCACCCACCTCGACGCCGACCATATCGGCGCCGCCGCAGAAGTGATAAACGGTTATAATGTCAAGAACGTGATTATACCCGACGCCACGGCGACTTCCAAAACCTTCGACAATCTGCTTTCGGCGCTGGAAGCGCACGGGGAAACAAAGGTGATCAAAGGCGAAGCGGGCTATACGTATGATTTGGGCGGCGCGGCGTTCGAGGTGCTTTCGCCTTTCGGCACCGAGGGAAAAAACGCCAACGAGACGAGCGTCGTGCTGCTTATGACTTACGGGGATATTAAAATGCTGTTCATGGGAGACGCCGAAAAGTCCAACGAGACGGAGCTGATCAACCGTTGCGGCGCGGCGTACATAAATTCCGATCTTATAAAAATCGGGCATCACGGATCTTCGACTTCAAGTGCTTCCTACTTTTTATCCGCCGTTTCTCCGCAATACGCGGTTATCTCCTGCGGCTCGGACAACCCATATGGGCATCCCGCCGCGGAAACGCTCGATACTTTAAACAATTTTGGCATAACGTTTTTCCGGACGGATACACAGGGCGAAATTACGGCGACGACCGACGGGACTGCATTAAATGTTTCTGCGGAACGCTAACCGAGGCATGTGCTGATAATCACACCTGTCACCATGCCGAAGGTAAGGGACGAAACCGCCGTCGCGGCGAGCGTCAGCGCCGTCCCGTAGCGGAAATCGCTGACCTTGGATTTTATTGCGGAATACGCCAGCGACGAAAACACGGCGAGCGACAATCCCGAAAGCGAATATATAAACCGGTTTTTGACCGTGGGGTCGTGACCGCTGCCGTAAACGTCGGCAAACAGCAGTATTATAAGCGCAACGACGAAATAAGCCGGGATATACAGGCTGTTATGGATTTCCTCCGACTTTTTTTGTAAGTAATATTCAAGGCTCATCAGCGCCGCGGACAGCGCGAAGCATATTATAATCTGAATGAGCGCGCTGTTTTTGCCTATCAGGTACGAACCCGCCCAGTAGGGCAGCAGGACGAGGACGGCTATCCTCGGCACGGCGTAGGAAACGCCGTAACTCTTGCCCATTTTCATAAAACCTTTGTTGCGCATGGTGAAGGTGTAAATAACGTCCGCCGCGAAAAGCGCGCCCATAACGGCAAAACCGTACGGCGACATCATGATTGCGCCGATATTAAATATCCCGCATAGTTATGAATGGAAATTAACATGGCCGCGCACCCGCCTTTCTTTTAAACAATGATATTTTCACGCCGTCCTCTTTATCCTCGAACCGAAAACGCGCGAATAGGTAAATTTTTCAATAAACGGGGAAAGCGAATTCATAACCAGAAGCACGAAATATTCGCCGTAATGCGCCGCCCCGAAATATCTGATCCCGACGATGCCCGCGCCTAACAGCACGGCGAAAACTATCCGCCCCGTGCTGGTGGTTGGTGTGGTGGTGTAGTCGTTGAGCATAAACACCAAGATGAGCATGGTGGGACCGGTAAAAAGCTGAAGCTTGATAAAATCTATCGGTTCGCAGTCGGCGTAGCAAAACACATACGAGAGCAGCACGATTGTCATGACATAGGAAAAAGCGGAGTTAAAATGCACCGTTTTTCTTAATAGTAAATACGCAAGCCCGATAAGCAGAAGCAGCGCCGACAGTTCTCCGATGGTACCCGCCGAAAAGCCGTAAAAATCGTCCATAATCGCCGAAATCTGCACCGTCTTGTCCTTTAAGCTGTCGAGAGCGGTGACCACATGGTTGCTTTTTAAAAGCTCCGCCGGGACGGTGAAATCCAACGCGGGGAAAAAGGCAAAAGGTTTGGTAAAATAGTTCATCAAACC
>CAYOGQ010000203.1:0-2166 GCA_964403645.1 uncultured Ruminococcus sp.
CACAATAGTTTGTCAATTTATCTGGGCTCATGGCCTTTGGTATTATTATGACAGGAATCAATATACTGTTCAGCTTGTTCCTTAGTGATGGATTCAATTCTGCTCAACATCTCAGTATTGCCGATTGCATATGGTGAATTAGACTCTTCGCCCGAATCATATCCGATTAAGCAATCAGCGATTTCGTGTTTGCTATCAGGTATCCATTGCTCATCTGAATACAGAAAATCACCATCCGCAGTTCTTTTACCCACTGTTTCTTTATCTAACAAAAAATATGTCGCTTCCACAAAATAATCCCTTTCCCGAAAGTGCATTACCGGGTATATTGCAACTATTCGACGTTCTCAAAATATGAACCACCTATTCCAAAGAAACACAAAAAAATCCCTTGAGTTTTTCAATAACACTCTGTTTCTTTTTAAATTTTGGTGTTATTGGGGCTATTTCTTCATTATCGCCGAGTGCTTTTTAACTTTTCTTCTTGACGCCGTCCTCACCGACCATACCACCGGCGGTGTATACCATAACGGTGCCTCAGAAAAGATGGTCTGTGCTGTTGTATATTTTCTATAACTTAACAAGCCGAAAGCTCTCATTAATTCTTGTGTATATGTTTTTGCTATTCTCTATTCCTGTATATTTGAAAACACCTACAAAGCGATACTCATTTCTGCGGGTGATGGGATCAAGGACATGTGCAAAGGTCACTCTTGATTCGTTAAGGTCTGTCCTTTCATTCTCCGCCGTCCATTGAGAAGATTCATTAAACTCAATAATGCGACGTCCGTCTGGCGATAATTCATTATGCCAGTTGCCGACTACTGCTTTGTTTTCAACGGCAAGTTTTGGAAACCAGACTGTATATTGCTGACCATATTTTTTGCGGAATGTAGACGGGATAAACCAACTCTGTTGAACATTACCTTTGTACTCTGTAGCAAACAGGGTATTGCATGTCTCGGAAATTGTTCTAAAACCAATATCACTATCTATAGAAATAGTATCCTTCTCAGCAAAATACTCATATGGCGAAACATCACGCCAAGCCGTAAAACAACCGTTTCTCTTTTGCGATTCAATACACGAGTGTATAGTATGAACGTGAAAATTAATCTCTTCTTCTATTTCTGCATAGCTTCGAGTGACATCAACATGCAAAGCTTGATATTCCGATATATTCTTAACCTGTTTGAGAATATCAAATATTGTTATCTCTCTACTTATATCTTGTTCGACTTTCCTTTTGTGGTGCTCCTCGTCACATTCAATACCAATATTCAGCTGTGGGAAATACAAGTCAATCAGATAGTAGCCGTTAGCATGTTTAATATACTGCTGAGAGACGGGCTTTACTTCCGTAGTATTCAGCCGATTCCAAATGGCGTTGACCACATAATTCTCGTATTCTTTACGCTTTGTACGCGATAAGGTACGAGCGATATATTCAAACTTTTTGTCCATAGTGTACTCTTCCTTTCCATTTCCATCATCAAGCTTTTCCCCGGTCAACATTTCATACAAAAGGCTGTAATTGCGTACACAGCTGAAACAACTCATGCATAGGGACATCTCCAATCCTATTTTGCTAACAGTCTCTTTGCAGTCTCCATCACGCTGAGCATCTGGTACTTGATTAGGAACAAAGCATTGCTATACTGTGGATCAGTGACTTTTAGCTTCTCAATTAGCGGAAATACAAACTCCTCTGTCTCAACGATGTAGGTAATCATCTTGTCTCTGTCAAATCCTGTAGCCATCATTGAAAGGTTATTACAGCGGTCGACAACCTTGACGAGGGAAGCGGTTGGATTTTCCATGATTCGGGCGTGATAGCGCTTCTTGAAAACGCTTCTCTCTTGTCCCGGCAATTCCGCTTTACTTACCCTGTCTACGATATCCTTCACCTTATCATTGGCGGGCAACTCATCGAGTGTTACCTCGCAATCCTCCACTACATCGTGAAGCAGGATAGCTGCCAGCACGTCATCATCTTGAATACCCATTGCTAGAGCGTGGCAGGTCATCGTCAGTGGGTGGTTGATATAGGGTACGTGGTCTTTTCCCTTGCGAAACTGCCCCTTGTGCTTGTCTTTGGCAAAGGGCAAGGCCTTGAGCGTCCCATTCAGTGATTTTGCTGTGGCAGTCGCTTTCACAAAGGTGTAC
>CAYOGQ010000204.1:0-2124 GCA_964403645.1 uncultured Ruminococcus sp.
AATTTAAAGATAATTTTCAGCCGGAAATTTACGGCTTTTCGCCTTTTAATACTTGAAAACCCCATAATTTTATGGTATTATGTAAATAAGAAATAAATTAATATTTATTTAACAAAATAATTGAAACCTTTTGGCTGTTTAAAACGTTTTATATATGTAACCCTCTTATAATAATACCGCTTATAATCCCAAACCATTAGTCGCCATCGACGGAAAGGAATTAAAATGAAAAAGGTCTTTTGGTTTATCACCGCAATCTCTCTCGGATTTTCTCTTGTACTGTTGATTGTCAAAAAGCTCAAAAAACGCAAAGCCGCGGAAAACGCCGTTTAAGACGATTTCGCAGTCCTTAGCGGTCGGGATGAAGCGGTTTCGCTTAAAAACGAAACCGCCGTGACGTCATGAAAGGAACGATTATTAATTGAATATCAAGAAAAATATCGCATTGGCGCGTTGCGCATTGGCGCGTTGCGCATTAGCGCTTATTTCCGCATTGTTTTCATGCGGGACTGCCGTCGAAACTACAAACAAAAACGAAAGCTCCGTTGTAGAAACAACCGCCGATATTGCCGATTATATTTCCGAACAGTTGAATCGGAACACCTCCGCCAATACAGGGGAAGACATCCCCGATGATTTCAACATATATTACGCTTGGTGGATAGATCCGTCACAAAAAAATTTACATACAACGGTAAAATCCAAAAAGATTTGGTTTGCGCGGGCGTCGCGTCGGGTAATTTTAGCCTTTCCGAGCGGGATAAAGTTGAAATTTACAGCCTGCTCTTTGTTAATTTCCCGGAATTTATGGAAATCGACACGGCGATGACATCGTCAAATCTTAAAATAAACGATCAAGAAATCGGCCAGAAGCCTCTTTGCCTGTATGAAATCAAAGTCACCGCGAACGGAAGAACATATAATATCACCGGGGACGAAACCGCTTTTTTCTATAAGGACGAAAACAAATCGGCGGCGGAATTTACATATTTGACAAGACGTCTTACCGACATTATGTCAAGCACGGCCGAATTTACTGCTTTGCCCGAGCCGTCGGGCGGTTATGATTGATTATAAAAATTGCTTTTGAAAGCGCATTTTATAATATCGCGGCGGGCGGAACATTCCGCCCGCTGTTATCGTAAAAAATTTCTATAACCTCGTCGCCCTGTAAACGACGCAGGAATGCGGCTCCATCGTCGCGACAAGCCCGTGCTTGAAAACGCCCAGCTCGGTGTGGTTGATACAGTCACGCACCGAAATCTCGTCGGTCATCTCCCAGCCGCAATAATCCCACGCGAGCGGGTAGCTCCTGCGGATGGACTCTCGGTTGATTATCATAAAGGCTATATCGCCGCCGTGCAGGGGTTTAGCCAGAACGGTCAAATAGTCCCTTATGGCGGGTATCCTGTAAGCGGGTATGGCGGCGTCGTCCTGGTTCAACGCGATAAGCTCCTCGTTGAGGAGTATTTTTTTGATTTCCGGTCGTGTATTGGTCACGTCATGCCCCATGAGCAGCGGTGCGTTCAGCATACACCAAAGAGCGAAATGCGTCTGGTATTCGTCGTCGTTGCTGCCGCCGCCGATCTTACCCACATAACCCTTGCCGGCCACACCCACGACGAGCATATCGGGATCGTTCCAGCCGCCCGGACCGGCGTAGGCTTCCAGGCCGATCGCCCCCAAACCCACCTCGCAGATCGATTCCCAGTTGTCCTTTATATCTCCGGTGAGCCGCCACATATGAGCGCCCGCCGAACGCATCCATTTCCAAGCGCCTTCGGTTCCCCAGCAGCCGGAAAAAATGATATCTCTGCCCGATTCGCGGAGCGCCTGCCCCATCCTGCGGTAGAGGTGCGCGTCGTTGCAGCCGGGGGGCGAATAGCAGAAGTCGTATTTCAACAGATCAACCCCCCACGAAGCGAAAAGCTTTGCATCCTGCCGCTCGTAGCCGAACGAGCCGGCCCTTCCCGCGCAGGTGAGCGCGCCGGCGTCCTCGTAAATGCCGAACTTCAACCCCCGCTCGTGCAGGTAGTCGCCGATAAATTTCATCCCGTGCGGGAAAATAGCGGAATCCGTTTGAAGGTTGCCGTTTTTATCGCGGTCCCTCAGCATCCAGCAGTC
>CAYOGQ010000205.1:0-2114 GCA_964403645.1 uncultured Ruminococcus sp.
GTGGCACGGCGCGGACTGGCCTTTTGTCGCCTGGGGGCTGTTCGCGGCAGCCTGTATTATTCTCGAAAAAACTCTCCTTTTAAAGCTATTCAAAAAACTGCCGGGGATAGTGCCGAGGCTGTATTTTATACCGGCGATAATTTTAAGCATGGTGATCTTCAACGGGAACGGCATAAGCGGTTCGTTCAACGATGTCGTATCACTTTTCGGTTTTGCGAAATTAAAGCTTTATGATTCCGTCACCCTTTATTACCTTTCGGGCAACCTGGTGCTGATTTTAATTTCGGCGGTAGCTTCCACTCCGCTTTTAAAAAATTTGATTTCCAAAATCAAACTTAAAAAATACGGGGAAAAGTTTATCGGGTTCGCGCAGCCGGCGGTCTGCCTTGTTCTTTTTGTTTTGTCGGTTGCTTATATGGTGGACGGCTCGTTTAATCCTTTCCTGTATTTTAAATTTTAACCGAAGCAAGGCGGTTGTTATGAATAGTAAAATTAAAAATATCGTCATAAGCATCGGGTTTATCGCTTTGATATTCGGTTATTTAATTGTCGGGGCAGTGTCCCCCGATAACGAAATTTCCTATTCCGAAAGGCGCAAGCTGAAACAGTTTCCCGTTTTGAGCTTTGAAACAATTGCCGACGGTTCGTTTTTCGGTAATTTTGAAAAATACGCGCTCGATCAGGCTCCGTTTCGCGACTCATTGCGAACGGTTAAAGCGCTCTCCCATTTTTACGTTTTCAATCAGAAAGACAATAACGATATTTTCATAATCGGCGGTAACGCCTTTAAAATTCAATACCCGCTGCGGGACAAATCGGTCGCCGAAGCGGGGGAAAAATTCAATTCGGTGTATTCAAAGTACCTTTGGGGGATGAAGGTATATTACACGGTTTTACCGGACAAAAACACTTATGCCGCCGCCGAATACGGTTATCCTGTCATAGATTTTAAAAACTGCGTCGGCATACTCCGCGCGGCGGTAAAAAACATGGAATACATCGACCTTTACGACTGCCTTTCTGTGAAAGATTTTTACGGAACCGACCCGCACTGGGCGCAACAAAACCTTTTTAAAGTGATTACGCGTCTTGCTGAAAAGATGGATTTTTATGCCCCCGACATTAAAAGCTACACCGCTAACAAGCTGTATCCGTTTTACGGGGCGTATTACGGACAGTCGGCGCTTCCGCTCCTGCCGGACGAAATGGTATATCTGACAAGCGACGCGATTAACGGTGCAACTGCCCGCGACCTTGTTACCGGCGAAAGCTTCCCCGTATACAATACGGAAAAATTCGGGGGAATCGATTCCTACGAGTTGTTTTTAAACGGCGGGTTGTCGCTGATTGAGATTGCGAACCCCGCCGCCGACAGCGATAAAGAGCTTATCATTTTCAGGGATTCCTCCGGCAGCAGCCTTGCGCCGCTGTTGATCGGCGGATATAAAAAAATAACGCTTATCGATTTAAGATATATATCGACAAGGCTCGTCGGGGAGTATGTGGATTTTAACGACCAGGACGTGCTTTTTATGTATAATATCGCTATCCTCAACAACAGCCAGATGCTAAAATAAAGCCGGCGGAACAACCCGCCGGGGCGCAAAAATAACTATTGATGAATATGCCGGTTATATGCTATAATACCGTATGCGCGACAACGGGGCATAAAGTTATAAGAATAACTTTAAAACGTCCCCGCGAAAGGACGCGAAGCATATGCCCGACACTAAAAAAGCGCAGACTGACGCCCTGTTTAATAAAATATACGACGAAAGCTATTTTTCGGTTTTGAAATATATATCCGCGCGTACCCGAACGGCGGACGACGCCGCCGATGTCGTGCAGGAAACCTTTCTTGAGCTTTACAAGACGCTTGTCAAAAAAACCGGATACATAAACGATCCCAACGCTTTTGTCATGAACCTCGCCAAGAAGAAGTTGTTTTCGCATTACAGCCTTACGGAAAAAATAAAATTATTCATTCAGCCGCGTATGGACGAGGACGGCGGGGACGACCCGACCGATGAGATCGGCGGCTTTGAATTTGAAGACAGTGCGATCGACAGGCTTCTGCTTGATAGACTCAACGCGTCCACGAAGGAAGAGCGGCT
>CAYOGQ010000206.1:0-722 GCA_964403645.1 uncultured Ruminococcus sp.
CGTTGGGCAGAGCAATGGCCGCGCCAACGTTATCAGCAATCTTCAGGGTATCAACGCCTGCGCCACCGTTGATGATGTCAAGCGGGCTGAGGGTGTTCAGCTCGGCACCAGCATCCAGCGAACCAATGATCGTATCGTTGCCCGAGGTGCCTTGGACATTATCCAGACCCTTAGTGAGCAAACCTGAGTAAATTCTCGTAAAGACGAACAAAGACAACGAGTTGCGTCAACTTTGTCAGCGCCTAAACACCTCCTCCCACGCCTTTCCCACCGCTGGCTGGGTGAATCGCTATCCTCTCGGTGAATTCTCCCAAGAGAATCATCGAATTAGGGAACGACCCACGCCCACCAACGTCCCACCCCACCGGGGAGATGGGGCCGGGTGAAAGCCTGCTGAAAGCACAGTCCTGACAAAGTCCCAATATGGGACTAGAATCAAGCAATGCGAGTTATTGCTGTATCAACTTTACGGGCGTTCTGGGAAGTACATCCACAAGCTAAGGAGCCTTTGCAGGCTTGGTATCACGAAGTCACAAAAGCCAACTGGCAAACGCCTGCAGATATCAAGAGCCAGTACCGTAATGCCAGCTTTGTAAGCAACAACCGTGTTGTTTTCAATATCAAAGGCAATGACTACCGCTTGGTGGTTGCGGTCATGTACCGCGCTGGTGTTTTATTCATCAAGTTTGTAGGCACGCATCAAGACTACGACAGGATTGATG
>CAYOGQ010000206.1:732-2049 GCA_964403645.1 uncultured Ruminococcus sp.
CACTGAGCATGAACATTGAACTACGTCCTATCCGTACTGAAGAGGATTACCGCCGTGCTTTAAAAATGGTGGAGATGGTTTTTGATGCAGGCCACGAGCCTGAGCCTGACAGTGAAGAGGCAGCAAGCTTTGAAGCATTGGTGACATTGCTAGAGGCCTACGAACGAAAGCATTACCCGATTGAAGCGCCAACACCTGCTGAAGCCATTAAGTTTCATATGGAGCAGCAAGGCCTATCTGTGTCGGACATGGAGCCCTATATCGGCTCAAAGAATCGAGTGTACGAAGTACTCAAAGGCAGCCGCCCTCTGAGCTTGAATATGATTCGACGATTGATGACATTGGGTATTCCCGCTGAATCGTTGCTTGGTTCTGCCCAGTTACGTTAACCAGAGACAGATCTCCTGAGCAGTCCTGCGTCTGACGCAGAGATTGCCGCAAGGCGGTGTGACACGGTTTTAGACAAACCGCTTACAGCAGCTTCTTTTTGCTCGCAGAGCACTTTAGTTACTTTGCCTTAGGGTTTGGCGATTGCTCCACAGCCAAGCTTTTTTACAAGCTTTCTCTGGAAAGACCAGTCTCTTTGGCAAGCTGGGGCATCCCACGCGCGCGAGCAACATGCCCCAAAGCAGAAGCCAGCTCTGCAGGGTCATTGTCCTCCAGAACTTGGCGTAGGTACTCTGCAATCTCTTCTTCAGAGCGCAGGTAGTTGGCCATGTCAAAAGGTCGGCTCTTAACTGGCGTACGTACACTTGCAAAGTGTCCTGCCTTCGCCTCGGCTAACGCTAGCTGCAAATCAGGCTGCGCTTCACCTGCCTCAGCTTCGATCGCTTTAGCGACTTTCTCCGAGTCCAAACCTTGCAGTGCTTTTAAGCTTTTCATGGTCAAATTTTTCCAAATCTAAACACAGAGATCGTTTCACTGTGCCTTAAGTGATCTGCACCTAAGTGTGCTTGGTGACCAGCTTTGCCCTTGCTTCCTGCGTAAGGTCTTAAGTCACGAAGGAAGCAAGTAGGCAAATGGCTAGCCTAGGTTCGACGCATTGCGAAGTGCAGCCCAGCGGCAGCGATGGTTACCCGCTTGTACACGCTTGGTCAGGCGCGGCTTGGCGAAGGCTTTGCACTTGCACAGGCGCACTTGCGTCTCTTCAAAAGGCAGTGGTAACTGCTTCCAGCCCAGTACCTCGTTGCTCTCTTGCTTCACAGTCTCAAAGCACTGCTCCTCACCACTTGCTGGCTCACTTTGCGCGGTCACAGCAGGCAAACCCAAGTCCAATTCCAGTTGCTGGTTTTCATTCATCTCAAGCTCCTTTTTAGC
>CAYOGQ010000207.1:0-2043 GCA_964403645.1 uncultured Ruminococcus sp.
CGTCGATAAGTCCCGATTCCCGTATCGCGCCCACCGCGCCGTCGAGTATCTGCACCGCGACCTGGTATTGGCTGTTCACCTCAATTTTGGAGGACGTGGTGTAGGTGAGGGGCATTTTGATGACGCCCCAGAGGATAATTATAATGGGAAGCTGGACGAGCATGGGAAGACAGCCTGCATAAGGGTTATAGCCCTCCTTGCTGTAAAGCTCCTGGACCTCCATGTTCATCTTCTGCTGGGTAGCCTTGTCCTTGCGGCCCTTGTATTTTTCGCGTATGAGCAGCTCTTTGGGTCTGAGCATGCCCATTTTGACGCTGGACTTCTGCTGCTTTATGGAAAGCGGGAACAACGCCACCTGCACTATAAGTGAAAAAATAAACAGCGCTATCACGTAATAGTTGCCGGAAATAGCGCAGCACGCTTTTAAAAGCGCGCCGAACACGGTGTAGAAGATACTAAAAATAGGATTGCTGGCGTCGCACATTTGTTTAGCCCTTTCTTTTTTGCGGAACCGGGTCGTAACCGCCCCTGCACAGGGGGTTGCAACGTAAAAGTCTGTAAACCGTAAGGAAAAAGCCCACGAAAGCCCCGCGGGTTTCAAACGCTTCCAGCGCGTACTGGGAGCAAGTCGGATAAAACCTGCAAGACGGAGGAAGTCCCGGGGAAATATGCTTTTGGTATAATTTTACGAGCAGGATAAAGACGCGCCTCATTCCTTTTTACCCAAAAGGGCCGCCCTTTTCAATAAATCGTACAGTTCCTCCGAAAGCTCGCCGTAATCGGCGGCGACGGCGGCCTGTCTGGCGACAACGACGACAAGAAACCCTTCCTTTATAAACGGATACAGCAGGCGGAGCGCTTCTTTAATCCTTCTCTTTACGCGGTTTCTGACCACCGCGTTTCCCCTGGATTTGGAAACCGTTATGCCGAATTTCGTCGCCGTTTCCCTGCCTTTGTAGTTTTTAAGGCAGTAAAGCGCCAACAGCCGGCCGGAAAAGCTTTTTCCTTTGGAATACAACCGGGAAAACAGGTGGTTTTCCCGTATGGTGATTAGTTTCCCGGACTTTTCCATTTTTTTAATAGGTAAGTCTTTCTCTGCCCTTCGCGCGTCTTCTCTTTAAGACCTTTCTGCCGTTGGCATCGGACATTCTCTTCCGAAAACCGTGCTCCATCTTTCTGTGGCGCTTTTTGGGCTGGTAGGTTCTGAGCATATGACTGCACCTCCTGATAGGTAATATCCGCCTTCGTCAAGCCCCGCCGCGGGCGGGACAAGCACACAAAGCGTCAATATACATTATAAACACAGATTTTAAAAAAAGTCAAGACATTTTTATAAATTGCCGCGCATCGGTGCGTTTTACGTTAAATTAAACGCCATCCCGCCGCTTTGGTTTAGGAAAATCTTCTTATAATATATATAACTGTTATTATAATGTATTGAATTTTTAAAACGGCTGTGATATAATGGACTTATTAAAAAGCGTTTCACCCTAAGGAGGACCGCCTATATGCAGATGACCGTCGCCGACGCGTATTTCCGCGAGGTGCTCGACCGGCTGAGGGAAAACCTCGACGCCTCGACCGTGGACCTCTGGTTCGGGAAAGCGAAAGTCGCCTCTTTCGACGGCGACACCATAACCATCGCCGCCGAAAACGAATTTAAAAAGAACACCGCCATCAACCGCTATCTCGACCGTTTGGAAGACGGCTTTGAAAAAGCGGCGGGGAAGCGCATCAGAGTCGTGATAACCTCACGGGATGAGCTGAACGAAGAAGAAAACCGCATATTTTCCTCGGCGCCGCAGCCCGCGGTTGCCCCGGAATCGCCGAATGAGAGCGAAACGGCTTCCGTTTTCCGCGGTTATACCTTTGAAAACTTTGTCGTCGGTTCTTCCAACAAGGTCGCCCAATCGGCGTGCCTCGCTGTGGCGGCAAACCCGGCGATACGGATAAACCCCCTGTTTTTGTACGGTCCTTCCGGTCTGGGCAAGACCCACCTGCTCTTTGCCACCGCCAACGAGACCAGACGCCACAATAAAGATA
>CAYOGQ010000208.1:0-2042 GCA_964403645.1 uncultured Ruminococcus sp.
CAGCTCGCGGGGTTGGCCGCGATCGGCGCGGTCTGCTATAAGCTGCTCATACCGGATGATTTCACGCTTATGGGGATGCCGCTGGCCTTCTCCGCGTTTACGCTGTCTTCCGGCTTGCTTATTTTGCTCTATTTCGTGCTCGGATACTTTTTATACGCCGTTATGAATTCCGTTTGCGGCGCGACCGTGAGCAGAACCGAGGATTTAAACACCGCGATGATGCCCGTCGTGTTCTTAAGCCTTCTCTCGTTTTATCTCTCATATTTCGCAAACATCTTCTCCGGGGGCGAGGCGTTTTCAAAAGCGGTGACGCTTATTCCGTTCACGGCCCCGTTTGTGATACCGTTCCGACTTTTGAACGAGAGCGTTCCGGCCTCGGAGATAATCATTTCCGTTCTCCTTCTCATGGCGTCAATCGCGGTAGTCACGCGCGTTTCAATTAAAATTTACTCCGCCTCCGTTTTGCACTACGGAAAAAGGCTGAAAATAGGCGCTCTGATAAAATCATCCGCAAACAGCGGTTCTGCTGTCAACGGTTCCGCCGATGGCGGAGAAAAAGGGGAAAAATAACATGAAAAAAGCTGAAAACATGCGTACGGCTATGCTGATAATGCCGGGGGGAGAAAACGCGAGGAGCAGCGAGGGCGATTTTATAAGGCTCAGGGACGGGCGTATAATGTTTGCTTACAGCCGTTTTCGAAACGGCTCGCACGACGACAGCCCCTCGGACATAGCGGCGGTCTACTCATCGGACAATGGCGAGAGCTTTTCCGAGCCGAAAATAATCGTCCCGGCGTCGTTTCACGGCGTTGAAAACGTCATGAGCGTGACGCTTATGCGCATGGAAAACGGAGATGTCGGGCTGTTCTACATCGTGAAATACCCCGCAGACGCGACGGACGAATATGCTCTGCGCCGCTCACGCGACGAGGGCGAGAGCTTTGGCCTGCCAGTCACATGTATCCCCGGCCACTTCAAGGGCTATTATGTTATAAATAACAGCCGCGTTTTAAAAACATCGGACAAAAGGCTGATTATCCCGGCGGCGCAGCACCGCAGCACGCCGAGAAACAAGGGCCTCCATGTGGACGGGCGTAGCAATGTCGGTTTCTTTACCTCGGAGGACGACGGGTTTACCTGGAGTGAAAACAACAATATTATCGTCATGCCCGACATGGCCTACAGTAATTCCGGCCTGCAGGAGCCGGGGCTCATTGAGCTCTCAAACGGCGTGCTCTACGCGTATATGAGGACTGACAGGTACGCGCAGTACGAGAGTTTTTCGTATGACAGGGGATATAGCTGGACGCCCGCGCGCCCATCGCGCTTTACCGCGCCGTGCTCGCCGCTTAAAATTGCACAAAACCCCTACAGCGGCGAATTCTTTGCCGTTTGGAACCCGATTCCAAACTTCTTTGGCCGCGATATTGCCCCGGCGAGCGCCGGGAGAACGCCGCTCGTTATGGCGCGCAGCGAAAACGGGCTCGATTTTAGCGAGCCCCTGCTGGTAGAGGACGACCCGACACGCGGCTTTTGCTACCCGTCGCTCTTCTTCGCCGACGAAAAAACGCTGCTTCTGTCCTACTGCTTCGGAGGAAAGGAAGAGGGCGGCTTCTTAAACTGCCTGAAAATCAGGCGCATCGCCATATAGGCTCAAACGCCCGAATAATCTGTAAAAAGGCCGATGCCCGGCGGATAAAACGTAAAAACGGCTGTTGCGGCGATGAGCACAACCAATATGCCGACTGCGAGTATGCGGGCCTGGGGGGAAGAGAAGCATGAGGTGCGAAGCTTGCGGCTTGAGTATAAAAACGCGGCGGCGGCCCCTGCCACAAACGTGAGAATATCAAGCGGCAACAGGTTTTTACCGATTATACCCGAATAGGTATAAAATATCGCCGCGATTGTGAGCATGCCAAGCAGTAAAGACATTACCTTTACAGGGATAAAATTCCGATACCCGCTACCGAAAGCGATAAACTCGACGATTCCCCAAGCTAAAAACGGCGAGAACAGCATTTTTAAATGCTCCCAGACGCTCT
>CAYOGQ010000209.1:0-2009 GCA_964403645.1 uncultured Ruminococcus sp.
CGCCGGAGGTAAGCACCGTCTCAATCGGGTCTGTCGAGCGAGCCGATTCGCTTCTTATAATGGGGTAGACATCATAATAGTGTTTTCCCACCGCCTCATCGGAGCTCCAGCCGGTCAGTTTTTCGGCCTGCGGGTTCTGCATTTCTACAACGCCGTTTCTGTCGGTGACTATGACGCCGCTGTTTATAGAAACGAGGATCTGAAGATATTTATTGCGTTCGCGCATAAGCTTTTCGGAGGACTCGGCGCTGCAGATGGCGTTGTATACCCCTCCGATTAAAAGTGTGAGCTCGGTTGCGTCGGCCTGACTGTAATCGCAGGGTTTGTTGGCAAGCACGACAACAGCCGAAGCCTCACCGTTTGTGACGGCGGGAACCGCGATCATGTTTTTTATCTTTATATGCCCGAGCGGCATATTTCTCTCATATTTGCTGCCGGCGAAGTTATTTACATACAGGGGTTCTCTTATATTGATTAGCTCGTCCCGAAGTGTCTCATTTATATGAAAGCTGTTCGCACCATGTATAACGTCGCGGATTATAATGAATCCCTCGCGGCTCTCCGTCAGCGTTTTAGCCTCTTCGAGTATGGTGTCAAGTTTTTGCTCTATATCGCATAAATCCATTGACAACAGGCTTATTAAAGCATTATTCCGGGCATGAATTCTCTCCTGTTTTTTTATGAATTCATGTTCCGCAGTGATATCGGAAATACGGGTGCCGACGCCACATCTCCCGTCGCGGAGAAGGACGGGGAATTTTAATATCTTGTAAATACGTGACCCAAGCATTTTTTCATATGTAAGCTCTTCTCTGTTGTTAATAACAGAGAGGTCTGTTTTTTGAGACCATTCCTCAAATTCTTCCTGTGCGAATGAAAAATCGCTTCCGATAATTTCTGAGCTCGGTTTGCCGCAAAATCGCGCGAATGCTTTATTTACATAGATATACTTCAAATCGTATCCTTTGAGTGTCAGCATCCTGTCGTCGTTTGACGCAAACGAATCAAAGGACAGGGATAACCCGGTGATATCCGCCTTCTGTTTTCTGGTTATTATCAAAAGGATAATACAAATGACGACAGCGCTAAAAGCCGCCGTAATTGAAAACCAGACAAACGGGTTATTCAATTCATTCAGCTCCTTTAATATTCTTTCCTAAAATATTATTTTGAGTTGGGTTTATGCTCCTATATAAAAAAACCGGTAAAAGGGTTGCGCGCGTAAAGTATCTTTTTGCGCGTTTTATGCGGTTATCTGTTCTAAGTATATCGTCCGTAATCTAAATAATATCATAATAATGATACAATATCAACAACATTTCTTGAAAAAAGTAAAAAAAATACCGCAGTTCAGCGCTTTAAAATAAGCTTCTTGGGCGCAGATAAAATCAGCCGAATATTGTAAAAATATGTTGCATAAAAATAAAAAAAAGTGTATTCTATACAAGTGTGTAATATTTGGCGGAGACAAGACCGTACGGTTGACATGTCACGCGCAGTATACGCTTGAAAAACCGACATTTTGGGGGTTTATATGGAAACAAGCGGGATATACCGGGGTGTTTTACTAAATACCTCTCTTCTGCTCTCCATAGTGGTAATTGATATTATAATTCTTGTGCGGCTTTACAGATATAAGCACGGCACGGACGGTATCTTGACGGGGCTGATTGCCGGATTTGCAGGTGTTTTTCTGATAATTCATACATTACCCCTTCCATGCGGTGTAATCTTAGACACGAGGACGATAATAACGGGAATCACAGGCCTTTTTTTCGGAACTGTGCCCGCGCTTATTTCATCGGCGATTATCTGCATTTACAGGGCGTATGTCGGCGGTCAGGGAGCGCTTGCGGGTATCGCGGTGACGCTGATTGGAGCGCTTACTGGTGTTTTATGGAATCATCTGAGACTGGCAAAAATTAATAATACTCCGGGGAATGCTTGGCTTGAATTCCTCGCCTTTGGCTTTGTATTACATTTTCTCTCATTACCTGGTGTCATATTGC
>CAYOGQ010000210.1:0-1977 GCA_964403645.1 uncultured Ruminococcus sp.
CATTACGATACCTACGAGGTAATTCAATATAATTTAGCAAGAAAAAGCTGACAAAATGTCGGCTTTTTTTATTTAAAAAATTCGAGCGCAGCGACAACCATTTCCAGTGCGAAAAATATAATTTTGAGTGTCGAAAATGGTCGAGGTATTAGGAGGAATCCTAACAAGTTGAGGGCGAGCGAAAAGGTGTTTGTCATGACAAACCCGTTGCTTGCCCTCTCTTTAACACTTCATTTTTGCTTGGAGCAAATTATTTAAAGTGGGCTAAAAAAACTGCAGCACAAATAAGCCTTCTCTTTCAATTTTTGAAAAGACTTATTGTATACCAAGATCTTTCAAAATTTGTGCTCGTTGGGCCTCAAATTCTGCTTTTTCTTCAAGTGTAAAAGTTGTTTCAACAACTTCGTTACGATTCATAAACCAATCTGGTATCGGCTCAGTATGTTTTATATTAGACATAGGTGAAAAAGACGCTTGCGGTATCGTCATATCATTGATTTTATTTGTAATAATGGCATTTAACATTGCTGCTTCATTCTTTACGCCTTTTTTATTTAACAAAATATCGAATGATTGATACATAATCAGTTCTAATTGATTATGAGAAAGCTTTAAATCGTTCTCTGAACGTATCTTCTTCATTTTGCTATAGATAATGCCAGTAAACTGTTTAAACCCGTTTAAAGACCCTCTACGAGCTTTAAACAGCTCTTTGAGTTTTAAATAAAAACTACGATAGGTAGGAGAAGACGCTTCACTTTTTTTAGTAGACGTCTTTATATCTTTTATGGTTTTATTTTTTGTTATATTGTTAGCATCCGAAATTTCATCTGTATGCCTTGATATAACAGGCTTAGTTGAAGTCTTAGGGTCTGCAAAACACTCTGCAATTTGAGCATCTGTTAAACCAAATATGTCCTTCAATAACTCAGGTGCATTATTTGCTTTTAAATCTACAAAGACATACTTATGCGTACTCTTTAAGTATCCCACTAAGAAACCTAACTCTTTATGCTGCTTAATCGTCTTAACAGCACTGTATACGGTTCTTACACTTGTCTGTGCAAGTTCAGCTAACTTCTCTGCGCCTATTTTAATGACACCACATATTGTCGTTAAATAAGCAATTTCATCAAGAACTCTGATTGATTTGCGTTGGAATAGTTCATCAAGATAGACACCAATTGTCTCTAATGACTTTGATATACTATTCATTCGCTGGATCTTCCTATGTTTACTGGCTCGTTTGCTGCTGTAAGTTAAATAATATTGGACTTTGTCATTTGTCGTTGTATAGGTTGGCATATCAAGCGCTCCTTTAGAGAACGAAAAAAGCGTTGTATCGATTTTTAGACGATACAACGCTTTTTTGACTTAATCCTTTTAAGATATCTTATCTAATGATTTTTCTTACTTGAAAAATCGCTTAACTTCTCGTAAACTTATAATCAGTTAAGTTATCTTAATAAGTATTGAAGTCAGGATAAGTTGTATCGTGCCGTTAACACGATTGCAACGATTAAAAAAAAGTTGGTAGCTTTTTTTTAATCCCTGGCTTTTTTGCCGTTCATTTTTATTTAACTTAATGTTATCTCTTATATCAACAAATAATCAATAGTTTTTTGAAAATAAATAAAAATAACCTTTGTAATCTACACTTAACTAGAAAGAAAGATATTTATGCACATACGAAAAAACCCCTATGCTATAGCATAGGGGTTAATAATTGACCTATTCCCGAAGATGAAAGAGTAGATAAATATTCAGTTCCAACATCTTTATAGAGCAGGTCTATGTAAAGTTTAAAAAAAAAAAGAAAATACATTCTTATCGTGACAAGAGCGTGTACAAAATTAATTGTTTCATTCTCACCAACCAAGAGCGTTTTTCTTAATTACAACAATAAATGTTTTAAAGAAAAATTGCAAATATGATATCAAGACTAGCGTCTTGTTAGGTTGCAATTTCCTTAAAAGA
>CAYOGQ010000211.1:0-1953 GCA_964403645.1 uncultured Ruminococcus sp.
CTGCGGGGTTTCGACCTGCTGGATAAGTCCGTCCTTCATAACGACAATGCGCGTCGCCATGGTCATGGCTTCGGTCTGGTCGTGGGTAACGTAGATGAAAGTGGTCTTTAACTTCTGGTGCAGCTTAGTCAGCTCGCTGCGCGTCGTAGCGCGGAGCTTGGCGTCCAGGTTGGAAAGCGGTTCGTCGAGCAGGAACACCTTAGGTTCGCGCACTATGGCGCGTCCGAGCGCCACACGCTGCTTCTGACCGCCGGAAAGCGCCTTGGGGCGTCTGTCAAGCAGGAAAGAGATATCGAGTATGCGCGCGGCTTCTTCGACGCGGCGTTTTATTTCTTCTTTTCTGACCTTGCGAAGCTTAAGCCCGAAAGCCATGTTATCAAAAACCGTCATGTGAGGATACAAAGCGTAGTTCTGGAACACCATCGCTATATCTCTGTCTTTGGGGGCGACGTCGTTGACGCGCTTGTTATCTATAAAAAGCTCGCCGTCGGTGATTTCCTCAAGACCGGCTATCATTCGAAGCGTCGTGGTTTTTCCGCAGCCGGACGGACCGACAAGAATGATGAATTCTTTGTCTTTTACTTCAAGGCAAAAATCTGATACGGCGGTCACTCCGCCGGGGAATCTTTTGGTAATGTGCTTAAAAAGAACGCTTGCCATGTATTAACCTCCTGATTTGCAAGAAAATCCTTGCATAATTACTAACATATATCATAACAAAAACCATGCTAAAATAATAGAGGGTAATTACCCAAAATTTTATAATCTTGTTTGGTAATATTGCATAATGAGGCGGTTTAACATGGGTTTATACCGAATTTTTCAAGATTTCCATCTCATCCGCGGTGAGGTGCCGGTAGCCGCCTTCCGCGAGCGTTTCGTCCAAAATCAGCGCGCCGAAGGCGACGCGTTTCAAATAGGTTATCTCGTTGCCCACGGCGGCGAACATTCGCTTTATCTGATGAAATTTCCCCTCGGTCACGGTGATGCTGCCCGACGCGCCGTCGCAGCATAGCTTTGCGGGCTTTGTCTGTTCACCGTCCAAAAGCACGCCTTGTTTAAGGCGTGTTATGTCGGAAGCGGAAAGGCTATCACGGCAGGCAAACAGATAGGTCTTGGGTACGCGCTTTTTGGGAGAAAGCAGCTCGTGGGCGAGAGCGCCGTCGTTGGTGACGAGAAGCAGTCCCACGGTATCCTTGTCGAGCCTGCCCGCGGGGAATATGCCGGCGGGGCGGTCGGGCGGGGCGAGCAGCTCCAGTACGGTCTTGGACTTCGGGTCGTCGGTGGAGCAGACATACCCCCGGGGCTTGTTCATCATGATGTAAAAAAACCTGCGGCGGGTTATGGGACTGCCGTCGAGCGTGATGACGTCGACGTCGTCCGCTTTTTCCTCCGCGGATTTTATGGTTTTACCGTTGACGGCAATCCTGCCCTTCCGCGCCGCCGCTTTGGCTTCCGAGCGCGTGAGCAGGTGGCTTTCGGAAAATATTTTATCTATCCTTGTCGGCATGGCAGAATCGCTTTCGTGTTGTCTTCAATTTTCAACTTTTTACCGTGCGAAAAACTTGTTTACCGCCCGGTATATATATATCAGGTCGGGAAAAATGAAAAGTCCCAAGACGGCAAATATGAATATGACGCACAACCCGATAATCATCCCGGCTATAAACGGATGCTTTTTCATACAAATTTTCCCTCGGTTTTAATTTGTAATACTCACACCTATATTATAACCGGGTTATTGACGTTTAAATCTTGTCGAACCCGTGGACGAAACCTTCGCCCTCAAGCCCCGTCACGTCGCCGCCGATTATGCGGTTCTTGTAGACGAGCAGGGTGATCATCACCTTGCCCTCGTAGCCTTCGTAATTGGTGATGTAATATGAATACCTGGTGACGGTTTTGCCGCGGTAGCCTTTGAGGTTCAAGCCCTGCGCGCGCTGGATGTCGTTG
>CAYOGQ010000212.1:0-1918 GCA_964403645.1 uncultured Ruminococcus sp.
GACATACATTGTCAGTGGGACGACAACGACCAACACGATAACGGTTTCATCCGGCTGTTCACCTACTGTCTGGCTGAACGGTGTTGATATCGATGTCAGTGCGATATCAGATAAAAGCGCTTTTCTGATCGCGGAGGATTCACCGGGCAATGTCAGGATCAGGATAGCTGACAATACCGCAAACTCACTTAAGAGCGGAACCAACAAGGCCGGGATCGAGAAGAGCAGCAGTCTGGGTTCAGGAGCAAATATGGTCGGAACTCTTACAATTGACGGAGGGCTGGCTACCAATCCGAACACAGGTACATTATATGCTCAGGGAGGCCTGAATGCTGCCGGTATTGGCGGTGGCTCCCAGAAGAGTTCCGGTGAGATAATCATTAACGGCGGAAAGCTGACAACGAGATCGAATGGTCTGAATTACAACGTCGGTGGAGGTTGCGCAGCATCGATCGGCGGCGGAGGAGGAGGTTCGCTGAGTCCGAAATATGCTAAAGTTACGATCAACGGCGGTTATATCGATGCAACGACCGGGTCATTCTCAGCGGTCATCGGGACAGGTGACTGGAATGCAAACGGTTCCGGGATCGTTGCTATAAACGGCGGATATTTGTATGTAAATAATCAGAACGGTACAACTTACAGCTATTATGCAATTGGCGGAGGATATGACAGCAACGGTGATGTAACGATCACAGGCGGAACGATATATAACATGAACGAAGATCCGTCTTATTTTATCGGATCTTCTAATGGATTAACAAGTAGTGTTACAGGGGGAAGCTATAATGCCGATGTGTCGCAGCTTCTTGATGCAACTCAGTATAAATGCAGTTATTCTGTTCACAGCGGATTGTGGACTGTGCTACCGAATGACATGTTCATTCTGACATGTTTCATGGACGGTCAGTATTTTGAATCATACGGACTTCAGACGGGAACTTCGCTTGACACGATAGATGAACCTGAGATGGCAGGATACTTTTTCGACGGATGGTACCGTAACGAGGGTATGACCGAGAGTATAAGTGTCATGCCTTCTGAAGATACTGTCATATACGGAGCGATGATAGGTAAGTTCATCAAGCTCGGTGAGGCTACAGACAAGTCGGGATATGACTACCGTTATGCTAATGCTAGTCTTAAAGGTGATGCGCTTACCATACTGAATATAAGTGTTCCGACAGGGTATTTCAAAGTTACAGATACGGCTGTTTCGGGTACGCAGGACTATGCCGCTATGACATCGGCAGGAGTATACTCTTCAACTCTAAGCACATCAGCACAATATAAGAGTCTTACTCTTCAGGGGCTTTTCATTGATGAGGATCTTCAGGATTTTCTGAGAGGTCTTACTTTTACGATGATACCGGGAGTGAAGCAGGTCGTTAACGCTTCTGTGTTTTCTAATGAACTGAACGAGAATATGACTGTTATTGTAGATCCCGACGGAACTGCTCACTATTATGAGTATTTCGAAGGATCTATTTCCTGGGAGGATGCATATAATGCAGCTAAGACTAAAAGATACAATGGGTTGTACGGATACTTGGCAACGATCACGAGTTCAGTCGAACATGACTATATATATAAGGTCTTAAGCGGTTCCGGCGGATGGATAGGTGGTATGCGTGTCGGAAGTGCATATTCCGGTGATTATGACATCTGGACCGCGGGATATACGACAGGAGGAAGCGTTAGCACATCGAGGTACTGGTACTGGACTGCAGGACCTGAGGCAGGGAAAAGATTTTTCACCCAGAATATATCTGTCGGGGGCGGGACCAATTACACCGGTGATGGACTTAACTACTCCAATTGGAATTCAGGTGAGCCGAATGCCGGAGGCGGGACGGAGTGCTATGCTCAATATGGGTTTGGTGACAGTAAACTCTGGAACGATCTGGGTACGAATTAT
>CAYOGQ010000213.1:0-1302 GCA_964403645.1 uncultured Ruminococcus sp.
ACCCTCCCGGATTTTTTACAAGATAGTCCTGATGATAATCCTCCGCCAGCCAGAATTTGTCAAGGGGTTTGATTTCGACATAAAAGGCGCTGTGTCCGGCTTTTTCGGCGTCGGCAAGCTGCCTGATGAGGGCGCCGTCCTCCTCGTTTGTGTAGTAGATGCCGGTCTGGTACTGGGTGCCGATGTCATTGCCCTGGCGGTTTTGCACCGTGGGGTCAATGGCGGAGAAATACAGCTCCACCAGTTCAGTGAGGCTGACCATCTCCGGGTTGTAGACCACTTCAACCGTCTCCCGGTGTCCGGTCTGGCCCTGGACCACGGTTTTGTAATCCGGGTTGTCCAGGGTGCCGTTGGCATAGCCGGAGCGCGCCTGCGTGACGCCGGGCACCAGCTCCATCATGTGCTCCACGCCCCAGAAACAGCCGCCCGCGAAATACACGGTCTTCTCCTCGGCGGCCGCGGCGACGGGGGCTTTTGGATGGGTGAGGATATAGGAAACAGCAACCACCGCGACCAGGGCGACGGCGATGATGAGAAGAGTTGGATAACGCATGGAAACCTCCTTGATTGTGTTCCCCCGGATTTTACCCGATGGGGCTTTCATTCAAGCGGGGTTTGCAGGAGGACAAAGGCGGGATATAATGAAAGGAGGAGGAAGCATGAACCACCTGCTTGCGTTGACCGCGCTGTTTGTCGCCTTTTTGGACCTCGGCATCAAACTGCTGCCCCGTTTTGAGGAAGGAGTCCTGCTTCCGGGGCTTATTTCCCTTTCCTACACGCAAAATACCGGGGTGTCTTTCGGCCTGTTCGCGGGCCAGCCGTGGCTGACACTGCTGCTCTCCGCGGTGCTGACACTGATTGGCGGCTGGGCTGTCCGGAAGCAGCCGCTGACCCGTTTTGAATCCCTGTGCGCGGGGCTGATGCTGGGCGGCGCGGCCGGCAATATCCTGGACAGGCTGATTCACGGCGGGGTGACGGATTACCTGGAACTCTTGTTTATCCGCTTTCCGGTTTTTAATCTGGCCGATATCTGCCTGACCCTGGGCACCATTTTACTCGCGCTGTCCCTTCTCCTGCCCCAAAAAGGAGACCGATTTGAACATCATTGAAAAAATAGCCAAGGGGGAGCGCCTGGACACCCTGCTCGCCGATGAGAACCTGTCCCGTTCCCAGGCCGCCCGCCTCATTAAGGATGGACAGGTCCGGGTAAAGGGAATTGTGGTGACAAAACCCTCTTTCATCGCCAATATTGGGGATAAAGTGGAGTTAACTCTTCCAATGGCGGTGGATTCCGGCGTGGAA
>CAYOGQ010000213.1:1312-1911 GCA_964403645.1 uncultured Ruminococcus sp.
TCAACAAGCCGGCCGGGCTGGTGGTCCACCCGGCCGCCGGGCAGCAAAAGGGCACCCTGGTCAACGCGCTCCTGTACCACCTGGACGGCTTGTCCGGCATCGGCGGTGAAAAGCGCCCTGGCATCGTGCATCGCCTGGACAAGGATACCTCGGGCTTGATGATGGTCGCCAAGAACGACAAAGCCCACCTGGCCCTGTCCAAGGCCTTGGCGAACCGGGAGATTGAAAAATACTACCTCGCCGTGGTCGCGGGCCGAATGAAGGAAGAGTCGGGACGCTATGACGGCCCCATCGGAAGAAGCATGAAGGACAAGAAGAAAATGGCCGTCATGGAGGACGGCCGGGAGGCGCTGACCTGCTGGAAAGTCGTTGAGCAGCGGGACAAAAGCGCCCTGGTCCTCATCCGCCTTCTGACCGGGCGGACGCACCAGATTCGGGTTCATTTTTCCCGGGATTACCACCCGGTACTGGGCGACCCCATCTATGGCGCCAAGGGGATGCCAAAGGCGCCGCGGCTGATGCTCCACGCCTGGTCGCTTGCCTTCATCCACCCCGTTTCCGCGGAAAAAATGGCGTTCACTGCGCCACCGGAGCCGGCG
>CAYOGQ010000214.1:0-1895 GCA_964403645.1 uncultured Ruminococcus sp.
AGGCCGTTTCAATGAGCGTAAACAGAATTATGAAATGTAAGAAAATCGTTTCGGTTGTTCCTCATTCGGTCAAGGCGTGGGCAGTAAACGCCGCCCTTTCCCGTGAAATATCAAATACCCTTCCCGCAACCATTCTCCGCACTCACCCCGACTGGACGCTGTATATAGATACAGCCGCCGCCGCCGACTATATGAAAGCAAACTGACAAAGCGTTATATCGCGCTGCCGCAGCCGGTAAATGCATAGGTCAGAGGTAACAATTTCAATTCGTTTATAAGACAAATTGGAATTTAGCGCACCGACAATACGAAATTCGTAGCACCGTCAATGTAGGGGCGGATATCATCCGCCCGTTCCCGAACGGTGATTTTTCGGGCGGATAATATGTATAGTGTAATAACATAGTAAACAGGTAGTGTAAGGAGATAGTAAACAGTTTTATAATAAAATAGAGGCAGGAAATAACCATAAAAAGGAGGTTATAAAATGCCTTGGAAGGATAAAACTGTGGAAGAATTAAGAAAAGAATTTGCAGAAGCCACAAAGAACAGTACAAATTTCAGCTCATTGTGTCGGGAATTTAATATTAGCCGAAAAACAGGTTATAAATGGCTAAACAGATTTAAGAAATCCGGTGAATTGTCAAACAGAAGCCGGAAACCTCTCGTCACCGCCAACAAAACCCCGGAAAGAATCGAACGGCTCGTTATCAATAAGCGCAACGAACACCCGGGATGGGGAGCCAAAAAGATCAAATTTGTTCTCGAAAGCAAAGGAGAGGAAATGCCGTGCGTTAAAACGGTGAACAACATTCTGAACCGGTACGGCTGTATATCAAAAGAAGAAGCCCTAAAACACAAGCCATATCAACGCTTTGAAAAAGAACGGTGCAACGAAATGTGGCAGACTGACTTCAAAGGCGAATTCAAAATGCAGGACGGAAACTACTGTTTTCCGTTAGACATCTTCGATGATTGCAGCCGATTCGTACTAAAAATCAAGCCTGCGGTAAGCACTGCAAATCTCGTATTGCCGACATTCAAAGAGGTCTTTTATGAATACGGCATGCCGGATTCAATTCTTTCGGACAACGGAGCCCAATTCGCGGGTTTCTGCCATGGATACACGCAGTTTGAGAAATGGCTGATGAACCATGATGTGTTACCAATACACGGACGAATAAAGCACCCGCAGACACAGGGGAAAATCGAAAGATTTCACAGAGCGATGAATCAGGAATTGCTGAAGCACTACACGCCGACTGATATATCCGATGCCGAAAGGGTTCTTGCCGAATGGCGAGATTGCTATAACAACGAGCGTCCTCATGAAGCACTTGGTATGAAGTGCCCTTCGGAAGTATATGTGCCGAGCAATCGTGAATACCATGACACAGTGCTAAAATATGAGTACGGCGGAGAACATCACGTGAGGAAGGTTAATAGCTGGGGGTATTTACGATTTAATGACTTTCAGATATACCTGAGTGAAACCATGAAAAATGAGTACATAGAATTGAGAGAAAATCCGGAGAAAGAAACATTTGTGGCGTGTTATCGAAATTATGCGATAGGAGAGTTTGATGTACACAGTGGAAAGCTGCTTCATCGGAAAATTCAGAGACTGTAATCATTCGCGCCGCTATTGGAAGCCCTCCTCCGCTACGCTCCGTCCGGCTTCCAATAGCGCATTGACTGTACATAAAATGTGTATACCATGTCCTTGCACAATTTGTTTACCATGTTACTCTTGACAACGGGTGCGCCCCTACCGATACCAATGTCGTTTCTGCTTATCCCGACAAATTCTGATTTATCTCATTTCCTCTTTTTAACGGAAATGAGAAAAGAAACAAATAACCGATGGCTATTGATTTTTATAAATATTTAATATA
>CAYOGQ010000215.1:0-1879 GCA_964403645.1 uncultured Ruminococcus sp.
TAACCGCTGCCTGATTTCTTGTTTACGGGTTCACCCCAACTATTGACAAAGAGCCCAAAAAAATCATAGCGTTATGCGTTTCCGCCGCTATGATTTTTTGCTTTATCAAAGTTTAGTTTTGGGTTTTGACTTGGCTTTGGGGCTTGTTTTCCCTTGCCGCGCTCCTTTTCATCTTGTTTTCAGGGCAGATGATCACTTTGCGCTCCGCGTCCGTGCCGACCGAGTAGGTAGAAACGCCCTTGATTCCCTGCACCTCGGAATGGATTATGCGCCTTTCGTATGCCGACATCGGTTCCAGCGCGAAGGAGCGATCGTATTTGACCGCCTTTTCCGCCATGCGGTGTGCGAGCTGTTTGAGCGCTTCGCGGCGCTTGGCGCGGTAGCCCTCCACGTCGACGGTGACACGGTAATATTCTTTAAGCCCCTTGTTGGCGGCAAGCGTCGCAAGGTATTGCAGCGAATCGAGCACTTCGCCGTGGCGGCCTATCAGAAGTCCCATGTTATCCCCGGTGACGGATACGGTCGCGCCCTCCTCGTCTGTTTCGGCGACGGTCTCGGCGGCGATTCCCATGCCGGAGAGCACGGTTTTTATGAAGGTCTCGGCCTTGTCGGCGGGCGTAAGCTCGTAGATTACCTTGACGATAGCCTCGTTCGCGCCTATCCCCAAAAAGCCCTTGCTCGGCTCCTGCATAACGGTGTAGGTCACCTTGTCGGAAGACACGCCCAATTCCTTCGCGCCCAGCTCCACCGCCTGTAAAACGGTTTTCGCGTTCTGAATGACTTCTTTTTGCATTTTTATTTTCCTCATTTGTAATACGAACGTTTTGTGCCCGGCAAGCCGATTTTACGTTAAACTTTAAACGTTAAACGTTAAGCGTTAAACGTAACGCCGCGCTTCCGGCCCGAAAAGCTTTAGTCTGAAAGCTTTATTTCAGGCATTTAATCTTCGTCGATGTTGTCGTCCGGGTTGCCGCCGTCGGGGGGAGGGTTGTCGTCCTTCATCGGCGCGCGGTCTATCTTCGATTTAGCGTTTTTATCTCCGTCGGTGGACAGCATCTCATACTTTGTGCCGGGGCTGTTCTTGCGGTCGGTCTTGATGATTATATTGTCGTAGGAATCGTCGTCCTCGTCGACCTCGATGGTGATAACCTTTTTCTTTTTGGTTTTGAGCTGTTTTTTCAGCTCCGCCAAATCTTCGTCGCTCATCTTGGGGATGGGGTACATTCTTGCCAGTATATATGACTGCCCTATTCCGAACACCGTGCGGTAGATCCAGTAAACGCCGACTGCGGCGGGAAAGGACGCCCACGCGAAATAGGTGGAAAGGAGGGGAAGCCCCCATTTCATAAAGCCGCCGCCGGGCTGTACACCGTCCGCCGTGGCGGGCTGCACCGAAAACTTTTTGGTGACCACTCCGCCGTAAAACGACGTGATAAAAACGAGTATGGGGATGAGTATAAGCAGCGTCAAGCCCTTTTTGCTGGGCGTATCGAGGAGCGTCGTGTCGCCGAAATAGGAAAACACGGGTATGGAGTCTACGAATTCCTTGTCGAATTTGACTTCTTCGGGGATATTTTTGCGCACGAGATTTTCGTCCACGCCCGCTTTTACGAGAGCGTCGATGATCTTATCGCGTCGGTCGTTGACGATAAATTCGGTAAGCGCGAACTCGTTGTTGGTGTTGCCTTCAAAAGGCTGGCCGTTCCAGCGGTAGTCCGCAACCGTTGCGCCGAAGCCCTTCATCGTATCGGAATAGTCCGTTATAAATACGTTCAGCTTCTCCTTTGTCGCTTCGAGCGAAATTTCCTCGGAGGTTAAAACAGGGGAGGAAGCTTCCGCCGAGGCTTCGCCCGATATATCCGCCGAGCTTTCGCCTATG
>CAYOGQ010000216.1:0-1866 GCA_964403645.1 uncultured Ruminococcus sp.
CCCTTATTTTTCTTGTCATCTGGCGGGCGATAATTTCGATATGCTTATCTGCTATCTCCACGCCCTGGATACGGTAAACCTTTTGTATTTCCTTGATAATATACGAATATACCGCGTCAAGTCCGGAAATGCGGAGTATATCGCCCGGAGTCTCGGTGCCTTCGGTGAGCTTCTGGCATTTCTTGACCTTCTCCCCGTCCTCGACGATTATCTTTGTGACAAACGGCACGCTCGCCGCTCTCTCCTCGCCGGTATAGTCGTCCTTGACTATCACCTGCTTGGTCTTTTTTATTTCTTCTATCCTTACAGTGCCGTCGAATTCGGAAAGCAGAGCCGCTTTCTTGGGCTTGCGCGCTTCGAAAATTTCCTCGACGCGGGGAAGCCCCTGCGTGATGTCCCCGCCCGCGACGCCGCCGAAGTGGAAGGTTCTCATGGTGAGCTGGGTGCCCGGTTCGCCTATCGACTGGGCTGCGATAATGCCCACGGATTCACCGATGCTGACGGGGTGGCCGCTCGAAAGGTCTGCGCCGTAGCAGTGGACGCACGCCCCGTGCTTGGCTTTGCAGTTAATAACGGAGCGGATATGCACCCTTTCGATGCCTGCTTCTTTGACTTCTGCGGCCTGGTCTTCGGATATCATCGTGTCGTCGGGGACTATCACCTCGCCGGTGACGGGGTTTATGATGTCGCCGATGGTGTACCTGCCGACAAGGCGTTCACCGAATTTTTCAATGATCGCTTCTTTATTGCCTTGATATTCGGCAATCTTGCTTATCCAAAGCCCTCTGGTGTCGCGGCAGTTTTCCTCGCGGA
This sequence comes from uncultured Ruminococcus sp., assembly GCA_964403645.1. Lineage (GTDB taxonomy): Bacteria > Bacillota > Clostridia > Oscillospirales > CAG-382 > UBA1206. The sequence continues at coordinate 814 of CAYOGQ010000216.1, forward strand.
TAATGACGTCCTGCGAGACGTCGACCAGACGCCTTGTCAGATAACCCGAGTCCGCGGTGCGGAGCGCGGTGTCGGCGAGGCCCTTGCGCGCCCCTCTGGCTGCTGTGAAATATTCGAGTATCTTCATGCCTTCGCGGAAGTTGGCTTTTATCGGAAGTTCTATGGTCCTGCCTGTGGCGGAAGCCATGAGCCCGCGCATTCCGGCGAGCTGTCTTATCTGTTTTATGGAGCCTCTGGCGCCCGAAACCGCCATCATGTTGATGGGGTTGTATTTGTCGAGGTCCTTTTGGAGGGCGTTGGCGACGTCCTCGGTGCATTTGTCCCAAATGTCCATGACGCGCCGCGAACGTTCCTCGTTGGAAAGCAGTCCGTCACGGTAGAAGTCGCTGATAACGTCGACCTTTTCCTCGGCTTCGGCGAGGAGGGATTTCTTTTCCGGCGGTATAGTCATATCGTAAACCGAAATGGTCATAGCGCCTTTGGTGGAATATTTGAAGCCCTGCGCTTTAATCTTATCGAGCACCTCGCAGGTTACGGCGTTGCCGTGCTTGCGGATACAGCGGTCGACTATCTGCGCCAGCTCGTTGTTGGTGGTGACGAAATCAATTTCGGGCTTAAAAAACTGAGCCGGGTCGGACCGGTCGGTAAAGCCGAGGTCCTGGGGGATGGGCTTGTTGAAGATGAGCCTTCCGAGAGTGGTGTTGATTACGCCCGTCCGCATAACGCCGTTGTCTTCTTTGGTAACCCTGACGAAAATTTTGGCGTGCAGCGAGAGGTCGCCGTTTTCGTAAGCCATGACCGCTTCGTCGAAATCGACAAAATGTTTACCCTCGCCGGGTTCGCCCTCCTTGTCGAGGGTAAGGAAATATGACCCCAGCACCATGTCCTGCGACGGTACGGTGACGGCGTGACCGTTGACCGGCTTTCACAGGTTGTTGGAGGAGAGCATAAGGCATCTTGCCTCCGCCTGCGCTTCCGCCGACAGGGGGACGTGCACGGCCATCTGGTCGCCGTCGAAGTCGGCGTTAAACGCGGGGCAGACCAGCGGGTGGA
>CAYOGQ010000217.1:0-1812 GCA_964403645.1 uncultured Ruminococcus sp.
GGTTCCAGATCCGGCTCTATATTGTTATCCTTCAGCTGGCGGACCAGGTGATCCACCATCGCTCTTTCTTCTTTCAGCTCCCGGCAATATGCCCCATTGGCGTCCTCAAGGAGCTCGTTCAGGTGTTGCAGATTCTTGCAGTCGTGGATCTTCTCCAGCAAGCACGCGCGGACGTACTCCGGTTCCCGCTCCAGCTCGGCTACCTTGACCAGTATTCTGTCCCGCTCTGCAGATACCATTTTGTGAGCATGCTCGCCATTTTTTATGTAGTCTTCATAGTAGTTCAGCTCTTCATCCTTCGCCTTGATCAGCACCTCCAGCCCGGCAATCTCCTCGATGTAATGGTTATTCAGCTCGTGCGATGTGCGGAGATTTTTCTCTGTTCGCTCATGAACTTCCGCCCGGATGCTGCGATCCTCGTTCAGAAGCGCAATCTCCGCTTTTAACCCTGCGATGCTGCTGAGGCGCTCCAGACTCGTGGTCTGAGTCTGTTGCCACAGATCTTGATAATAGTGCTTGCTGGAGCGCGCCATTAACATCTCCATTATTGCCCAGATTAAGGCCACCACCAATGCAGCGAGCATGTATCCCATTGTCACGATACTCATCCTGTCCCCCTACAGATTGCTGAAATCCAGCACAATTGTTTGCATTTTGCCGTCTTCATCAGCTTCCTGGAAGTAGAAATAGGTCTTGGTGCTTTGCACCTTCTGACTGTCAGCTATCAGCTTCATGGCCTCATTCCATAGATCATCCTGAATATCCAGAGTCCGGAGTCCAATAATCTGCTTGGCATCCACCTGGTCTTTTTGATCCACCTTGAATGCTCTGTTCACGAGTGCCACCAGCTTGCTATTGGCTGAGCCGCTCCAGTTCTCGATGCACTGATCGATCTTCTTTTTTGCGATCTGCAGCCTTTCGTCAAAGGTCCAGCGTTTGGCGACCTTGATCGTTACGGACGCGTCCATGCTGAAGTTGCTGATCGTGGCACCGCCTACCCATTCTTCATCTTCTCTGCGGGCGGCCTCGCCCAGATATGCCAGTATTTCCAGCTCCATTGCCTCTTTTTCGTTTCTGATGATAGTCTGGAGCCGCTTTGCTCGGCTTACCAGGGAGGTGACCGCTTTGTCTCTGATCCGGTCAGATTCATGTACATGTTTATACGGCACCTTGAGCCCTTCGCCGTCGATCCAATAGGTGTGCTTGCCTTCTTTGATTACTTTAGCCATTGTTTTTACTCCTTGTGTTCATTTTTTGATTCACATATATTAGTTGCTCATTTGTGCATAATCTCAAGCTTGTCTGCCCGGTAAGGTCATATACCATTTCCGTCAGTTGAGCGGTGCTTTTGCCGGTATAGTGTGCATGATTTACCACGCGCCGGATCAATCTATCGCGTTCACTTTCCTGTTTCATTTTACCTCCGGTGTCCTTTGTGGACTAAAACAACCTCTTACCAGCTCAAAGACCTTAACTGTATCGGCATAACTCAGCAGGCGCAGGCTGTCACCATAGTGCCAGGATATCATCTGTTCATGCAACCAGTCTATATCCTGCCCGTTTTTCTTTACCAGTGCCATGATCGCTTGGCGTAGGCTCTTGGCGCGGCTCTTGTCTTGTTTATCAGCATATCCGCGCATCATATTGATTGCTGCCCGCTTTTGATCTGCGTTCAGTGCGTTCCAATGCGTTGCGCTCCAGCGTTTCAATATTAGAGCGTTTACGCGCTGTTCTGTCCACCCGGCTACCCGCGCCAGATGCCAGAAATACTTGCCTTGCTTGTCATATTCAGCTTTTGGCATTTATCACCTC
>CAYOGQ010000218.1:0-1811 GCA_964403645.1 uncultured Ruminococcus sp.
GCCGCGCCTTGGGCCTAAACCGCATACTTTACAAATGCTCGTCCTGCAAGACGGAGGGCGAAATGTACGGCGAGGGCACGACGCTGCGGTGCGCCAGGTGCGGTAAAACGTGGGAGATGTCCGAATACGGGGAATTAAATGCCGCCGACGGCGTCGAAACCTTCACGCATATCCCCGACTGGTATAAATGGGAACGCGAATGTGTCCGCGAGGAGCTTAAAAGCGGTAAATATTATTTTGAGGACGAGATAATGGTGGAAACTCTGCCGGGGGCGAAGAAATTCGTAAATCAGGGTATCGGGAAAATCGTCCAGACCGCCGAGGGGCTGACGCTCGAATGCGTGGCGTACGGCGAACCGGTGAAACTGGTATTGCCGCCCCTGATGCTCGAAAGCCTGCATATCGAGTTCAATTACCGTAAGATCGGCGACTGCTGCGACATTTCCACCCTCGACGAGAGCTATTGGTGCTACCCCAAAACCCGCCGCGACGCCGTCATGAAGATGGCGCTTGCCGCCGAAGAATCGTATATGCTGGCGTATGAAAAGGTGTTGGAAAAACGCCGCGCCCCGCGAAATATACAAACCTTCGATAAAGAGGAAACGCCGGCGTAAAGCGCGTCCCGCGCGCCGCGTCGTTTGAGTATCAATATAATCGTATTATAAATCACATTTTAAACAAGTAAAAATCCGGCCGGTTGAGTTTCAACCGACCGGATTTGTGTGTGTTTCTAATTTTAACTTTCATACAAATGCGACACATCCGCGTTACCGAGAGTTAGGATATAAACGTTTACGGTTTCTTCCGTGCATCTCATAAGATATAGCTTGCCATTTACAAATAAAACCGGGTTTAAAGGATATGCGACGCAATCGGTGAAATCCAATATCGCATAATCGATCAAATTACCATTAAAATCATATTTACAAACGGAGCTTTCTTGTTTGAAACTGTGTGGTAGATATTCAACTATGTATAAATAAAATCCCGTTTCGTCATAGCCCAAATAACCAGCAACTTTGTCTCCGCCAAGATTTATTGTTACTTCCATACCGTTGGCGGTAAAAATAAATTTTTCATCGGGGTTAAATAAATATGTTGTTTTGTTTTCAGCATATCTATATTCGTTGTTTTTTGTTTTTTGAAAATTTTTTTTATCGAAAACATAAATATTATCATCCCGTGTTTCTATATAAAAGCCATTGGTATTGAATTTTATATTTCGAACATCATTAGAATTTAAATTATCGGGAAGATCGTATTTATCGATTAACCCTTTTTCTATATCGTACAAGCGTATTCCGTTAGAATAGATTCCGGTAAAATAAGTTAAAACATATATTGTGTCGCCTATAATATTGCAATCGGTGGGTTGAAAATTGACATCTAATTTCAACGTTTTTTTATCGTTTACGCACATTATTTTACTTTCCTGACCGCTGACAATATAAATATCCCCTTTTTCGTTGACACAATATGATTGAGGACCCGATATAAAACCGCACATCCTGTCAGAATATAAAATATCCTCGCCGACTTTCAACGATGCAATAAGTTCAAGTTTTGACAGACGAGATTCTTCACTCGATTCTTCCGCCGAGGGTTCTTCCGCGGAAGATTCTTCTTTCGAAAGTTCCTCGGTCGATTCCATAGTTGATTCTTCTGTAAATTTAACGGACGATTCTTCCACTGAAGATTCATCCGGTGTGTTTGTTTTCGACTGATTATCCGAAGGATCTGTAATAGAGTTAACGCTTGGGGTATCGTCCGCGCTTTCGTTTGTGCCGTTAGCGTTCATGCACGATGCGAAT
>CAYOGQ010000219.1:0-1803 GCA_964403645.1 uncultured Ruminococcus sp.
TTTGCCGTCCTCATGAAGCACCTGCAGCGTCGTCTCATCGGCATGGAGGACAGCTCGTTGCAAAAGCAATTCATGCAGACGGTTGTATATGGGCCTTAACCAGTCCCCGGCACTTTTTAGCAGCCAGTTGGACATGGTTTGCCGCGACAGCATAATACCGCTGCGGTTCAATTCCTTCTCCTGCCGGTATAACGGCGAAGCCATAACAAATTTTTGGGTTGCAATGTGCGCCACCGCCTCTGGGCTTGCGAATCCGCCCTTAATAACCGGTTTTTTCACCGGGGCTTTCATGACAGGCACATCTATGCCATTCTTCTCGCAGCTACGGCATGAATAGGTGTAACGAACATACTCCACAACACTTACGCTTGCTGGGATAATTTTCAGCTCACGCCGCACGACTTCCTTACCCATAATATGCAGCGGTCCGCTGCATTTGGGACAGGACTGCTCATCTTCCGGAAGAAAGCACTCAACCGTCTCCACCGGCAAATTCTCGGGCAGGCAATCCTTGGTCTCAGAGCGCTTCTTACGGTAGTGCTTTTCCACCTCTGTCAATTCAGGCTCAGGACTCTCGTCAGCAAAAAACTCAGCCTCATTAAACAGGCTTAGCTGCTCTCCGCCGTCGTACTTGCTCTGCTCAGAGGACGAGCCGTACTGCTTCTTTCTTGCAAGGCGCATCTGTTCAAGCAGATACTGCACCTGCTGAGAAAGCTCGGAGATTTGCCCATTTAAGGCATCATATTCCGCACGGGAAATCATTATGGTTTCCGTGTTGCTTGTAGCCGTTAAACTCTTGTTTTTCATAGGTCAATTATAGCATATTTTGCCTCATTTTACAAGGCATATATGCGAAGAAACCACAGTGTTTTCAAGGCATTCGGCGGTTACGTCATGCTTATTCCAGAGACGGGTTTATGCGCTTTTGGCTGGTCAACACTTAGACCTTCCATCAGCCATCGGAATTGCTGGGGGCTCAAATCCCGTACCTCTTTAGCGGTTCTTGGCCACTGAAAGCTGCCACGCTCCAGCCGTTTGTATAACAAGACAAACCCATTGCCTTCCCAATATAGCGCTTTCATTCTATCACGACGTCGACCACAGAAAAGAAACAAGCTATTTGAAAATGGATTCAGTCGAAAGCTTTGCTCAACGGTAGAGGCGAGGCCGTCTATGCCCCGTCGGAGGTCGGTATAGCCACAGGCAAGATAGACATGCTCCGCCTCAGTAAAATCCCTCAGCATAGGCTCTTTATTGCCCGGAGAGTGCTTGCAATTACGGCTTCCTCTGCACCGTTATGGATTTCCAGGGTACCAAAGATAAAATGCAATTTGATTACCCCGCTGGAACTTATGGTTGGTAGTTCGTATTCAGCGAAAGCGGGCATATTGCACTCCGGGCTCCTGCTTTCCAGGGGCGACGGCACACCATCCCCGGCCATCGCAGCTACCATGCGCTGGCGCCTGTAGTATGTAGATTGGTGAATGCCGTTCTTCTCACACCAAGCACCTACAGCCATGCCACTCTCCCGGCAGGCCTTTCCTTGCTCCGTCCATTCGTGCAGCTTATTTTCTTGCTGCTGTTTTCCAATACCCATGAAACCGCTCCATTCTTTCCAGCAAGCCCGGGCGAGATGCCCACGCAGGCCGCTTTATTCATAAAGCATTCTCCCACTATATACCGCCTGCCGGAAGGTGCCGGTTGTTTTGACGGTTACGGTAAAACAAAAAAAGCCCCGTGAGAGAGCTTTATTAGCTGCTTTCCCACGGGGCTTGTGTGTTGTGTTTTTTTCGTTTTTTACTG
>CAYOGQ010000220.1:0-268 GCA_964403645.1 uncultured Ruminococcus sp.
GCAAGGAGATACATGGAAGGTTGGAATAGTGCGGGTGCAGAGATTCTTGACATAGTTTTGGGCGAGTGAAAGGTTTCGGTGACAGGGAAGGGAGAGATCTTTCTCTTTCAAAGGTAGCTGATTTTTCTTTGTACCGGTATGATGGCCCTGTTTGGAATAATTCGGATGGATTATTGTTGATTATTAAAAATATTCTATCAATCTTTGCTATTGATTATTCTGATAATCACATGGGTAATAGCGCCTTTGTTTCGAGCAGAAAAGAGGT
>CAYOGQ010000220.1:278-1360 GCA_964403645.1 uncultured Ruminococcus sp.
CCTCTGTTTCTGCTGTCATGGAAAAACTGAGCCCGAATCGGAATGCTTCGATGCCGATAGCTCGTCGACCATAGATACCTCATCTTCGCCGGATGAAGCCTCTCGTACTATGCCCCATTCCGATTCCCTTTCGGTTCCTGCTATCTCTTTGATAGAGAAAATGTGGAGAGCGCAGCTTCAGGTTGAGTTGCCCGATTCGGCATCGGGTCATTACCACCTTTCTGAATTATTCCCTGTGATTCTTGCCGGTAAGGAGATCCATTTTGGTCAGGTAGAGGTATATCAGCAAAAAGTACAACTGATGCGTGTGGCCAATATCGGAAGCGACGAGCTGAAGATCTCCTGGGTCGATCTGCCTTATGGCTTCTCCATCAAGCTGTCTTCGGCCATCATACTTCCCGGCAAGGCCTTTACGTATATCCCTATTCAGTTCAATCCTTTGGTACCCAAGCACTATCGGGGAGTGATGTATATCAGGAGCAATGCCAATAATGGCACCTTCAGGGTGTTGTGTGAGGGTACAGGTGTGGCTCTCCCGGAGAGGAGTTCTGCTCCCACAGAGAAGGCAGTGGTCGCAGGAGAGGGGTTGCATACCCTGGAGGTGGGGAGAAGCGGAGAGTCGCTCCCGGTGGTTGTGCCCGCGAATCTGCCCTACGAAGCACCCCTCATCAACCTGAATCAATCCTATGCGGTGTCGGTTAACACTGCCGATTACTCGGCAGCACCTCCTATCGGCGGGCATAGCCGGTATGGCGGATATGTCCGGGGCTTCTGGCTGGCGGTGAGGATTCCTTCTTCGCAACTTCGTATCCGGATTCGTATCTCGAATGCCGATAGCCAAGTCGATCCGGTAATCGGGGTAAAGAGTAACCCTTCGGGACCCTACCTTCGGCTGTCGGGCGCGTTTGCCAACTATTGCGATGAGCTGGGGCCCGGCGGCGATGAGAGTTGTGTGACAGAGGGGTCGGATCTGCTTTACATCAGAATCTATCATTGCGACGATTCCCGGAGTCCACGGGCTCTCTTTGTAATTCGGGTTGAGCCTGCGGGGGTATAAGGGCAACCGTTTCTAGCTTGCCGGA
>CAYOGQ010000220.1:1370-1775 GCA_964403645.1 uncultured Ruminococcus sp.
GTTGGTAATCACCGAAACCGAGCTGAAACTCATCGCCAACGCGGCAATCATGGGCGAAAGCAGAAGACCTGTGAGCGGATAGAGAACGCCGGCAGCAATGGGGATGCCCAGGGTGTTGTAAGCCAATGCAAACCACAGATTCTCCCGAATATTTTGCATCACCTTTTTGCTTAATGTATAGGCATTGGCAATACCCTGCAGATTGCCCTTCACCAGGGTGAGAGAGGCACTTTCGATGGCCACATCGGTGCCGTTTCCCATCGCGATTCCCACATCGGCCTGTGCAAGTGCCGGCGCATCGTTAATGCCGTCGCCTGCCATGGCCACACTTTTCCCCGATCTCTGCCAGGCTTCGATGGCCTCCAGTTTTTCTGCAGGAAGCAGTTGGGCTTTGAATCCGTCTAA
>CAYOGQ010000221.1:0-1754 GCA_964403645.1 uncultured Ruminococcus sp.
TTTTCGTTATGGCGGACAATGCAGGCGAGAGCGGAGCAAATTACCACGGCACCTCGGTAACGGCGCAGACTCTGCGCGGTATGTGGCCGGAATATAATGAAAGAGTCAACCGCGCGGGGGCCTATGTTGTAGTGCCCGTCCGGATAAACGAGGTTCGGGAATTCAAAGAAAAAGTAAAAAAGTACAATGCCGGTCAGTATAAAATCGCGGGATTTCTCCATGAGATTGTAATGATGAATTTCGGCGCGGTATGCCTGTCAAAAAACTATCTTCAGACGGTATACGAGCTGTGCCGCGAAGCCGACATACCGACGCTTGTCGATGAAATCCAATCCTGCATGTGGTATAAAGGCATGTTCTTATTCCGCCACTACGGCTTAAAGCCTGATTTTGTTGTAATAGGAAAGGGCTTTTCCGGAGGTGAATACCCGGCCAGCAAGATAATCACAACAGCTGAAATGGACACGCTCAACCAGTTCGGTGCGCTTGTCACAAACGGACAGGAGGAGCTCGCGTCTCTTTCATATCTGATAACGATGGCATTCGCTCAGGCGAACGGCGTAAGAACACAGAGGTTGGGCAATTATTTTATGGAATCACTTCGCGACATAGCCCAGAGGAGCTCCGGAAAAATTGAAAAGGTCGAGGGGCTCGGCCATTTGGCGGGGATCCACTTTAAAACGCTTGAGGATGCGGCCGCCGCCGCAAAGGTGATTTCGGGGAGCTGCGTCGACACAAGCGCACAGCTTTACAAGCCTAACTGCCCGCCCGCAGTGCTTTTCAAGCCCCCGTTGACAGCGTCAAAAGCAGTGCTCTCATATATCGCGCAGGCGCTTGAAAAGGCCTTGTAATATGCTTGTTATCGGATTGGACGTCGGCACAACAGGTGCGAAAGCCGTTGTCACGGATGAAAACGGCAGGATTTACGCAAAAGGTTACCGCGGATATGAGCTGTCCGCCCGCGGCGGGGGACGGTTTGAGCAGAACGCCACGGATTGGTACAGCGCTTCGGCGGCGGCGATACGCTCCGCCGTTTCAGGCATCTCCGATAAATCGGAAATTGCGGCGATTTCGGTATCGACACAGGGTGCAAGCATGCTTGCCGTAGACGCGGATTTCAACCCTCTGTGCCCGGTTATAACCTGGATGGACAGCCGTTCCGCCAAGGAAGCGCGCTTTCTGGCCGAGACCGTCGGCGAGGATAAAATATATAAAAAATCCGGCTGGCTTGTTTCGCCGATTCTCGACGCCGCGAAAATTCTGTGGCTGAAGAACAACGCCCCGGCGGTATTTTCCGGCGCGGAGAGCTTTGTGTCGACGCTCGAATACATAAACTATATGCTGACCGGAATAAACGCCATTGACCCGACAAACGCCGCGATTCGCCAGCTCTACAATATGGAAACAAACCGCTGGGACGGGGAAATTCTATCGGCTATAGGTATAACCGAGGAAAGGCTGCCCGTCGTGTTAAAGACCGGCGAACGTCTGGGCCGCCTGCGCCCCAAAGCCGCGCAGGAGCTCGGCCTGAGCCCGGAGACGGTTGTTTTCAACGGCGCGCATGACCAGTACTGCGCGTCGCTGGGGACCGGCGCGGTAAACGTGGGGGACATGCTGCTGTCCACAGGGACAACCTGGGTGGTTCTCGCCGTCTGCGACAGGCTTTTATATACAGATAATTTCATTTCCCCGGGAATTCATCCGGCGAAAGGGAGATTCGGAGCGATGTGTTCTCTTGTCAGCGCGGGCTCGGC
>CAYOGQ010000222.1:0-1752 GCA_964403645.1 uncultured Ruminococcus sp.
CAGTCGTTCATATAACGGTAATACACGCCGTACTTCCGATAGTCTCTATACCGCCGGAAATACAGGTCGTTGGAAAACGCTTTGCCGTCGATCTCAATCTCGATCCCCATGCCGTAGCGCTTTGTGAGATTGGCGGTGTTGATGATCTGCGAAATAGGCCTGTCAAGTCCGAACGCGTAGTTGGGTTGCATGCATGCGACGTCGAAGCCGAATTCCGACCAGAGCGAATAACCGGACGCCACATAATAGGGTATCCAGAACAGCTGGCTTCCGTGCGAGTGGGTCAGTTCGCTCACGCCGTTAATCAGCGCCAAGTCGCCGTTTGCGGCGCTTGTCGACTCGCTGTGCCAGTAATAGCCGCAAAACTCGATATTCTTGTAGTCGTGTTTCGCCAGCTCGGCTTCAAAGAGGTTTATATACCATTCCAGCGCGGCGAGCCGGTCTTCGAGCGTCGAAAGCGTATCCGATTTGCCGTCGCCGTCGATGTCGCCGAATTTCGATCCGGTTTTGGGGTAATAAAGGGCAATGTAAAATTTATACTTGTAGTCGCTGTTGCCGAGCGCCGCTTTTATCTGACCGGCGGCTTCCTCAAGGGCGTTTATATTGTAATTTTCCGCAAAGAGGGTGCTGACGAGCCATTCGCAGTCGCCTCTGGTGAAGCCTTCGTGCCCGCCGTAGCCGGAAAGCAATTTGCCGGAGAGTAAAAACAACACGCCGTCGAACATGGTGTCCTTAATTTTTCCGTCGGTGTCGAGGTACGCCAGCACGGGGAGCAGGTCGGAAGCGGCGCGTTTGACGGTGGTGGAATGATACGCGAGATACAGGTCCTCGACGCCGCCCAACAAGCTTTCGTCTGGCGCCATATATTCGTCGACCATAAACTTATTCTTGACAGCGAAACCGCTGTCTTTCAGCTTTGTTACTGACGAGCCGACTTTCTTGGTCCCGATGACTTCCAGCTCGTCGCAGCCCGCCCATGTGCTCACGTCGAAGGAGAAACAGACAAACCGCGCAGCCGCGGGAGCGGCGAGCGTCATTTCGCCGCGCGAAAGTCCGGGATTCATCGAGATGTCCATCTCTATCATGCCCGCGGCGTACCAGGTGTCGCCGTCGGCGGAAAGGTAAATGCTCACATAAGGAGGAGCGCTGACCGCCCACGAGGCTATTTGGGTGAAGCTTGCCTTGAAGGACGATACCGCCGAAAGCTTGGTCAGGTCATAAATAACATCGCGGTGAGAACCTTGATTGAATTTGAAGAAAAAGCTGTTGTGTATGTCGGTGGAGGACGAATATTTGCCGTCGGTCATCAGAGTGGAAGTCACGGGGGTGTTGTTCGTCCAAAGCGACTCGTCCACTTTGGATCCGCAGGAGATCTGTTGGGTCAGACCGAAAATAAGATTTTCAGTTTCATTATAATCGGGTTCCGACGACTGCCAATATTCGTCTTTCGCCACGTCGGGAAGGGATATCGCCGGGTAGAGGCAATTCGCCTCGGGTTCTTCGACATAAGCTGTCACGGCGATTTCCTCTATGTAAAAATAATCGTAATCGGATTCACAGAGCGAAAATTTGATATATTTTGCTTTTATCTCGTATTTCAGTTCCAGCACATAAGTGTAAATTTCCTGGCTGTTGTCCGTGGGGGCGTACACGCGCCCGACCTGAGTCCATTCGGTTTTGTCGGAGGATACCGAAACGGTTACCGAATACGGGAAAGCGACGCCCGTCGCCTGATTATTGTAAGCGTAAAGC
>CAYOGQ010000223.1:0-1749 GCA_964403645.1 uncultured Ruminococcus sp.
ATTGACAACTGGAAAATGTGGGACAATAAAAGCAAAGTATATACCGAGTGCTTCGCCGGCGTAACCTCAAACCACGGATTCATATATTACAATACGCCGGAAGCGATTTTTAAATATAACCCCTCTGCCGGAATCGCCGCCGAGGTTAGCAGACCTTCCACCTCCGACGGTTATATTTACGGGATAAAAATAACGGCGGATAAGCTTTATTACAAAATCGAAAAAGTTTATTCTCCCACGTCCGGTTTTACGTCCGACATACAGCTTAATGAGACTTATACGGTCAAATTTACAAATTCGGGCAAAACCGTTAAAACATATGAGCTTGCATACGGAAAGGTGATAACCGATGTCGCCGTGCCTTCCAAAAGTTCATTCAACACCTCGGGTTGGGATTTTTTCATATCGGGGATGACCGTGTCCGGCGACGCGGTTTTCGAAGCGGTCCATTCCAACGTTTACACCTATGAATTTGTCGACGAAAACGGAGACGTGCTGAAAAAAGTTTCCGCCGAATCCGGGTCTTATATTATCCCGCCCGAAACCCATCCCGAAAAAGCGGGAGCGGAAACCGCCAACTACTCGTTCGCCCGTTGGGACGGCGTCACTGCGTGCATGAAACTGACCAAAGATATTAAATTCAAAGCGGTATATGGAAAGACGGATAAATTTAAAATAACGTTAGTTTACCTGAATCAAAAGACGGTTGTTTACGCAAACCCCGGCGATACCCTCGATTCTGTGCCTGTGCCCGACCCTCTTACATGGTCAGACGATCAGTACACATATAAATATGAGGGATGGGAGGGCTTTACCGCCGGTATGGCGATAAACGGCGACGTCACTCTTACCATGAAGATAAGCAAAACGCCCCGCCGCTATACATATCAGTTCATCAACTACGACGGCACGGTGTTTTATACCAAAACCGCCGATTACGGCTCGGTTATTGCCGCTCCCTCCGGAAATCCTTCGTTTTCCGACAACACGGGATATAAATACTCCTTCCTCGGCTGGGACGGGTTTTCCGACGGCGAAAAGCTGACGCAGGACAGGGTGTTTTACGCTTTGTATAAAGGCACTAAAAACGGCGAAGCGGCACTGCGCAAATACAATATCAGCCTATACAGAAACGACGGCGTTTTTCTCACCAGCGAATCCATATACGAAAACCAGCTGTTATATTTGGTCAGCGGGAACGAATTGGATTACGAAGACCTCCAATATTATTACAAATTTCAAAATTGGGAAGGCTATGAAGACGGCATGGAGGTAAACAGAAACTTGAAGTTTACGGCGATTTATAAAAAGATCGCCAAACTATACGGTTTTGCCTTTTACAATAATGACGAATCGTTGATATCGGAGAGCAAAGGGGCGTACGGATCGGTCATACCGATACCCTCGGAACCCACAATCGCCGCGGAATACCCCGAAATTTATAAATTTACGGGATGGGTGTATAAAGTCGGCGAAGAGATAAAAACGCTCGAAAACGGGATGCTTTTAGACGGTGATTACTATTTTATGGCGACGTATGAACAGGCGTACACCCAATGCACCATAACTTTTGCGGACGACGACGGGACCGTCCTTGACACACAGGTGGTCGATGTGCTTTCGATTATCACCGGAGATTTGAATACGACCCAAGCCCTAAACGGCAAAGAGGACGAGGACTATACATACGAGTTTGCCGGGTGGGACGGTTTTACCGTAAATATGGTTGTGACAAAGGACCTGACGTTT
>CAYOGQ010000224.1:0-1739 GCA_964403645.1 uncultured Ruminococcus sp.
TGCGCGTAGCGCATCGTCACCTTCGGATCGTGGTGGCCGAGCAGCTTCTGCACCTCATACAGCGACCGCCCGGCGTTGACCAGGAAACTCGCGTAGCTGTGGCGCAGGTCATGCAGCCGCACCTCCGGAATCCCGATCCTCTTCCTGATCGTGTCCCAGGCATAAAAGATCGACACCGGCGGCTTCTTCGTCTTGGGGTTGAAAAACACCCAAGGGATATCCTCCTGCCGAGGCAGCGCCTGCAGCAACTCGATGGCCGCATCCGACAGCGGAATGTGGCGTGGCTTCTTCGACTTCGAGCGACCGGGCGGCACCGTCAGCAGCTGCCGACTGAAATCGATCTCCTCCCACTTGGCGTCCAGCACCTCGCGCTTACGCGCCCCGGTGTACAGCAGCAAGCGGATCACCTGGCCCACCTGTACATTGCGATTGGTGTCCAGCTCGTCAAACAGCCGCTGCACCTCCTCGGTGGTGAGATACCGCTCCCGCGCGACCGTGTTCTCAAACTCATCCACCCCGACACAAGGATTGCCCGTCGGCGGCAGCACATCCCAGCGGATCGCACAGTTGTAGACGAACTTGAGCAAAATCAGCACCCGGTTGCAGGTACCCGCCGCATAGCCCTTGTCCAGCAAGCTGTGGTGAAACGCCACCACATCCGAGCGCGTCACACGGTTCATCCGGTAAGAACCAAATGCAGGCAGCACGTGATTGCGCAAAAACGAGTCATCACACTCCCAGCTGCGCTTTCTTGTCTTGGCGTAGGGCAGATAGCGCTCGGCCACAAACTCCCCCAAGGTCGGCACATCCCGAAAGCGATGACTCTCCAACTTCGGATCACCCCCTTCGGTCACCAACTGCTTCATCTGGTGCGCCTTGGCCCGGGCGTCCGCCAGTGCGATCTCATCGACCCGGCCGATGTTGTGCATGCGCACCTTACCGGCCGCATCGCGGTAGCGGAAATAAAAGGTCGCCCCGCCGCTGGAGCGATGCTCCAGCAAGAACCCCTTGATCTCCGTATCGAAGTAACTCACGGCCCCGGAGGCGGGCGCGCGACCGGGCAAGGTCGCCAAAAACTCCGTACTCAATGCGTGTGCTGGCATGGTCATTCTCCTCGTGCAACGTGAGGCCATACTACGATACAATGCGCCTTAAGAGACACAAAAAACGTCCAAACAAGCAGAGATAGTTACTCATCAAACCGTAAAGGAGTCGACCATGATCGACGGAAGACAAGTCCGGGCCGCCCGGGCCATACTGGGCTGGAGTCGGGAGGAATTGCTCGATGCGTCAGGCATCTCCATGTCGGCGCTACTGCGCATGGAAGGCAACATGGCCGACAGCCGCAGTTCGACACTCAACAAGGTGGTCAAGGCATTGAGCCTGGCCGGCATCGAATTCGTGACCCGAGACGACGGGGCGATAGGGGTGATCCTGAAGGCACAAACCCTGCCCAAACCGCCACAATAGACAGACCAGCACCCTCAGCTGGAAAGCAACAAAAGCCACCCAAGGAGCAACAAAGGGTGGCTTTTATGCTTGATGGGATCGGTTGGTAGGAAGTTGGTACGTCGGATTGGCTGTAAATAGCGTCTATTCAGGTAGGAAGCGCGGCCAAGTCTTTGAAAAGACAAAGGAAATATCCGTTAAGACTGAAAATATGCCTTTTGCAGTAGGAAACTGGTCGGAAGTCGGCGTTTTGAGGGTTTCAAAACGCGCGTAAGTCGTTGATGTGTAAA
>CAYOGQ010000225.1:0-1735 GCA_964403645.1 uncultured Ruminococcus sp.
TCGTGCGCGCAGTCGTCAATATTCCGCACGGTCATTTCGTCCGACGCACAGTGGTCAAGCCGGTAATGAATGTGATAATCCGCGTTTTTGTACATAATTACCTCGATTTCGTGGATTTGTATGTCTATTGATATGGTTTCCGAAGTGCACTACTTATATGGTGTCCGTTTTATATCTTGTATCCTATCAGCAATAAAAACAATCCCGCTCCCACATGCTTGCGTTGTCGTCAATATAACGCCAAATCTTTATATATTCGCGTTTGTTGCGAATGATATGATCGTGAAACGAACGTTGAAACAGACGATTTCCGTATGTCCCGTATAAAAGATTGACTTGTTTGGTGGTCTGATATTTCAGCCACGCTATAACCGTGCCTATTGTAGGGGACGGGTTCCCCGTCCCGCTGTCTTTGATTATTTGCAGCATCAGATGTATGTGATTGGGCATGATTGTATATTTATCCACTTTGACACAAGCATACCTCTCCGGAATTTCTTTTATAACTCTGTCCACGATAACACCGTTAACCGTCAGCCGCGGGACGGGAAACCCGTCCCCTACAATCTCCGACAGGGTTTTTAATCTGTTTTGCGTACAGATCGTGATAAAATAAATTCCGCTTGCGGAATAATCATATTCCCTTAATCTGTTCGGTTTTCGTTGCGGTAAATTCATTTTTTCTCTGCGGAACGGGAAACCCGTCCTCTACAATCTCCCTCTCACAGGGTAAATATATCGCTCTCCCGGATACCGCAGCTTTCGGCGAAGGCGGCGATGGGGGTATGGTCGGCGAAATCGGCGTGAGAATGGGCGTCCGAACCGAAATGGAAGCGGCAGCCCTCGCTTTTGGCTATGGCGAACATACGGCGGTATTCGTCGTGCGCGCTCTTTTGCGGCAGCAGGCTGCGGTTGAATTCGACGCTCCTGCCCTTTTCGGCGGCGACAGCGAAGCAGCGGCGGAAATCGTCGTCTGATATGGCGCGCAGGATATCCTCCGGCGCGAGACGGTCAAAGCCCATCGGCAAAAACGGGTGCGGTACGCCCGTTTCGCCCGAAGCGGCTTCGATGAAATTATCGACATACCACCCGCGCAGCGCGGCAGGATCGGCGACATCGGCGGGGATGGTAAAGCCCTTCATGTGAAAATGGTCGGGCGGGATGAGCACAAAATCAAAGCCTTCCGCCGTCCGGGGTGTGATGCCGGCTGTGCCGCCCTTTTTGCCGCACATACGGCTGCCGACGAACTCGGTCTCGACCCCGCGGAGTACGCGGACGCCCGTATAATCTCCCGCCGCTGTTATCGTCGCAAGCTCCTCGTCTATCGCCGCGATATGCGCCGTATCCTGCTTTTTGTACCAGCCCGACGCGCCGGGGACTGCCTCGTCCCAGAAATGGTCGGTAAAGCATACCGTGCTTATCCCCTGCGACAGAGCCGAGCTGATATACGGCACGGCGAGCGCGTCCCGCGCGGCGCAGAGGGAAATATATGTATGAACATGAAGATCCGCTTTGACTGCGAGCATGACCCCTCCTGCTTGATTTACAATAATATTCCACGATATTATATCACATTCGCGGAATAATATCAAGACGGCGCGCGTCGTCCCGGCGGGAAAGCAGCTCGAACGAAATCCTGTCCGGGCGCGGAACGACTTCTCCATACACCTCCGTTTTGAAAAGCTCAAGAATTTTTCTCCGCTGGAAATTGACCCATTCAAAGGCGGTGGAGACC
>CAYOGQ010000226.1:0-1690 GCA_964403645.1 uncultured Ruminococcus sp.
GCCTTGATATATAAAGGTTTTTCGCACACTCACTCTTTTGCCCTTGTTATCAATACTACCGTCTCGACGTGGGCGGTGCGGGGGAAGAGATCGTAGAGGGCGATACGGGTTAGGGTATAGTTATGCCGGGTCAGGAGAGCTAAGTCGCGCGCGAGGGTGTCGGGGTTACACGAAATGTAGACGAGCCGCTTGGTGCGGCTTGAGATAATTGCTTCGACGGTTTCCGGCGACAAGCCCTTCCTCGGGGGGTCCACGGTTATGGCGTCGGGTGCGCCGTATTTTTCGGTGCAGCCTTTGACGCCCTCGGACGCGTCGCCGCAGACAAAGGTATAGTCGGCAATATTATTTTGTTTTGCGTTCTCGTTTGCGTCGGCCACCGCTTCCGGGACTATTTCGGAACCGAAAAGTTTAATTCCTGTTTCAACGCCAGCGCAGATGCCATCGGCAGAGTCGGTTTCAACGCCAGCGCAGGCGCCATCCGCAGAGTCGGTTTCAATGACGGCGCAGATGCCATCGGCAGAGTCGGCTTCAGTGACGGCGTTATTTTCGGCGTTCGCACTGATACCGGAGCCGTCGTGTACGATACTGTTTAAGTCAGAGTTTATGCCGACGCCGGCGTCAGCGTCAGTATTATTATCGAAAGCGTTTAATTTATCGTTAGCGCTATTGTTATAGCCGCCGGGGTTGACGATTGTTCCGGCGACGCAGATACCCACCGAACCAGTGCCGCAGTATAAATCGAGCAGCACCTCCCCGCTTCGCAGTTCGAGATATTCGGCGGCTTTATTATACAGCATCTCCGCAACCTCGGTGTTTATTTGGAAAAACGACCGCGGTGATATCACGAAGGTTTTGCCGCACACCGTTTCGGTCAACTTCTCTTTTTCAAAAAGGGTAATAGTTTCGTTGCCGAAAATAACGTTGGTGCGTTCTTTGTTGATATTTACGGAAAACGAGACGACTTCCCCGAGCCGTCCGGCGACGGAAGAAGCGACATTTTTTATGTCGTCGTTTATTTCGCCGTTGACCACAAGGCAAATTGCCACTTTACCCGCTTTGGAGCACCGCAGGCACGCGTGTCGGAGGTAGCCTTTGCCGGATTTTTCATCGTAAGCTGTGAGGTGTTTTTCGTTCAGCGATTCAAAAAGACGCTTTATGACGGGAGCAAAGTGGGATTTTTGCGTCAGGCAGTTTTCGACACGGACTATCTTATGGCTTTTTTCGGAAAAAAATCCGGGGAACAGCTTCCCTTTTTCATCAACGCCTACCGGGTATCTGACGTTGTTTCGGTATAAATCGGACGAAAAAGTCTTGATTTCCTCCGGCTTGACGTCCAGTCCGGCGTATTTTTTCAACACCGAGACGGTGTAGTCATATTTGACGCGCTTTTCCTCCTCGTAGGAAACATGGCGGAAAACGCAGCCCCCGCAAGCCTTATAGCAGCCGCAGCGGTTTTCCGCCCTGTACGGCGAGGGGGTTATCAGCCGTTTTACGGCGGCTACGGAATAATTTTTTGCTTCCTTAATAATAACGGCGTCAAGAATATCCTCCCTGACGCCGCCCTTGACAAAGACTGTTTTGCCTTCATGCATGGAGACACCATAGCCGAGGTTGGTCATATCTTTTATTTTAAGCGAAAATATGATATCGTTTTTTGCCATTTTTGTTTCCTTTTTACTTTAATTGTGAT
>CAYOGQ010000227.1:0-1682 GCA_964403645.1 uncultured Ruminococcus sp.
CCGTCGGAAAGCAGCTTCGCCGGATCGCAGTGCGCCTTGCCGGGGTATCCTCCCGCGCCGATTTCAAGCGATTCGATACCGGCGGATTTAAAATATTCGAGCGCTTTGTCGAGCGGCCTGTCGCCGAACAATACGGCGCAAACGCCTATTTTCATTTAAATGACCGTTCCTTTCTGTATTGTTGTTATTCGTCCCCACCTGTCTCGGCGGGGGGAGCCCCACCCGTCTCGGCGGGGGAGCGCCATCCGTCTCGGCTTGCGGGGGACGCCGAGCCGCCTTCCCCAAAGGGGAAGGTGAAGAGGAATTTTTATTTATAATTTTATGTCAGCTTATGAAACAAAACTGCTTTTAATCAAAGTAAAACGGTTTTCCCGAACCGGCGGATTTATAAATTCCGTCGAGTATGCGCGAAACACAGTAAGCCTGCTCCGGTGTCACGAACGGGGTTTTGTCGTTGATTACGGCGTCAAGCCAGAGCCGCGCTTCGCGGTCCTCGGGTAACTCGTTGGCGCTCCCGTCGAAGAAAGCCGCGCCGCCCGCGTTGAGGTTGGGCTTTAAAACATACTGCCTGCCGCAGCGGATGCCGTTGATTCTTACGCCGTCGTTCATATCCAGCCCGCCGTCGGTGCCGCAGAGTGTGGTGACGGCTTCGCGAGCGTCGAGCATATTTAACGCCCACGACGACTCAAGCATGACCGTCGCTCCGTTTTCCATGACGATAAAACCGAAAGCCGCGTCCTCGACGGTGAAATCGCCCGGTTTCCAGTCGCCCCAGTCGTTGCCGGTGGGGAATTTTTCGCCCAGCTTTTTATAGGTTGTGCCCACGCAGTATTTGGGGCTGAAATTGTCCATGCACCAAAGCGTGAGGTCGAGCGCATGGGTGCCTATGTCGATGAGCGGACCGCCGCCCTGTTCGTATTCGTTGAGGAAAACCCCCCAGGTGGGCACCGCTCTGCGGCGGAGCGCGGTCGCTTTGGCGTAATAAATGTCGCCGAGCGTGCCGTTTTGAGCTTCCATCTTGGCGTACAGCGAATCGGGGCGCTGGCGGTTCTGGTAACCGATGGTCAGCTTTTTCCCGGTGCGCTTGGAGGCGTCGAGCATCTTTTTGGCTTCTTCGGCGTTAATCGCCATGGGCTTTTCGCACATGACGTGCTTGCCCGCCTCCAGCGCGTCGACGGTGATAAACGAATGGCTCCTGTTCGGGGTGAGCACATGGACGACCTCGATGGTTTCGTCTTTGAGAAGTTCCTTGTAATCCTCGTAAATCTTGGCGTCCTTAACGCCGTATTTTTCGGCGGCGGCAGCGGCTCTTTCAAGCCTGATGTCGCAAAAAGCTACAAGCTCGGCTTTCTTCTGCTTGCGGAGGGCGGGGAGGTGCTTGCCGTTGGCGATTCCTCCGCATCCTATAATCCCAATACGAACTGTTCTTTTGCCGTTTTTGCAATTGTCTGCCATGTTTATGGCCGTCCTTTCCCATGTTTTTTATATGCCGGAGCTTTCCGCTTAATCTTTTGTTTAATTAAGCGGGGTTTTTGTCGTAAAATAGCCCAACGTATTATACCTTGTTGTGTTATAAATTGATAGATTTATGTACATTATAACATTGCGCGGTAAAATTTTCAAGCATAATTTAAAGATAATTTTCAGCCGGAAATTTACGGCTTTTCGCCTTTTAATACTTG
>CAYOGQ010000228.1:0-1675 GCA_964403645.1 uncultured Ruminococcus sp.
GTAGAGTAGCGAACAATTTCTTTATTCAAGCTGGATGTCAGGGCGCTCAAGCCATAAGTATTGATGACAGCATAGTGGCCAAAGACTTCCTTTGGCGTGTTAAGGCGCGCAAGGCTGGCATCTACTTCGCTGGAGACTACAACATGGAGCTGAGAAAAATCGGCCGCCATCTGTGACAACTCCCAAATAAAGGAGGATGCCACCTGAATGGCACCGCCCGTATGGAGATTGGATGTGTTTATTAATACCATAGAATAAAATAGAAGGCATTTAATGTATGTGGCATAAATTCTCGTGCATGTGCATGGCAAATATTATTCGGAAGTTGTGTCAATTATCAATTTTTGATTACTTCCAAGTTTGTCGTAGAAGTAATCATGACTGGAGATCCGGAAAACAGGCAGGTCAAAAAAGTTTCTTAGATTGTATATGGATGTGCTTGAGAAGGAGTGGATATTTCCGCGCCAGTGAGTTTGCGATAGTATGGCCTCAATTGGTGTTTTTGATGTTAAAACTTGAGCGCCAAGCCCGTGGTATTTGTGGGTGTCTTCAGCTGGGTGCGGCTTGATTAGCCATTCGGCGGGAGCGTTTTGAATTTCTCTTCGTATGATATTAATGTAGGTTTCATTGCTTAATACATTCAACTCGACTAGTGGGGCTGTAAGAAATATCCCTTTTATTTTTTCTAGGTTGGGTGGCTCGGATAGATCGTGTAGGTTTTTAAGGGCCAGCTTATAGCCGTCAATGACATTGGTATTTTTTATACATCGTTCGTCATATTGCAGCCATATGGTTTTTTTAATTCTGTAGATGATTATTTTGCCAAATAAGTTGCGAAGCCACCACTTGCTCCAGAGGAAAATTTTATTTCCTTTGTTTTCTCTTAAGTAGGCCTGTATTTTTTGCTTTCTGTTCGCGTAGCTGCCAATCCCATCTTCAATTTGTATCAGTTCTATTTTCTTGGAGTGCGCCCTGGCCGTTATAATGGCTTTTATGGGGGTATCTGTTGCTGATATTATTCTCAATAAAGGTGGGTTTTCTTGGGTTATTTCGGCACTTAGATCTTCGTAGCTGGAGTGCGTGGAAATTTTCTGGGAAAATGCCTTAAACTCGGCCGGGACGATTTGCAAACTTGAGTGCAAGAAGTCTTGGACAACAAAGTGAATGGCCTCTGCTTGAATTTTCTTTGAGTGAAAATATGATAACGCGCCTAATTTTTGATACCACGATGAAATGCAGCAAATATATACTGCGCGTTCCTGTTGTTTCATTTATTGTTTAATCTTTTATAAAGCGAAGTGACACGGGGGTGTTTCTTTGAATATTACAAGAAGCGCACCTTCCTAAAATCTCCCCCAAATACTTCGGCGCCAGCCCATACCCTGGCCGCACGCTGCGCACGCAATCTGGGGTAATGATGTCGCCCGCTTTCATGTCCTTGACAAAATATAAAGAGCGTCTGAATTTCACATTGCCTTGCTCGCTAGATTTACGGCCGTAGTCCACCTGCCCAAGCGCAGCCCAAGCGGTTTTGCTGTCGCGGCAAAGGGCGGCTAGTTCTGCGGGCTCTAAAGAAAAGCTGTCATCAGGGCCGCCGCCTTGGCGGTTCAGCGTAAAGTGTTTCTCAATGATGGATGCGCCCATGGCTACGCCAGCGATGGCGGTGGTGTTGTCT
>CAYOGQ010000229.1:0-1658 GCA_964403645.1 uncultured Ruminococcus sp.
TGTAAAAGGGAAACGCCGCGGCGATGCCGGGCCTTTCCGCTTACCTGAAAGGAATAGAAATCAATGTTGGAATTCTTAAAATCAACAGGATTTGCGCAGCTCACGGAAGACCCTAAGAACCTGATAATGATTGGGATTGCTTTTGTACTGCTTTATCTTGCCATAGTAAAAAAATTCGAGCCGCTGCTGCTTTTGCCCATAGCATTCGGTATGCTGCTCTCAAACCTCCCCGGTGCGGGTATGTATCATAATGAGATTTTTGCCGAAGGACATATCAACTGGGAGAAGCTTGTTGATATCGGCGGTCTTCTTGACTATCTGTATTTAGGCGTAAAGCTTAATATATATCCCTGCCTTATATTTATGGGTGTCGGCGCGATGACAGACTTTGCTCCTCTTATTGCCAATCCTAAAAGTCTTATTCTCGGCGCCGCAGCCCAGCTTGGTATATTTACCACCTTCCTCGGCGCAAGAGCACTGGACGCCGCCGGAATCCTCCCCTTTTCACAGGCACAAGCTGCTTCCATCGGTATAATCGGAGGAGCGGACGGACCTACGTCCATTTTTACCGCCTCTCAGCTCGCGCCGGAGCTGCTTGCACCTATAGCCGTTGCGGCTTATTCCTATATGGCACTGGTGCCGGTTATTCAGCCGCCTATTATGCGTGTGCTTACTACCAAAAAGGAACGCAGTATAAAAATGTCGCAGCTTCGTGAGGTTTCAAAAACCGAAAAAATCATATTCCCGATATTAATAACCACTTTCGTATCGATGCTTCTGCCTTCCGCGGCGCCTCTTATCGGCTCCCTGATGTTAGGTAACCTTTTAAGGGAAAGCGGAGTAACGGGAAGACTTTCCGATACTGCCCAGAACTCTCTTATGAATATTGTAACAATATTCCTCGGCATTACAGTCGGCGCCACCGCAACAGGCTCCACATTCCTTAACTTACAGACACTCGGTATAATGCTGCTCGGCATAATAGCCTTTTCATTCGGTACTGCCGGCGGAGTTTTAATAGCCAAATTCATGAATCTGTTTACAAAAAACAAAATCAATCCTCTTATCGGTAGCGCGGGTGTTTCCGCCGTACCAATGGCGGCGCGTGTATCACAGAAGGTAGGTCAGCAGGAGGATCCATCCAACTTCCTTTTGATGCATGCGATGGGACCGAATGTTGCCGGCGTTATAGGCTCCGCTATTGCTGCAGGTCTTCTTATTAGTTTGTTACAGTAATCCCGGAGTTTAAAAATGAGTAGAAGCAAGAACACGGCGTGGTTCTTGCCTGTTATAAAAAAATTATTCACGCGTTTTATCGCCTAAAGGCGTTAGGGATTCAAGATTTGCCTTTGCGATACAACGGATTTTTAATCCGACGGAAAAAAATGGGACGGATAAAATCCGACGGATAAAAATCCCTTTGTATCAACGGCAAAAGTCCCTTTATCAATGAAAGGCATGGTCATAATTATGTCAAACAAACTTTATATTACCGATACTATATTAAGGGATGCTCACCAGTCCCAGGCGGCTACGCGTATGCGCATTGAGGATATGCTTCCCGCCTGCGAGATACTTGACAGCATCGGCTACTGGTCGCTGGAGTGCTGGGGCGGCGCTACCTTTGACGCCTGCATGAGATTCCTCGGAGAGGATCC
>CAYOGQ010000230.1:0-1642 GCA_964403645.1 uncultured Ruminococcus sp.
CACGACGGTTCGAGCGGATTGCCGAAGGGACACCGCGCGGAAGATATTATAACTTATTGCGAAAGCCACGGCAGAAAAATCAATTGCCGGGGGCTTGCCATCCTTTTGGCGTCGTTATTACGCATGAACGGGATAAAAGCGTCGCATATAACCTGTAAACCGTATGAGGAGCCGTTCGACGACTGCCATGTGGTCGTCGATTGCTTTTTACCTTCCGGCGCAAGGATTATGTTCGACCCCACTTATCGGTTATACCTGAAAGACGCCGACGGCGGATTTGTTTCCGTTCAAAAGCTGCGCAGGATGCTGATTGACGGCGAAGCGTATTACCCAAACGCCGAAGCGTCCTATAACGGCGGCGGCTTCGATTTGGAAGAACAGCGTCAGTATATGACAAAAAACGCTTTCCGTTTTTCACGCGGTGTCAAAAGCGCCGACGGTTATGAAGATCGATCCGTACGCTGCGTCGAGCTGGTCCCAAGCGGTTACCCTACCGATAAATTTGACGAACAAAACAAAAAAGAGTTTGTGTTCGACGAACATGAATTTTGGGGTTGAATTATAAAAGTATGATATTCTTAAATCAAAGCAAAATCACGCCGCCGCATATGATATTTTATAAAACATCGGATTATTTTCGCTAAAAATCGTTATTTATCTTGTTTTTATTTGCGATATGCATTATAATACCGCTAATATACGCATAAAAGAATAAAATGTTTAAATATGCCAGGGAACACATATAAAAAAGTTAATATAAAAATAAATGACTTTTGTCACGCGAAGCAGTAAATAAACACTAAACGGAGGATATTTAAATGGATAACAGCAAAACCGAAAGCCAACCGACCGGAAAGAGACTGAACAAAAGCCACCTGTTGGGCTTTGTCGCGGGAATTTTGATAATGGCTGTTTTAACGACGACGGGTATCTTGGCTTATTCCTACATCTATTACAACAGAACGAATACCGATATCGATAACGAAAATTCGGGGTTACTCGGCGGTTATTCAAACGCCAAGATCTACCGCGCTTTCCCAAGCTGCGTGTATGAGAGCGCCTGGTATCAACCCAGATGGGACTTTTTTATCAGTGAGCTGTGCTTAATGCCGGAAATGCCGGCGCTTAATGATTTTATCAGGCTGAGCGGTGATATCATTTATAATATTAAAGACCAAACGGCATTGTACTCTTTGTTGACCGTTCATTACGGCGGGGACGCCAAATATAACTTTGCTTTGCCTAACCTGGATGGCCAGATACCCGCCGCCGGGTTGAGATATTTTATGGCGAACTCTTCGCATTGCTATCCGTCGAGAGATTTCGAAAATCAGCGCGTTTATTATATCGACGGTAATATCAAATATATGGAATTTTCTATCGACGAATTTAATGATAATACTTACATAGGTCAAATCATATTAGCCAAAAACATCGATGAGGATTATATCAAGCGGGAGATTTTGCTTCCGTGTGACGGCAGGACGATCAACATAAGCGAAAATTATGCACTGTTCGCAATTATCGGCAACACTTTCGGAGGAAACGGTGTAAGCAACTTCAATCTTCCGGATCTTTCCGATATTGATATTCCGATTGAAGGCGCGGAGTATTATATAATGCTAAGAGGTCTTTTCCCCAC
>CAYOGQ010000231.1:0-1641 GCA_964403645.1 uncultured Ruminococcus sp.
TAACGGCTTTCTTTAAAATAAAAAATAGACCATATGTTTGACAACCGCAGAAACCGAGAAAGTAAAATTTTATAAAAAATGATGACAAACCGACTTTTGTGTGATATAATTTAAAAGCATATATATAACTCGGAGGTTTTTTAATGGCAAAGGACTATAATAACGAAAAAAACGCCTCCGAAGACGTTTTTGCGGGAACTTCCGGCGTTATATGCGGCAGAAACGCCGTGAGCGAGCTTTTAAAAAGCGGGCGCCCCGTCGATAAGCTGCTCATCCGAGCCGGGAACCGGGAAGGCCCGCTCGCCGTCATCGCGGCCAAAGCCATATCGCTCGGCATACCCGTGGTGGAAGCCGATAAACGCAAGCTCGACGGATATTCCGAAAATCATCAGGGCGTGGCGGCGTTGGTCCCGGAAAGGGAATACGCTTCGCTCGACGATATATTCGCCCTTGCAAAGGGGCGGGGCGAACCGCCCTTTATAGTCATGCTTGACCATGTGAACGACCCGCACAATCTGGGAGCGGTGATCAGATCCGCCGAATGCGCGGGCGTCCACGGCGTGATAATACCCAAACGCAACGCGGCGGGCTTGAATTCCGCCGCTTCCAAAGCCGCCGCCGGCGCCGACGCGCACGTCCCGGTGTGCAAAGTGACAAACCTCGCCTCGGCGATCGACGACTTGAAATCCCGGGGTGTATGGGTTTACGCCGCCGAAACCGACGGCGTCAGCGTGTACGGCGCGGATTTAAAAGGACCCGCGGCGATAATTTTCGGCAGCGAGGGGGACGGCGTGAGCAAGCTCGTCCGCGACAAAAGCGATTTTATTATTTCAATACCCATGTACGGCAGGCTCAATTCGCTGAACATTTCATCCGCCGCCGCCGTTATCCTGTTCGAGGCGGCAAAACAGAGAAATCGCTGACTGGAGCGTAGAGCGTATCATGCAAAAACAAAAATTCAACATCAATGATTTATTAAATAAAGCGGAGGAAGCCAACGAAAAGCAACGGAACGCGGCATACCCTCAAACGCCTTTAAACGCAGACGCTAAAAACATCGAAACATCAACCGCTTATACGGCCCCGATCGCCGAAAACCCCGGCGCGGAAGAAGCCGATACAAGGAACAATGCCGCGCCGCCCAGGCGCGAAACCGACGAGATTATCGGCAGATATTCGCAGAAACCCCGTTTATTGCCCGACGAAAAAACCTCCTCGGAAGCGCTTCAGGAGTTGCTCAACCACCAGATGACCAACGACAGGGAGCTTTTCAGTTATTACCGCAGCTTTGAAAACCGTAAAAAGAGCAACAAGGTGGAGGAGCTGTACAAGCTGATAAACCGCGCCACTCAAACGGATTTGGAAGAGCGCGAATCGCTCGCGGGTACGGACGAATATATAGATATAAATAAAAAAGCGCCGCATTTTACCGAACCCGGCGGCGAAACCGGGAGCGAAAGGCAATTTAAACAACAAAAGCTGTACGATTTCGGCGAAACGCGGGAAATGCCCGGAAATGATATCGCTCCGGAAGCAACAAAAGATGCGCCCGTCGAATACGACGAGGAATACGACTCGCTTTCCCAAAAAATAGAAAGCGGGGAAATCAATTTTACCGAAGAAACCGACGACGACCAGCTG
>CAYOGQ010000232.1:0-1638 GCA_964403645.1 uncultured Ruminococcus sp.
TGCCAGAGGCTGAGTTGCACACCATGCTCAAGCAGTGGCAAGCCAAGAAGAACCTGATTTTGCAAGGACCACCCGGCACGGGTAAGACTTGGTTGGCCAAGCGCTTGGCCAAAGCCTTGATTGGCCTGAAGACGGTGCCAGATGAACAACTGCGCGTGGTGCAGTTTCACCCTGCACTGTCGTATGAGGACTTTGTGCGGGGCTATCGCCCCGGCGGTGATGGCCGCTTGACCCTGACTGATGGGGTGTTCTTGCAGGTAGTGCAAGCAAGAAATCAATCGTGGCAACCCGGCGCAGGTACTGGGGGAGATGCTGACGCTGCTGGAGAGCAGCAAACGCTCGCGTGCGGATGCGATGGAACTGGCGTATTCCAAGACACGTGGCGAGAAGGTGTATGTGCCAGACAACCTGTATGTGATTGGCACCATGAATGTGGCAGACCGTTCGCTGGCGCTGGTGGACTTGGCCCTGCGCCGCCGCTTTGCGTTTGTGAACCTGGTGCCTAGCTTCAATGCTGCATGGCAGCAGTGGTGCGCAAGCAAGGGCTTGGACGAGGCATCTATTGCCCATATTCAAACCCGCATGCAGGCTTTGAATGCAGAGATTGCTGCCGACCGCGCCTTGGGGGCGCAGTTTCAGATTGGGCATTCGTATGTGACCTCGCATGAACCAGTGCACGATGCACAGGCGTGGTTTGCGGAAGTGGTGCAGTCTGAAATTGGCCCGCTGTTGCACGAATACTGGTTTGACACGCCTGAGCGTGCGAATGAGGCGATTGCCCAGTTGCTCAAGGCCGCATAAAGGCGCAAGGCAATGGCCACCCCCATTCCTTTGCGCAATATCTGGCTGCTGTTTTTGTATGCGGCCGATTTGGTGCAATTCAAAGATGCCACCAAGGTAGAGGCAGAGAACGCCCGCAATTTGCCAGAGTTGCTGGCCAGGCTGCTGACGAAGGTGGTCCAGCAGCGCCTACGCCGCAATCTGAGCCGTGGTTACCAGCCCAGACACGCGGTGCTCTCGCGCGTGCGGGGGCGCATCGATGTGCTGGCGACGGTATCTGGGCAGTTGCTGGAGCAAGGCCGTGTGGCTTGCCGGTTTGAAGAACACACGCTGGATACGCCACGTAACCGGCTGGTGCGCGCTGCGCTGGACCACTTGGCTTCAAGGCTTGATACGGCAGAGGTCGTGCATGAGTGCAAAACCTTGTCGCAATGGCTGGGCCGCATGGGTGTGTCCAGCCACAAGCCCTCGCGCGCCGAAATGGCGACAGACCAAGTCAGTCGCAATGAAACTGCTGACCTGTTGATGGTGAGCTTGGCCAAGATGGTGTTTGAGGCATTCATTCCCACAGAGGAAATGGGCCCGTCACATGCCGTGGTGGCTGATGCTGATGTGCACCTGGTGCGCCGCTTGTTTGAAAAAGCGGTAGGCAATGCCCTGCGCATCCAGCTCCAGCCCTTGGGTTGGCAAGTGCTGAGTGGGCGCAAGCTGAGTTGGCCGGTGGAGCAGTTATCCGAAGGCCTATGGGACCACTTGCCGGGTATGACGACGGATATCGAGCTGCTACACCCTGCCAGCAAGCGCAAGCTGGTGGTTGATACCAAGTTCACCCACATCTTCACCTCGTCTCAGTACAAG
>CAYOGQ010000233.1:0-1281 GCA_964403645.1 uncultured Ruminococcus sp.
CTTATACAAGCCCTTTTTGACTCACAGTGAAACCCGAACAAGCCTTACCCCCATAATAAAAGGTAAAGCTAAAGTAAAAGCCGTAATTTACTTTTTCGGGCAGAGCCGTGAGATCTGTTTTCATAACGTACTCCGGTTAAATATATTGTATTTAATTATACAGCCTGACGCGTTGAATTCATATATTATATATGTCTAATAATATTATATTTATTCGCGCTTGGAATTGTGAAAAAGAGACAGAAAATATTCTTTGCCTGAGGCGGAAAACTGCTTTTACTTTTAATATCTTTGTGCTACAATAGGAAAAGAAGCAAAAACCAAGCGAGGTGTATATATGTCTGACAAGACATGCAATGATAAGAAAAATCCGTTTTCACTAAAGACCGTAAAGCTCGAAAAAACGCTGATACTGACAGCTGTATTCGCGGTGCTCGGGGTGCTGTTTACGGTGCTCAACGGCAGCGGGGTCTACATACATAAATTCGGCGAGGGCGAAACGTCCTCGGTGATGTTTTACTTAGCCTTTATATGCTACTGCGGGGTCGGGTATACGTTGATGACGCTGGCGACATTTGCGCGGATACGCGCGAACCGGGGCACCGACAGCGAGGTTTCTATGCTCGCAAAGCTGTTTCGAATATCGGCGATTCTCGCCGGGATTATCGGAATCGCCGTTGTGTTAGGCAAGTTCACGCAGTTCACCGCCGCGCTATCCGCCTTTGCCGGGATGATGCTTGGCTGGTCGCTGCAGGCTCCGGTAAGCGGAATCGCGGCGTGGATCATGGTTACGATTATACGCCCGTATAAAATCGGAGACCGTATTCAACTCCCGAACTACGGGCTTATGGGTGATATAATAAAATTTTCGCCGATGTATTTGACTCTTAACCAGGTCGGCGGCACGGTCGGCAGTGAGGAGCCCTCCGGGCGTATACTTCACGTGCCGAACGCGACGCTTTTCAGCGCGATGATAATCAACACGACATACCAGCAAAAGCAGTCTGCCCAATCGTATATACTCGACGAGGTCGTTTTCCGCGTGACGCTGGACTCGGACTGGGACACCGCCGAAGCTATCATATTAAACGCCGCGAGGACCGCCACGGCGGACATTATTCAGGCCACGGGCAACGAGCCGTATGTGCGCGCCGAAACCTGGGACTACGGAACGATATTCCGCGTGCGATATATGACCGACGCGACCGACAGGCCGAAGTTTATGCACCATATAGTAAAGCTCGCGACAAAGGAGTTCCAGACAAACAAAAACGTCGACCT
>CAYOGQ010000233.1:1291-1637 GCA_964403645.1 uncultured Ruminococcus sp.
ACTATCCCGTATATCTAGTCGTTTAAGCGCGGGGTGACGGCTTCCGCGTCAAAAACGGCGCAGGGGCAGCAGATTGAAAGGATACCCATTGATAAAATCTCCGGCGGGGAGTTTGACCTCGGCGAGTTACACCTGAAAAACCAGCAGGAAATTGACGAAATCGCAAAATCCATACTAAAAAAAGGTCTCTTGCAGCCAATCGTCGTTGCGCGCAGCATGGACGGCGACGGATATGTGGTGCTGTTTGGCGAAAAGCGGCTGCTCGCGTGCAGGCAGCTGGGCTGGGATAAGGTGCCCTGCCTTGTAAACAACCCGATAGGCACGGAGATAAGCGTTCCGCCCGTCT
>CAYOGQ010000234.1:0-1636 GCA_964403645.1 uncultured Ruminococcus sp.
TATATGACGACAGCATGAACGCCATGCGTGATTATTCCGCAAAACAGCCGGGTTTGATATTTGACGATTGGTTCGGCAAAATTTTCGGCTCCGACAATTCCGAATATTCCCACTTGAATATGTTTGTCGTGGAATATTATCCTTCCTCCAACGTGATCGTGCCATACGGCTTTGACGGCGAGCTTTCGGAAAGCCAAAAGGAATATATTTATTATATCGTGGGTAAAGCCGTCGAATCGGCGCCGAACAGCGGTGTGGTGGAAAAATACGACCTGCGGTTCTTAAAAACGAATGTCTCGGGCGGGATAAAAATTGTTTTTCTTGACCAAACCTACGAACGTTCTACGCTCCACAGCCTGTTGATTTCTATTCTTCTCATAGGCTGTTTGGGATTCGTGTGTTTTTTCATCATCACCCTCATAATTAGCAAAATCGCGATTTCACCCGTCGAACGGTCCTGGGAACAGCAGAAGCGGCTTGTGGCGGACGTTTCCCATGAGTTGAAAACTCCGTTAACCGTTATCGGCGCGAACGCGGAAATAATAGCGTCTCACCCGGAATCATCGGTGAGCGAGCAGGGCAAATGGCTCGGTTATATCAAAAGCGAAACCGAACGCATGACCGCATTGATTGAAAGTATGCTATATCTCGCCAAATCCGACGAATCGGTGGGCGCTTATGAAAAGAACGAGCTGGATTTCAGCGAGCTTGCGCTCGGTGCGGCGCTGCCCTTTGAAAGCGTCTGTTATGAAAAAGGACTTGAATTGGTCTGTAATATAGAACCGGAGCTGCGTATCGTCGGAAACCGCGAGCTTTTAGTCCGATTGGTGGGGATTTTTCTGGATAACGCCCGCAAATATTCCTACTCTTCCGGTAAGATTCACTTTGATCTTTACCATATTCAGGATAAAATAATTATGGCGGTCAATAATAAAGGCGATGTAATTACCTCCGACCAATCCAAGCGAATATTCGAGCGGTTTTACAGGGCTGACGAATCCCGTACTCATACGGAGGGCGGTTATGGGCTGGGGCTTTCCATCGCCAAATCAATAGTCCAATCGCACGGCGGAAAGTTGACGGTGAGAAGCAACGTTCAAGACGGTACGACCTTTATCTGCACGTTCGGCGTTTAACTTTTATAATTCCCCCCTTATTTTATCGAGTGCGGTTTTTTCAAGCCTCGAAACCTGCGCCTGTGAAATACCTATTTCGGCCGAAACCTCCGTTTGAGTTTTACCGCTGTAAAACCTCAGGGTCAGGATACGCTTTTCCCGATCGGTGAGCTTTTTTATCGCCTCCGTTATGGCTATATTTGTTATCCAGTTTTCGTCGTTGTTATTCTTATCGCTGATCTGGTCCATCACGAAAAGGCTGTCGCCGTTTTCGGAATACACCGGCTCATAAAGCGAGATAGGCTCCATTATGGCGTCCATCGCCGCCGTCACTTCCCTTTGGCTGACCCCCAGTTCCTTGGATATCTCCTGCGGGGTCGGCTCACGCGAGAGCGATTTTGAAAGCCTGTCCTTGACCTGCAACGCTTTATAGGCGGTGTCCCTCACCGAACGCGAAACCCTTATATGGTTGTCATCCCGTAAAAAGCGCCGTACTTCGCCGATAATCATCGGGACGGCAT
>CAYOGQ010000235.1:0-1635 GCA_964403645.1 uncultured Ruminococcus sp.
GGTTTACCGTCCGCGGCGTCTGTGTATTCGATGACCCGAACGCCCTCGGAAAAGAGTAAACGGTTAATCAAAACACTTTTGTCAAGCTGTTTTATATCCTCATTTACTTTTAGTACATACACGTCGTAGATATCCCACGCGCTCCTGTATATTTGCGTTATATGTGTGGGATTGTTTACTCCGAAATGAGTTAATATGTCGTTAAAATCCATAGTTGTGTTGCTCCTTTGCGCTTGCGATATATTTCACCAGCTCACCGACCGCTTTTGTTCCGTCCACGCGGAGCAGGGGACATGACAGCAGTGTAAACCATTCCTCGTGCAGAGCGCGGCTCCGCTGTTCGGTTCCGGCCGTATCGTATTTTTGCGCCCATTCCATAAATTTTATATGCTCGGCGTACATATCACCGCCTTCGCGGATTCGTTCGCCGAACCGCCCGTATTCACGCTTTTTCAAGCGTTCTATACGGATTTCCGTCGGAGTGTCGACAAAAACCACCAAGTCAAATTGCGGGATAAACTTATCGCTCCAGCCGCAAAGGGAACCGGAAATTGCGCATTTCGGGTGACGTTTTATCGCCGTCGCCATAAGCGCGGCGCGCTCCTCGCGTGGTCGGACTTGATAAAAAGGCGGATCTGTGGGGAACCAAAAATAATTGTCGGTATCCATCCATTTATAACCGTATTCTTGTTCCAACATTTGCCCCAATGTAGATGTTCCCGCGCCGGACGCGCCGACGATGTGGATAATGTCAGCCATATACCTTCCCTATATATACCTTTCCGAAAGCAACTTAAATTCCGGGCGGCTTATATAAGAGCAGTAATGGACACGCCCGTCAAACCGCAATATGTTTAAAAACTGCATCCGCATCACGGGATGCGTCACATAATCCATCACTTTTTCTTTCGGGACCCAGATCACCTCGCTCGTCTCGTCCGACGGAGTGAGTTCGCCGCCGATATAATCGCAGATAAAAGTGAAAACCACTTTTGTGGGGACGGGGGTTTTCCCGTCATAAAACAAATGCTCCCCCACGTTGGAATAAACGCCCGCCAAGCGCCGAACCGACGCCCTGACGCCGCTTTCCTCAAGAATCTCCCGCACAACGCCGTCCTCTATGGATTCCCCGTTTTCGATTTGACCGCCGGTGCAGTCCCACCCGCGGTTACGAGTTTTCACCAAAAGGATATTACTACCGCTATTGTCGAAAACATATCCGCCCGCGGCAACGATATGCGTAGGCCAAGCCATCATAATCACTACCTTTATTTTTCTTAATTCAATCTTTCCTTGCCGCAAACACCACAGCAAACTCCGTTTCAAATTGTTTTTCAATGATAAATCCGGCTTCGGTCAGCAATTCGCGTATCACCTTTGGTGTGTCCGGGAATACCGGGATACGCCGTGCGCCGCAATCGATTTCCGTCTGCTGATTCTTGTCTATCGACAAGATGAACCACCCGCCGGGATTCAATAAATGCCCCGCTTTCTGGATAGCCGCAACCTTGTCTTTCATGTGCATGAAGGTGAGCGACGAATAAATGATATCAAAGGTTTCGGAAAACGGATAAGTCAGAAAATCGCCGCAAATTAAATTTA
Source organism: uncultured Ruminococcus sp. (assembly GCA_964403645.1). GTDB lineage: Bacteria > Bacillota > Clostridia > Oscillospirales > CAG-382 > UBA1206. The sequence continues at coordinate 1,603 of CAYOGQ010000235.1, forward strand.
CATGTTTGAAGCCGTGCAGATTTTCTTTCGCCC
>CAYOGQ010000236.1:0-1622 GCA_964403645.1 uncultured Ruminococcus sp.
TGGTTGAAAAAACAAAAGCTGCGACGGATCGTTACCACGAGCTGTCACAGCAGATTAAAGAAATTGAAAAACGAATGGCGGAGATTGCTGAATTGAAGAAGCATATCATTAATTATGCGAAAACGAAGGAGGTTTATACTGCTTATCAAGAATCAGGGTATTCCACAAAATTCTTTGAATCAAACGTGGAAGACATATTGATTCATCAATCAGCCAAACAAGCTTTCAACTTAGTAGCTACAACAAGAATACCCACCATTATGAGTCTCCAATTAGAAAACCAAATGTGCCAGAAAAGAAGAAGAAAGCTTTTGGCAGATTATTTCTCAGTGAAGACAGAGATGAAAGAATCTCTTATTGCAAAAAATAATGTGGACTTATTTCTTAACAATAGAGAACTAAGTAATAGAATCAAAGTAGGACCAGTTAAACAAAATTGGTCGCACAATAGAACTTGATTCTATCTGAAAATTTTTGAACTCCAGTATCCCGTACTGGATAGTCAAGAAACTGGTGGTTCACCTATGCTATTGAGTAATGCATTATATTGATCTTGATCTAATTGAAGTCTTTGTACCCAATTCCTCTATATCCTAATATCAAGATACAGTTAAAAGAGCTAAAATACAGCCTTACAACAAAAATGTGGAATAGATATACTACGAAGCATTGGGAAAAGGTACAGTATCAAGGTATCAATCAAGGATTTAGGGTTATTGGTGGTAAGACTAAGATTGAGGGAGTAAGAGTCCGAGCTTTTTCCCTTAATTCACACCCTTATTGTCTGGAACAGCTGAACCAGTACGTACCAGAAGATAAGAGAATAGACGAAACGAAGCTCTGGAAAGAGAGTAAGCTCACTCTTACTCAAGCGAAAAAGAAGTATCCAGAATGGTATCAAAAGAGGGTAGTTCGTGGCGAAAAACAAGGAACATGGACTTGTAAAGAGGATTTATACCATTGGTGGATACGCAAAATTCAAGAGGGTGCAAGTGTCGGACATAGGTATTTTTGTGTAATGTGCCTTGCTATCTATGGTGTAAAGTCTGGTATTAGCAAAAAACAAGTTGAAAAGGACGCAATCGAGCTTATTCCTTTTTTGAATGGAATGAGTGACACAGAGCCATTTACTGAAAGTGATGTAAAATCAGCTCTTGAGTGCTTTGATGAAAGATATATGACTTTTCCAATCGAGGATATATCTAAGATTAGTGGTATATCAATTGAAAAGAATAAGAGGAACGGAAGAAAACAAGGACTTCATTTGAAGATGGCAAGAAGTAATCTTGCTATTATGAATGAGGACATAGGAAGTTCTTTACAAGGTAGACCAGAGGGAACTGGAACAAAGAAAGAAATAATAGCAGAGTGGCAGAAATGCCACCCAGAGGGAAAGAAAATAAACTGTCATAAAGATACTGGCTTAAGTAGAATGACAATAGATAAGTGGTGGACTGTCAAGGGGCAAGGCGAAGCCGATACGCCGTAGGGCAACCCTTGACAGTCTCAAGAACCAAATAAGCTAATCAGCGGAGCTGACACCCCAAGGTGTCGGCTCTTGCCATGCTGCGCCATTATAGGGAACATATCAACCGAATTTTTGTATATTTATGCATAAATAT
>CAYOGQ010000237.1:0-1598 GCA_964403645.1 uncultured Ruminococcus sp.
ATCGAGAAAGTCGCGTTATCCAAAGAAAAAGACGCGGCAAGTATGGAACGGTTAGAAAAGCTCAATGAAGAACTAACTGAACTAAAAAAGACCGAAAAAGATTTTAATCAAAAGTGGCAAAACGAAAAAGCGACCATTCTTGAAGCTAAAACAATTAAAGGTGAACTTGAACAAGCAAAGTTTGAGCTTGATACCGCCTTTAACCGTGGCAATTATATGACGGCGAGTCAACTCCAATATAAGAAGATTCCTGAACTTGAAAAACGCCTACAAGCACTTGAAAGTGTCGATAAATCAGGTCATCTTTTATCAGAAGTCGTCAATGAAGAAGAAGTGGCAAAAGTCGTTGCCAAGAATACGAATATTCCAGTCTCTCGCCTGATGAGGGGCGACCGTGAAAAAGTATTACAACTAAAAGAAACGCTTGAACGAAGAGTGATTGGTCAAGATCAAGCAATCACCTTAGTTAGTGACGCGATTCTCCGGCAAAGAGCGGGTATTTCTAACCCGAATCGGCCAATTGGTTCGTTTATGTTCTTAGGGCCAACTGGTGTCGGTAAAACGGAAGTAGCGCGCAGCTTAGCGGAAGCCTTATTTGATAGTGAAAGTCATATCATTCGGATTGATATGTCTGAATATATGGAAAAGTTCTCGGTCTCGCGCCTGATAGGAGCGCCGCCAGGTTATGTCGGTTATGAAGAGGGCGGCCAATTAACGGAGAAAGTTCGCCGTAATCCCTATTCGATTATTCTTTTTGATGAGATCGAAAAGGCTCACCCTGAAGTGTTTAACCTCTTATTACAAATCCTCGATGATGGACGCTTAACCGACTCCCAAGGTCGGGTGATTAACTTCAAAAATACCGTCATCATCATGACGAGTAATTTAGGCAGTGACTTCTTTATTGAAGGGCAAGTCGATAAAGTCGAAAGTCTTGTCAAAATGACGTTTAGGCCAGAATTCTTAAACCGGATTGATGAAATCGTCTACTTCTTACCATTAAGCAAAGATACGCAACTAAAGATTGTTTCAAAATTACTTGATGATCTAAGTAACAGACTTAAAAACCAATACATTTCACTCGAGTTTACGACTAAGCTTAAACACTATATTTTAGAGAGTAGTTTCTCGCTCGAATATGGTGCGCGGCCGCTGAAACGCTTTATCCAAAAAGAGATTGAAACGCTCGTTGCCCGCAAGATTATTGATGGGACCCTTGATATTAAAGAAAAGTATCTCCTCGATATCAATGATGACCTACAATTCGTCTTTATTAAAGCCTTTAACTAAAAGAATATGCCACTTGGAATCGCTCCAAATGGCATTTTTGTTATTCTTCTTGGTTCCGACTACGGGAGTCGTATTTTTTCCGTTCTTGCGTATTCAAGATTCGTTTCCGCATCCGATAAGCAGCTGGAGTAATTTCCACTAATTCGTCCGGGTTAATGTAATCAAGACAGGCTTCAATCGTCAATAACCGTGGTGATTTTAAGACGACAGTTAAGTCTTTATTGGCACTACGTTGGTTGGTGAGGTTCTTGGTGGTGGTCACGTTGACGGAAAGGTCAAGGTCATACCGGTTTTCGCCAACAATCATC
>CAYOGQ010000238.1:0-1598 GCA_964403645.1 uncultured Ruminococcus sp.
GCTTAACGCTTAACGCTTAACGCTTAACGCTTAACGCTTAACGCTTAACGCTTAATGCTTAACGCTTAACGCTTAACACTTAATACCTAACGTCTTAAGTAATCACACAAAGAAGAAAGGGCTTTTAATGGAGTACAACACCAACCAACGTTATTTTAAAAAGCGGCTCTTCCCCCTGTATATAGGGATACTAATGGCGATAGCGGGCTATATCAACGTATTTTACTTTATTTTCGTGGATTCGCTTTTCCTTTATAACTTTTCCGTGGTATTGATGATCCTCGGCATATTGATGGTGGTTTTTTTCTTCGTGTCCCTCGTCAGGGATTCGGAACTGGACAAGAGCGCCAAGACGCGGATCAAGGGTATTTTGGACACCGCAGCCGAAAAGGCCGCCGCCATCGACAAGCATGTCAGAATCATGGACAGCTATGTCGCGGAAAGTTATGTTTTCGGCGGCGATAAAGCGCTGTTTAAAAAAGGCAGGGACGGTACGTTCAGGTCGAACCGCTACTCCGCCACCGCATTTTTGATATCCGCCAAAAAGCTTTTTGTCTATTCGCTGGAATTTTCGCTCACGGAAAACTACGAGGACGACAATTTCCGCGTTTATAATTATGAAAACCTCGAAAATCTTTTCATAAACGGAGACGTTTTCCATGCGATTTCATTAAACGGTAAAAAGACCTATGAAGTCGAAACGCACACCATAAACGCAGTGTCCGACGGCGAAACCGTGTCCTACCCCTCCCACGACGATTCACTCGCCGACAGCATGATAGCCATGGTGTTAAACCGCAAGGATAAGCAGACGGTTGAGATTTGAGCAGTAAAAACAGCAATAGATATTATGTAAACATAATGATATAAATTGGTAACACAGGGGCGGATATTAAGTTATCCGCCCCTGCGCACACCGCTTATATGTAAACTGTATAAAAAACTGCCGTAAACAATTTAAGTTTTACGGCAATTATTTTAATCATTCCTCCACCGGAGGGATATATTCAATCTTGAGCTTTTCCACTCTCATGGAGCGGGCTTCCAGCACCGTCACCTTTATGCGCAGGAAGTCAAAGCTGTCCCCGGGTTCCGGGAATTTATCGAGCATTTCGGTCGCCCACCCTCCCGCTGTGGTATATTCCGTCTCAAAATCGGTCGGTTCCCAATCGAGGACGTCGAACACGTCGTATATGTTGGTGCTGCCGTCCACTTCGTAGGTGTTTTCGCCCGTTTGAACGATATCGTCTTCGACCAGGTCGCGTTCGTCGAACATATCGCCGACGATCTCCTCGGTGATATCCTCCATGGTGAGTATACCCATGGTGCCGCCGTATTCGTCTACTACGACCGCCATCTGCTGGCGGCGCTTGCGGAATTCGTCGATTATGGAGGAAACGGTTTTGGTCATATGGACGAATATCGGCGGGTATAACAGATCTTCCAAATTATATTTACTGCCCGCTACGAGTTCGCGCAGCAGCTTTTTGGTGGGCAGTATGCCGATAATGTTGTCTATGGTCCCGCGGTAAACCGGGATGCGCGAATACCTGTGGAATTCTTCGGTGATTTCGAACTTTTCATTCTCGATATCAATT
>CAYOGQ010000239.1:0-301 GCA_964403645.1 uncultured Ruminococcus sp.
AGGCAAAGAGTCTTGCCTCCCCTCCGGGCGGGATATATATGTCGGTTTATTACGATTTGCCGGCGATGAGAGACGAAGATTTTCCGCTGGTGACCCCGGCGGCGGCGGTTTGCGTCGCGCAGGCGATAGAAGCGGCGGCGGATATCAACGTCGGCATAAAATGGGTGAACGATATATACTACAACGGAAAAAAGGTGTGCGGCATACTCGCCGAAAAACCCGGGCTAAACCGAGGCTTTATCGTTGGGGTGGGCATAAACCTTTCGGAAAAAGGCATTCCCAAAAATTTAAGTGACAAAGC
>CAYOGQ010000239.1:311-1353 GCA_964403645.1 uncultured Ruminococcus sp.
TCTGAGCTACAGAGCGGGATATGTGAAAGTCGATAACGATCGGCTTATCCGCCTGATTACCGAAACGCTCGACTTCACCCCAGCGTCGCTTCGCGGCGGCGGTTATCTTTCGCAATACCGATCCAGGTCCATCCTCACCGGGAAGGATGTCGCTTTTACGCAAAACGGCGTGAACTATACCGGAAACGTACTCGGCGTGGACGAGCGTTACCGGCTGGTTGTTGCGGTCGAAGGCGGTATAATGACGCTGGACAGCGGAGAGGTTTCGGTGGCGGCGATATGAATTTCAACGATTTTGAAATAAGTATAATTAAAGCGATTCAAGTGATAAAATGCCCTTTTTTGGATTATATAATGCCGAAGATAACCTCTCTCGGCAATTCCGGCTGGGTTTGGATCGCTGCGGCGATCATACTCTTGTGCTTTAAAAAGACACGGAAGTGCGGTGTCACGCTGGCTTTCGGGCTTGTCATGTGCCTTCTTCTTAACAATCTGACGTTAAAGCCGCTGATAGCGCGGGAGCGTCCTTACGTCTACGATCCCTCGTTGGAGCTGATGATTAAAAAGCCCGGCGAATACTCATTCCCCTCCGGGCATACCCTCACCTCCTTTATGTCGGCGACGGTGTTGTATCATTACGACAAGCGCCGTTTCGGCGCAGCGGCTTTGACCGTTGCCGCGTTAATCGGCTTTTCAAGGCTTTATTTACAGGTGCATTACCTCACCGACGTGCTGGGCGGAGCGGTGATCGGAACTATTTTCGGGATAGCGGCGATTTATATCATTAACATTATATATAAAAAATTTATTGACAAGGAGAGTGTTGACCATGGCGCTGATGCGCGTTGATTTCTTTTCCAACGTCCTCGGGATGTGCATGAACATGGAGGTTGTTATCCCGCAGACCACCTCCGAGCAGATCGGCTTGGAGGAGCGTTCGGGCGAAACCTTCCCGACCCTTTACCTGCTCCACGGCATGAGCGACGATCAGACTATCTGGCAGCGCCGCACCTCCATAGAGCGTTACGCCGCATATAAGAAC
>CAYOGQ010000239.1:1365-1592 GCA_964403645.1 uncultured Ruminococcus sp.
GCCCGCCGTCTGCCGCGGCTTTTTCCCCAAGATGTCCAAAAAACGCGAGGAAACCTGGATTGCCGGGTTGTCCATGGGCGGGTACGGCGCACTTAAAACGGCGATGTGGGAAAGCGGTGTTTTCGGCAAAGCGGCGGGACTTTCGGGCTCCTACGGTATCGAGCACCGCGACGATTCGCCCTATTGGAACTCGATTTTCGGCGAACCCGGAAATCGCCTAAAGCACA
>CAYOGQ010000240.1:0-1591 GCA_964403645.1 uncultured Ruminococcus sp.
GCTATGTAATGCTGACGGCAAACAGTAATTATGATTTCTCTAAGGATGGCATCAACTGGCAAGCAGCCAATACGTTTGCCGGTCTGAATGAAAACACAAAGTATACCTTTTATCAAAGGATCACTGAGAAGTGCGATACAGAACCCTCAGAGGCCAGCGCAGGCTTCGAGGTGACAACCGACGCAGCTACCTACACCATCACAGCGAATCCGGCCAGCAAGAACTTCGGTTCACTATTAGTGAGCTACAGCGCCCCGGCAGCGCAGACCGTCACCATCACAAACACCGGAAATTCCAGCGTAACGCTGATCCAGCCGACCAGCACCAACTACACGATAGGCACGCTCAGTACCACCACGCTGGAGGCAGGCGGTACGGCTACCTTTACCGTTGCACCGAAGGTCGACCTTGCGGTGGGTAATTACAATGACACCCTGACCGTAAGCACCGACCACAGCACCAACGCTACGGTAGAACTGAGCTTCTCTGTAACGGCGGTTCCAGACTACACCGTCACCTTCAACCCGAACGGAGGCACGGTCAGTGAAACATCACGCTCAGTTGCATCCGGCACAGCGGTAGGAACGCTCCCGACACCGACACGTTCTGGCAGTTACAGCTTTGACGGCTGGTATACGGCGGCAAGCGGCGGAACTCAAATCTCTGCAAGCACAACCGTCAGTGCAAATGTGACCTACTATGCCCATTGGACTTACACCGGCGGCGGTGGCTCTGGAAGCGGCGGCGGAAGCTCCTCAAACGACAACAGCAGCTCCGTCATCGTCACCCCACCCGCCCCGGACAAGCCGAATTCCCCTACACAGGGGGAAATCAGGGTTTCCGGCACAGTGGACAGCAAGGGCAACATCACTGTAAACATCACTGGCAAAACTGTGGTCGATGCCTTTGAAAAGGCTTTGGCGGAAGCAAAGAAAAACGGCAACGAAAAAAACGGAATCACGGTGGTGCTCCGTGTGGATACCGCAAGCAAGACCGGTTCCTATGTTACGGTCAATCTGCCTAAGACGGTGCAGGATACCATCATTGCGAAGAAAATTGCCAACACCATTGTGGTGGTGGATAACCCCAACATCAGAATCGGCATGGATTTGGCTACCGTGCAGGAAATCAACAAACAGGCAAAATCAGATGTCAACATCACTGCCACCCGTGGGGACAGTAGCAAGCTGACCGGTGATGCGAAAAAAGCCATTGGCAGCCGCCCGGTATTCGACCTCAAGGTAAACTACGGCAGCGGCAAATAGGTGCAAAACTTTGGCACTGGCAGCGTATCGGTAACCATCCCGTACACCCTTGGTGCAAATGAAAAGTCCGGGAATGTGCAGGCGGTCTATGTAGACAGCAAGGGCAAGGTACACTGGCTTACAAACTCAGTCTATGACAGTGTGGAAAAGGTACTGCGTTTCAGCACCGATCATTTTTCCACCTACGGCATCGGCTATAAACAGACTAACACCGCATTTACGGACATTGCAGATCATTGGGCAAAGGGGGATATTGAGTTTGTGGTAAGCCATGGATTGTTCAGCGGCACTTCTGAAACCAAGTTCAGCCCGAACACCGCTATGAC
>CAYOGQ010000241.1:0-297 GCA_964403645.1 uncultured Ruminococcus sp.
ATCCGAGCGCGAATTGGTGTTAAAAAAGTTATGGGTAAACGATTTGCTTTCTGATGTCAAGCGTGGTCTACAATCAAGGACTGCTGCTACCAGAGTTGAAGATGTTGATTTTTATAAGGTCCAGATGGATTCGGTAAAGGTTGATAAATTCAATCGAATAGTAAGAGCACTGCAGAGTGAAAGCGTAATACACGAAAAAGAAATCGAGGGCTTTAAGATTCAAGCGCGAAAACGGAAATACAACGGAGCTGGTGAATTAAAAACACATAGCGGTCGAGTCGTCACGTTTTCGACTAT
>CAYOGQ010000241.1:307-1578 GCA_964403645.1 uncultured Ruminococcus sp.
TATGCTTTCTTGCTGGGCTTAAAACAAATACCCGAACTTTCAAACGATAAGTATTATGAGTATTTTGCTAAAGTTGAGCACGTAATCTTGAACAGTTATGGATGTGAGGTCTCTGGTGGAGAAAGAGCCGAGTTTAACCTCTTGCAGGAGATTAACGATGCATACCAATACGATATGTTGCTAATAGATGAGCCAGAATCTTCTTTCGACAACATCTTTCTCAAGGAACGTGTAAACCATATTATCAAGGAAATCTCACAACAGATGCCGGTAGTAATCGTTACACATAATAGTACCGTTGGTGCTTCTATCCACCCGGACTTCGTAATAAACACAGTGCGGACGATTACTGGAAAAGAAGCTCACTATGATGTCTTCTACGGAGAGCCTGGCAATAAAGAACTGGTAAATTGTGCCGGCGATAGAATTAGCAATTTAGAGGCCATGCTGAACTGCTTAGAAGCTGGTGAAATAGCATATGACGAAAGGCGCAGAGAGTATGAAATGCTTGAAAATTGAAAATGGTAAGGGCCTTTTCCTTCGTAATAATGGTGATATGGAGCAAGTCGATAAAATGACAAAGGATGATGTGCTCTATTTGTTAAACCTCGCAACATCATCCGACGAACCATTTGAGATGGATCCTATTGGGGACCAGGATGTCTTAAACGAGGCACATAAGATAATATATCGGAGCCTATATTCCAAGTTTTCAGAACTTCTTGAAAACAGAACCAGATTTGCTGAGGAAAGCGCTTCTACATACAAGGACGCACTTGAGAAATACCAGGCTAACTGAGGTGTTTATATGGATACAGATGCTAAATTAAGACCAATTTATCTGATACAGATACTGAAGGAACGCACCGATGAGGATCATTATCTGACTACTTCCCAGCTCTGCTCCATTCTCAAGAATGAGTATGGTATGGAGACTCACCGTACCACTATCAAGAGCGATATTGAGATGCTGCAGCAAGCCGGAATCAGCATCCAAGCTGTCAGATCCTCGCAGAATCAGTACAACTATATCGAGCGCGACTTCGATATTGCAGAGCTGAAGCTATTGATTGATGCTGTCATGTCGGCCAAGTTCATGACCAAAGGAAAAAGCGACCAGCTCGTCGCTAAGCTGACCGCTCTTGCTGGCGCGAATAAAGCCCGTGAGCTGAAGCGCAATCTGACTGTTGACGGCAGATACAAACTGGAAAACGAGCAGATTCTCATGACTATTGATGCCATCAACGATGCTATCAATCAGAGACGCAAGA
>CAYOGQ010000242.1:0-1571 GCA_964403645.1 uncultured Ruminococcus sp.
CGGATTCAGCTTCTGGAGCAGGCGGCGCGACTCTTATACAAGGAATGGTTCGTCCACCTCCGCTTCCCCGGTCACGAACACACCAAAATCATAAACGGCATTCCGGTGGAGTGGGAAAAAAAGACAGCTATAGAGGTTATGGACGTTTTAAGCGGCGGCACACCTAAGACAACCAATCCTGCATATTGGGATGGTGATATCCCTTTCTTTACGCCCAAGGATTCAGTTAATTATGCTTACGTATTTGAAACAGAGAAAACGATAACTCAAGAAGGACTAAAAAATTGTAACAGCAAACTCTATGACAAAGACACGCTCTTTATAACAGCAAGAGGCACTGTCGGGAAGATAAATCTTGCCCAGCGACAGATGGCAATGAATCAATCATGCTATGCGCTTGTTGCCAGGACGCCCCTCAACCAGTATTTTACATATTTTGCATTAGTCGAAAACATTGAACAGTTTCGCAGTCGGGCAGTGGGTGCTGTCTTCGATGCAATCATTGTTGACACCTTCAAGATGATTCCTTTTGTTGTTCCCGACAAGAAGATTACTGATCTATTCACAGAAAATGTATTGCCGATGCTGTCGCAAATGGATAACCTATCAATGCAGAATAGACAACTTACCCGCGCTCGCGACCTGCTTCTCCCGCGTCTGATGAATGGAGAAATTGCCGTATGACCATCTATGTAGGGGCGAATGATTTTAAACAACAATGGCGATTTGGGCATACATTGACGGATTGTAGGGGCGAATAATTATTCGCCCCTACGGGCAATTGGCCGGAATGGAGAATAGATGACGCAATACACCGAAGACACCCTCGTCCAACAAACCACCGCCGAATACATGGAGCAAAAACTCGGCTGGCAATCGGTCTATGCATACAACAATGAGGATTTCGGGCCGAATAGTCTTCTGGGTCGCGCCTCCGACCGGGAGGTGGTGCTCACAAGAATCCTCCGCAAAAAGCTGATAGATTTAAACACCGGTCTGCCCGACGAAGCTTACGACGATGCAGTGCGACAGATTGTCGCAACCACGGCCATGCAGTCGCTTATCGCCACAAACCGCGACAAATACAATCTTCTGCGCGACGGAGTGCAGGTTTCTTTTCGTAATGACAAAGGCGAGCGGGTGAAGGAGCGCCTGCGGGTTCTGGATTTTACCAATCCTCATAAGAACGATTTCCTTTGCGTACGGGAATTGTGGGTGCGGGGCGATCTCTACCGCCGCCGCGCAGACATCATGGGGTTTGTCAACGGCCTGCCGCTTTTGTTTATGGAACTCAAGACCGTGGGCCGGGACATCCGTGTTGCCTATGAGAAGAATTTCAAGGATTATAAAGACACCGTGCCGCACCTTTTCTATCACAACGCCATTGTGGCCCTGGCCAACGGCGTTGTGGCGAAAATCGGCTCGGTAACCAGCCGCTTTGAGCATTTCCACGAATGGAAACGTCTTGCGGAAGATGAACCGGGCGTGGTGGATATGGAAACACTGCTCAAGGGTGTTTGCGACAAGGCAAATTTTATTGATCTGGTGGAAAACTATATTCTTTTTGACGA
>CAYOGQ010000243.1:0-1563 GCA_964403645.1 uncultured Ruminococcus sp.
AGCCGTCATCCCATCCGCGCTCACATATGTGAAGGTCATCACCTCCACCACGGCGGAAGGCTACGACAAGGACGAGCTGACACCTAACGAGGACGGAACCTACGAGCTGCCGACCACGCTGACGCTTCTCGTCAACCCGGCGCAGGCGAGACTGCTGACCGAATATGAAAACGAAGGCAGAATCCACGCGACGCTCGTATATCGCGGCGACGCGGCGACGGCGCAGAAATTCATAGACGCGCAGGATGAATATTTCAAGCGCCTTGCCGAACAGCCGAGCGGCGACGAAAGCGAGACTTCCGAAGAAGAACCGTTCGACATTGTAAAATACGCCAACGACATCATCAACGGAAAAGTCGAAGGATATCTTCCCGAAAGCGAGGCGAACGGCAATGGCTAAATTCATCGCCGTATGGGGATCACCCAATTCGGGAAAGACCACCTTTGCCACAAAGCTCGCCCGAAGTATCTACGAGGAATATCAAAGCACGGTCATCGTCGTATACTGCGACTTTGAGACTCCTTCGCTTCCTGTTATCTTCCCGAATTACAAAGCGGAAGACCTTTTTTCGGTCGGTGTTCCGCTGTCGAAAACCGAGATCACGCAGGACGATGTGGTAAAACAGCTTGTCACTGTCAAGGGCAAGATGAATTTCGGCTTTCTCGGCTTCAAGGACGGCGAGAACAAATACACCTACCCGCAGTTCGACGAGAGCAAGGTGCGTTCGCTTTACGCGGTACTCGGAACGCTCGCCGACTATATCGTCGTTGACTGCACGAGCAGGCTTGCGAATCCGCTCGCCCGCGTCGCCGTCAAGGAAGCCGACGAGGTTATCCGTCTCGCGTCGCCTGACCTGAAAAGTATAAGCTACTATTCATCGCAGCTTCCGCTTTACGCCGAGCCGAAATACCGTCTCGACGAGCATATTCAGGGCTTGAACGTCCCCGACGAAGACCTGTATATGCCCATCGACGACGCGAAAGCGCACCTGTCCGATGTGCGCTTCACGATTCCGTACAGCCGCGCAGTCAAACAGCAGATGCTCGACGGACATCTGTACGAAGCGGTCACCGACAAGAAATTCAACGAGAAATTCAAAGCAATTGTAGACAAGGTGGTGTAAGCCTATGGAAAAAAGTATAGACTTCTGGACGCTTCTGCGTTTGACGCAGGAATTCGTCTCGCAGCATTATGCGGCGGCGCTGACCGACAAGGCCAAGCTCCCGCAGCTTAAGGCATATATCGATAAGTATCTCCGCGACAACGACTGTCACGTCGAGAATATGACAACAAAAGAGCTGATCGACCGTCTCTATTGCGAGATGGCGGAATACAGCGTGCTGACACCGTATCTCGGCTCTGAAAAGCTGGAAGAAATTAACGTGAACGGCTGGGACGATATCGCGCTGACGCTCCTTGACGGCTCAATTGTAAAACTGAAAGAGCATTTCCACTCGCCGCAGCACGCGGTGGATATTATCAAACGCCTGCTCCATCACAGCGGTATGATCATAGACAACGCCACGCCGATGTCGCAGGGTCACCTGCCGAACAACACCCGA
>CAYOGQ010000244.1:0-335 GCA_964403645.1 uncultured Ruminococcus sp.
GGTGGTGCCGTTGGCGGCGGTCAGCACGTCAGCACCCGAGCCGCCCTTGATAGTGGTGGCTGCTGTGGTGTTCAGCGACGTAACCGTCAGGCCGCCCGTCATGGTCGAGCCGTCGATGCTGGTGACCTTGGTGCTGCCGGTCAGGGCCAGCGTCAGGTCGGCAGCGCCGGTCAAGTTCACCGTGGTGGCCTTGTCGGCAGTCAGGGTCAGCGAGTCAACGTTCTTGATCTGGACAGCCGGAGCCACCGGCACTTCGGTATCGACCGTGCTGATGTTAACGGTTTCAACATTGGCAACAGTCAGCTTACCTGCATTCAAGTTGCCAGTGGAGCTCA
>CAYOGQ010000244.1:345-1544 GCA_964403645.1 uncultured Ruminococcus sp.
TCAAAACATCGGCAGTGCCGGTAGCTGCATCTTTGATACCAACTGCAATACCCTTAGCCACTGTGGTGTTTGTCAACACCACAGTGCCATTATTTGCCATGTTGTTCAGTGTCAGCAGGCTGTCCGTAGTCTGCGTACCGCTAGTGGTTACGTAGTTGACGAAACCCAGCTTTTCCAAGTCGATGACTGTATCTGCGGCCAAGTCAGCTTGGTCATTCAGAGTCAAACGCTCAAAGCCTGTGTAGAAAGTTTGCGTAGCAGCATCCAAAGCATCAGCATTGGCAACTGTCATCGACAGTGTGTCAACACCTTCGCCGCCGTTCAGAGCAGCGGTGGAGCCTGTCACGGCAACACCGAACACCACGGTGTCGTCGCCAGCGCCCAGGTCAATGGCCTTGGTCAGGGCTGTGCCTGTCGCCAGGGTCACGGTGTCTTTGCCAGCGCCGCCAGCGTATGTAGCCTTGGTGCCGTCGATAGAGACGGTAACAGTGCCAGTGGTGCCAGTGGTGTCCACCGAAGTGACTGTGCCTGCGTGGTTGGGATCCAGCGTCAAACCGGCAGTTTCGGTGACTTTAACGGTCTTCAGTGCGCCTGCGCCGCTCATGCCATTCTCAGTTTGCAACGTGCCCGTGCCGCTCACGTTGAGCGTTTCGGTAGCAGCAATAACCAAGTGAGCATGGTTGTCGCCGATAGTGTTGACATTGAGCGTCTTGGGCGCTGCAGTAAATGTCAATGTCGAAGCTGCGGAGATTTTCTCCAGGTTCAGCGCCAGCGCGTTGGCGGTACTGGCCACGGTGAAGGCGCCACCGTTCTTCAGGGTCAGAGTTTCCAGAACTGAAGTACCGGTAGTAGAGCCCGTGTTGTAGCCATCCACAGTGATGGTCTTGATAGTGGCATTAGCGTCCGTCACAGAAGCGGTACCAGCCACAACGCCGAGCTTGGCATCAATGCCGGTCACAGCCGGTATTGGCGGGAGCCGTCACAGCGGCGTAAGCATTGGATGCCGCAGTGCTGGTGAAGAGCACGGTGTCGCCATTGGCTGCGCCAGTCGTCCAACCGGTGAAGGCGCCGGTATAGACACCATTCGCCACAACGCCGGAGCCTTGAGTATCACCAGCCATCGGCGCGAAGTCTTTGCTCAGGTTGGCAAAGGCAGCGGCAGCTTCGGCAGCGGTCAGGGCCTTGGCGGCGGCGAACGT
>CAYOGQ010000245.1:0-1541 GCA_964403645.1 uncultured Ruminococcus sp.
ATGTAGTAGGCGTCGCTTTTCACATCGCTGAAGCTGCTCTTTGCGTAGCCGCTTACATCGGCGCTTGCCAACCGTCCGAGGACGGTGACAAACATTCCTCTCGTCATAGCGGCATTCGGACTGAACTTGGTTTCAGAAGTGCCGCTAAACAATCCTCGGCTTACCACAAACTCAATATCTTCTTTTGCCCAATGGCCTGCAATGTCAGTAAATGCGGTGTTGGCCTGTTTATAACCGATGCCGTAGGTGGAAAAATGATCGGTGCTGAAACGCAGTACCTTTTTCACACTGTCATAGACCGAGTTTGTGAGCCAGTGTACCTTGCCCTTGCTGTCTACATACACAGCCTGCACATTCCCAGCCTTTTCATTTGCGCCGAGGGTATATGGGATAGTTACCGATACGCTGCCTGCGCCGAAGCTGCTAACCGCCTTACCATTGCCGTAGTTCACCTTGAGGTCGAATATCGGGCGGCTGCCGATGGCTTTTTTCGCATCACCGGTCAGCTTGCTACTGTCCCCACGGGTGGCGGTAATGTTGACATCCGATTTTGCCTGTTTGTTGATTTCCTGCACAGTAGCCAAATCCATGCCGATTCGGATGTCGGGGTTATCTACCACCACAATGGTGTTGACAATTTTCTTTTCAATGATAGTGTCCTGCACGGTCTTAGGCAGATTGACCGTAACATTAGAGCCTGTTTTATTGCCGGTGTCCACACGGAGAACTACTGTGATGCCGTTTTGCTCCGTGCCATTTTTCTTGGCCTCAGCCAATGCCTTGTCGAAGGCATCGGCTACAGCTTTGCCGGTGATGTTCACGGTGACATTGCCATTGTCGTCCACCGTGCCGGCAACCTTGATTTCCCCCTGTGTAGGTGAATTCGGCTTGTCCGGTGCGGGTGGGGTGACGATGACGGGGCTGCTAGCAGTAGTCTGCGGAGTCCGCGCCGTTGCCGTGACCGTCACTATAACATCATAATCGTTGTAATTCGTCGCATCGGTAACGGCGATGGTGATAGTTGCCGTTGCGCCGTATGTCTGGCTTGTCGTGCTGTAGGCCAGCGTCGTGCCGGATACGGAAGGCGCTCCGGCAACCAAATCGCCACTTACCGTAACGGTTCCGTAACTCGCGCCATCAGGCAGCGATGGCAACGTCAGGATTTTTTCTATGGTTGGTCTCCCTGCTCTTACCCTGTCAGTTACCGTAGTCGTACCTGTGTAGGCAGCCTTTGCCACATTAACCGTGATATTGCCACTGGCCGCTTCGTAGTTCCCGCTGAGGTCTGTGAAGGTTGCCGGGAAGGTTTGCCCATTTCCCGCGCTCAGCGCGGAGGTTGGACTATCCCATGCGTAGCCCACAGGAAGTTCGCCGTTCAAGCTCTCCAGCGTCAAGCCCTTTATGTAGGTTGTGTTGATTGGGGAGGGGGAAGCGAAGCTGCCCACCCCCTTTTCCACAGCACCGACGGTGACAGTACCGCTGACTGGGATAGAGACGGCCGCATTGCCGTCTGTGATATTAGCGGCGGAGATTTCTCCAGG
>CAYOGQ010000246.1:0-1528 GCA_964403645.1 uncultured Ruminococcus sp.
TCCCTCCCGGCGCGCCTGATCAGCGGCGTCGGCCTGGGCCAGCGCCTCGTCGGCTTCGTCGGTCCAGCCGACCTCGCCGTTGGCGGCGCGCGCGTCCCTTGCCTTTTTACGCTGTTCCTGCATGAGGTCTTTAAAGCCGGCTTCGTCCACCGCGAGATTGCGTTCTCCCGCTATCTCTTTGGTGAGGTCGATGGGGAAGCCGAAGGTGTCGTAAAGCCGGAACACCTCCGCGCCGGGGAGGGTGCCGATGTTGCGCGCGGTGAGGTCGGCGATAAGCTTTTCGAGAATGCCAAGCCCCGAATCGAGGGTCTGCGCAAAGCGCTCTTCCTCTACGGCTATGGTTTTTTTGATAAAGTCGCGGCGTTGTGCAAGGTTGGGGTAGGCCGAGCTGTTTTCGTTTATTACGGTTTCGCTAAGCTCCGCGAGGAAGCTGTTTTTAATGCCCAACAGCCTGCCGTGGCGCGCGGCGCGCCTAAGGACGCGGCGAAGGATATAACCTCTCCCCTCGTTGGAAGGCAGGACGCCGTCGCTTATCAAAAAAGCGGCGGTGCGGATATGGTCGGTGACGACGCGGAAAGACACGTCTTTGCTGCCGGCGCCGCCGGTGTAACCGACACCCGCCATTTTGCAAAAATCTAGCATTATATTCCTGACGGTGTCCACCTCGAAAAGGCTGCCGACGTCCTGCATTATACAGGCGAGTCGTTCCAGCCCCATGCCGGTGTCGATATTCGGGTGAGCGAGCCGGGTGTAGTTCCCCTCGCCGTCACTGTCAAACTGCGTAAAAACTATGTTCCAAATCTCTATATAACGGTCGCAGTCGCAGCCGAACGAGCAGGAGGGCTTGCCGCAGCCGTATTTTTCGCCGCGGTCGTAGTGTATCTCGCTGTCGGGCCCGCAGGGACCGGAACCGATCTCCCAAAAATTGTCCTCTTTTCCCTTTTTGAAGATACGCTCCGCTTTGACGCCGGTTTTTTGCCAGATCTCCCCCGCCTCGTCGTCTTCTTCATATATGGTTATATAAAGCCTGTCTTCCGGGATTTGAAGCACCTTGGTGAGAAATTCCCACGCCCACGGAATTGCGTCCTCCTTGAAATAGTCGCCGAAAGAAAAATTGCCGAGCATCTCAAAAAACGTGCCGTGGCGGGCGGTTTTACCCACGTTGTCTATGTCGAGCGTGCGGACGCATTTTTGGCAGGTGGTGACGCGCTTGTTAGGCGGTATCCGCTCGCCTGTGAAATATGGTTTGAGCGGCGCCATGCCGGCGTTGATTAAAAGCAGGGAATTGTCGTTTTGCGGGACAAGCGGGAAAGAATCAAGGCGCAGATGACCTTTTGATTCGAAAAATTCGAAAAATTTTTCCCGCAATACGGTCAGGGAAAGCTTTTCCATAGTTTTTGTGCCTTTCGTTATCGCATATCAAATATAATTATTCCCATATATTATAGCATGGACAGGCTGAATGTCAATAAGCGTCAGGTATAAAAACTTTTTTATCGAATTTACATTTATGCGATATTTTATTGAC
>CAYOGQ010000247.1:0-1525 GCA_964403645.1 uncultured Ruminococcus sp.
ACGGTATCCCGCCCGAACTCGTCCGATAAAGTGGTGACATAACCGGAAGGCTTGTTCAGCATGATATAATACTTTTTATCAAGGTTTTTAAGCTCGCCGCCCTTGTATTTGACAAGATCCCGCGTCGGTACTACGCGGTCGCCGAGCTTCGCTTTAATCCCGTTGATTTCAAACTCACCGGCGCGTATCCCGTCCTCCGCCGCCCTCCGCGACATAAGCCCGCAGTCGGAGACGAACTTTTGTAACTTTATACTTTCCATTCAATTGAAGAACCTTTCAAAAAAGTTGAGCTTTTTATAATCCACGCTTTGCACAGCCACCAGAGGGATACTGCCGACCCTGACGCCGTTGGCGTATATAATGGCTTCACCGACAATATCACCCGCCGCAATCGGCGCGTAAATGATTTTTTTGGATGAAACAGTCACTTTAATGTCCGCGCCCTTCGGCACCGAACAGATAAAGGGCGACTGGTTGACGGCGGTTATAAAATCCGTTTTGCCGCCGGCGACGTTGATGTCGGTGGTAATCTGCCCCGCTTGCAAAGCGGTCACCGATTCGAGAAATTCGAAACCGTAATCGAGCATGGCGGCGTGGTCTTTCCAGGTGTTGCTGTCGTTGAGCGTCACCGCTACCAGAGTCACGCCGTCCCTCACCGCCGCCGATGAAAGGCACCACCCCGCAGCGGGGGTATAGCCCGTTTTGACGCCGATTATGCCCTCGTAATAGCGCAGCAGGTTGTTGCGGTTGACCAGGTACCGGCTGTTGCCGGTTATGGTCGCTTTCAGCGTCGAGGTTATCTTCACAAATTCATTATTCTTAATGGCGTAGCTTGAAAGCACGGCGAGGTCGTAAGCGGTCGTGTAGTGGTTTTCGGCGGGCAATCCGCTGGGGTTGGCGTAATGGGTGTGGGTAAGCCCAAGCTCCGCCGCTTTGCGGTTCATCATTTCCGCGAAATTTTCTATACTGCCGGCGCAGGCGATGGCGAGAGCGTTGGCGGCGTCGTTGCCGGAGCGCAGAAGCAAACCGTAAAGCAGCTCGCTTACGGTGAGCTTTTCGCCTTCTATCAAATAAATCGACGAGCCTTCGATGCCGACTGATTCCTTGGTAATAGTAATTTCGCTTTCCATGTCCAGCGTTTCGAGTATAATGACGGCGGTCATAATCTTGGTCGTGCTCGCCATCGGCAGCATCGCTTGCGCGTTTTTCGCGTAAAGCACTCTGCCGCTGTCCGCATCCATGAGCAGAGAGGACAGCGCGTAAGACATGACGGCGGAATCGTTCTCGAATCCATATATATCGCCAACGTTGGCCGGTGCGAAGACATAGTCCGTATCAATGACGTTATTGCCGTAAATTGGCGCGTAAAGCAACACGGCAGCGATAAAAATCGCGATTAAAGCAGCTCGGAACTTCAATGGTATCACCCCAATATACATAATATTGGAGTGCCTGTGATTTTATTAGTGAGCTTTTATGTCATTAAACCGGCTTGATTCCTTAGCGTCTTTTTTAGCTTCGGCGT
>CAYOGQ010000248.1:0-1515 GCA_964403645.1 uncultured Ruminococcus sp.
CTACGCATACTGGCAGTCAAAAGCTAGAGGTCCGGCCGATGCGCCTGTACCAAACCTCATCATAGCCCGCGGGAGCGGGAGCTCCCGCCTACAGCGTGCCTATCCAAGCTTGCTAGGCCTGGGGTCTTCACGCATGCAGAGTCATGGACGCTATGCGCCCGAAATCAAGCGAGCACCAGGTGTGCTGCTACGCCAAAGTCACCGCCGCGGAATCGCTACCCACCCGTCGATGCATCTTGACTCCACCAGTTTCGCATCGAACGTGCTGCACGCCTGCAGCCGTTGCGTGGGTTTTCGGTGGTTACCCGCCTAGTGACAGAACTTGCCCGTAGCCGCCGGCGCAGCTGCTTCTAAGCCGGACCGGAAGCCTGAGCTGGTGTACGTCCACACCTTTCGCTAAGTCACAACCCAGCGAGAAGCCAGAGCAGCGCCGAACTCAGCGCTGAGCCAACCGACTCGCGGTTTCAAGGTGACACTCCTTAGACGATGGTTGCTGCTAAACCCACGTCCCTGGTGTCGCTCAAGAGTTGGATGCCTACGTGCGTGCATCCCCGCCCACATATTCCCCGCGAAGCACGGCACCGACCCACTCAGGTCTGTCGGTGTGTGGGTGTTGGGAGCGGGTAAACCCGCTTTCCTTATTTCAACCTCGCACGTGCGCAGGCACGTTCAGCTTGTCGTTTCTCGTAGCTTTTGCGTCCAGGCCAGTAGCAAGCACCAGCGCCAGGTGCGTCTACAGAGATCAACCCAGCGGCTACGCTCTTCGGATAATTGCGGCACAAGTTCTCCCAGACGCCGGCCCACGTAACAGGAACGGTCGCGAGGCCAAGGATATGTGCAGCCAGAAGGCGATGGTGTCCATCCACCAGGTAGAAACTATCCCAGAGCGTGTGATACATCCGAAGAGGAGGCCACGCGCTTGGGTTCTCCAGACAGCGGCGGATACGATGAATGTGCTCGGCGCGTACAACAGGGCAACCGACGCGACTACGATCGTGCGTGTACTTCTTCGTGTACTCGGACCGAAACGCTGCGGGGTCGTAGCTTGCGTTCATG
Organism: uncultured Ruminococcus sp.; assembly: GCA_964403645.1. Taxonomy (GTDB): domain Bacteria; phylum Bacillota; class Clostridia; order Oscillospirales; family CAG-382; genus UBA1206. The sequence continues at coordinate 1,057 of CAYOGQ010000248.1, forward strand.
ATCTCAGCACGTGTCAACGGCTTCCCTGGTCCTAGATCGTGCCACATGTGGAACGGATCATCATAGCCCTTAAGGATCTCTGATACGAGAAGTCTCGGCAGTGTCTCGAGCGCGGCTTCTTTTGACATATTCAAACTCCATTCCAGTGCGACTGGGTTCTACAGGGAATTTAATGCGCTACAGCCGGCTCGTCAAGTATTTACCCATGGCTGTGTTATTGCAACAGCACCCACCTATCAACCTCGCGCTTGCGCGAGACTCAAAACAAGCCCTGGGCAAAATCGTGGCGTGTACTCAAGATCAAAACAAGGGTGACTGACGGGACTCGAACCCGTGACCGCCTGGACCACAACCAGGAGCTCTACCAACTGAGCTACAACCACCATACACTAAAAGAGTCGGGATGACACGATTCGCAAACATGTAATCGGAGTGGGGAATTTTGAAATCCCGACCTGA
>CAYOGQ010000249.1:0-952 GCA_964403645.1 uncultured Ruminococcus sp.
CATCAAAGCACTCGTCAAGCACAAGCTCGTCGAGGTTCTCGGCTGCGCAGGCAAAGCGTAAAGCAAATACAGTAAAACCACTTTCATCACTATAGTAATCACCCAAAACCCCTAATGGCCGATACGGTTTTTCGTATCGGCCTTTATTGATATAGTGAAGCCCTTTACCGTATATTTCATGTTGATTTCAAGTGGTTTCACTATATGATGCGTGTTATTCACTAATACTATTGCAATAAAACCTGACGGTCAAACACTTTGCTTTATAACCGCCGCAAAGCGGCGGTTATAAAGCAAAGACACATTCCCCCCGCCTTCGGCGGGGTGGATACGCATTAAGTAATTTTATGCGTTGAAGCAAACTGATTTCCTTGATGAAACGTTTGCTTTTTTTGAGATCAGTAAAAAACAGACGAAAACGGAACCTTACGGCTCCGTTTTTTCTGATTCTTCATTATCTCTATCCCGAACTCGATCCTGTGCCCGCTGAACCAGAAAATCGATCACATCTTCGGGGGAAATCATTCCACGTTCCGTTTCCATCTCAGCCCATTGGGCCTTGGTATCGGGGTCATGGCTCGACATTCCCTCCATAATTGCAAGTCCGATTTCCCTGCGCACTTCATCGACGCTTACGCCATTTAAGGCGGCCACTCTTTCGAGAATACCCGCGATTTTTACTTTGTCCATATTTGTTGATCCTTTCTTCGCTATGACATCCGCACGGCGCTTCGAATAAATTAACGCCGATTTCACTTCGCTGAACTATGTACCGGTGGTATTTGCTTCCACCAATAACAAAGAATATCACAACAATAAGGTGAATAATGTCGAATTTTAGTAGGAAATAAAACGCTCACAAAGATTTTACACAAGCCGCTGTCCGTTGATGAAAACGTGGAATTCCAACCCTAATTTTTCGGCGGCCTTACGGCACAGCAGCATACGGTCG
>CAYOGQ010000249.1:962-1511 GCA_964403645.1 uncultured Ruminococcus sp.
AGGTCTTGTCGTCGCTGATGAGGGTTGTGGCCTTTTTGACCGAATAATTCACACGGTCGTGGATGTCGAACTTGGTGATGTCGCGGTTGCGCACGCGGCTGCGGCGCACATCGGTTTTGTCGGCTAAAATCAGCGCGGCGGCGACGGCGTTCACGGCCTCGGCGGTGCCCTCGTCGTGGTTGCCGATGGCGGTCACGATGGTTGCGATGTCCTCGGGGCTTGCGCCCATGTTATCCAAAATACGAAACGCCATCACCGCGCCGCTCTGAGCGTGGTCAATGCGGTTCACCAAATTGCCGATGTCGTGCAGATATCCCGCAATCTGCGCCAGTTCGATTTCCCGCTCGGAATAACCGAGCGTGGTCAGGATGTATTTCGCCGTCGAGGTGACTTTGAGCACATGCGAAAAGCTGTGTTCGGTGTAGCCGAGCGCAATCAGCGATTCGTCGGCACGGGTGATATAGGTTTTAATCGCGGGATTGTTTTTAACCTGTTCAAATGTAATCATTGTGTTGATATTCCTTTCTATCTCTAAAAAATCGAATTTGT